>DATGYM010000392.1:0-20541 GCA_035297925.1 Pyrinomonadaceae bacterium | reverse complement strand
TGGGGTGAAGGTCGCGTTGCCAAAGTTATTCATCGCACCGGCATCCGGGACTTCTGGACCATGGCAGATCGCGGTCTTCTGCCCCAGGAGACAGCGAACTATGTGCCCTCGGTGCTGGCGGCATCGCGTCTCTTGCTAGGTAACAGCAAACCCATCACTGAGGCACAAGAACGAGTAAAGACCTCGGACAACGTCGTGAATCGACTTTCATTCCGACGTGCGCGCTAACGGATCGTTACTCCGGAACCTTTCTGCTTCGCGCAGAGTGGCTCAAGTCTCATCCCAGCCAGTAGAAAAGACGCGTTTCTGCAACTGCGTAGCCGCGGACTTACGCGGACAAACGCGGATCCGATTCGAGAAAACGGAAGACAAGTAAGGAAGCCCTGTGAGCCTGGCTACCTGTTTTGCCGTTCTCTCAATTCAAATCTGCGCTTATCCGCGGCTGGTTAGTTAGGGAATGGTTCGGTCGAAGTCGCTGAGCAAAGCCTGGAAACGGTGATCAGATCGCAAACCCTCAAGACGCGGATCGACGCGCACAAAAGTGAAGCCCACCGCATGTTCGCGATCTGCGAGTGCCAGCCAGCGGAAAGCACTGTCAGCATCGCCGATCAAAGAATAGATAATGGCAATTTCGTAAGCCGAAACCCATTGTTCAGCACGCCGCGCCACAATCGTTTCCAAAATCACGCGAGCTTCTTCGCGCCTGCCCACCGAGGCGAGTACGTGGGCTCGCTTCAAATGCGTGGTCGGCGTGTCGCCGGCAAACACGCGCTCCTGCTCAAAGGCCGTAAGGGCTTCGTTGTGCATTCCCTTTTTTTCGTAAGCCCAACGCAAGACCGTATGTGCAGAGACGGCGCCGGAATCGAGCTCCAGAGCTTTTCGGCATTGGTCAATCGCCTCGTCGTACCTGCCGGCAAGGAAAAGGACGTTGGCTACTGCGGTGGCGAGCACCGGCGATTGCGGCGAAATCTGGCGCGCGCGCTCAATTTCCGCGAAGGCTTCTTCGTGTCGGCCCATGGCTGATAGACTGAAGGCATACCAACGATGCGCCACCTGAACGCCAGGCTTCAGCATGATTGCTTTACGCAGTTCGCGTTCAGCGTCGTCCCAGTCGCGGTCGTAATGCAGCCTTACAAAACCAAGTGACGCGTGCGCTTCGGCCAGTTCCGGATCAGCTTCCACCGCTCTGATTGCAGACTGCTTCGCCAGTTCCCATGCGCCCGCGGGTGGCGGTTCGACGTACCAATTGAGCAGCGAGTAGCAATCGGCTAATTCGGCATGCGCGAGAGCAAAGTCAGGATCCAACTCCACGGCGCGCTTCAAACGCTCAATCGCCTGGCGCATACCTTCGGCGGTGCGACGGGTAGCGTAATAGCGACCGGCCGTGTAGAGCTGACGCGCTTCATCGTTAGAACTGTCAAGAGTCTGCGGCGCCGGGCTGGGGACCGGTGACGTTATCGACGTGCGTTCCGCAGGCCGCTGCGGCTGGCCGATGGCAGAAACTGCGGCCTGCCAGGCAAGACCGATATTGGCGGGATTACGGGTTTTCTTTAGTATGTCTGCAAAGATGGGATCGGCACGCAGCGAATCAAACTGCGGCTCAACAGCCAGCCAGGCCAGCCAACCTTCTTTGATGTCCCAGGCTTCGCGCAGGAGCTGGAGCGCTTCGTCGCGCTCGCCAAGTAAAGTATGGATCAACGCCCGATGATATGGTGAAACGTAGCTAGTCGCCGACATGTCGGTGAGACGTTGCAAGGCCGCCTTGGCGTCGCTACGTCTTCCCGCGCCTGCGTATGCTGCTCCCAACACCGCCACGTAAAACTGTCCGCCACTCGACAGGCGTAGAGCCTTCTCCGCAGTCTCAACGGCTTCTTTACCTTTGCCGATGTGCCTGAGCATCCACGAGTAGGTGGCCAAGCCATAAGCAGGATCAGGCGTTGTGTTCAGCATGCTTTCAAAGGTGGTTATTGCTTCGTCAAAACGCCGCGCCTGGTAATAAGCCCAGCCCAGGCTTTGCATGATACTGGGCGACAGGGGATCCAGTTCGCGCGCTCGCAACATTTCCATGATTGCCTCATCGAAGCGGCCAACCATCAGGAGGTGAAATCCGTACCAGTTATGGCCCGTGGCATAGTTCGGATTCAGACTAATCGCCAGTCGGTGCTGGCCCTCAGCCACGCCCCAATCGAAATCGTGACAGACGGTGGCGAAGGCCAGCGCGCTATAGGCCTCAGCCGAATCCGCGTCCAATTCGATTGCTTTACTGGCGGCTGCCATGGCGGCAGCTGAGGTTTCCGCAAATGGCCGGATACCAAAAACGCCGAGCCAGTTGTAATAGTCCGCGATTCCTGTATAGGCGAGCGCATAGTTCGGATCCAGTTCAATGGCGTGGTTGTAACACTCGATCGCTCTTGCCAATCCTGATTCGGTGTAACTATTCCAGTTGAAGCGTCCACGCAGATACGACTCAGAGGCTTCGACGCTGTCGGTGCCCCTTTTCGCTAATTGAACTTGCTCGTCCCGCGTCAACTGCGGCAATAAGGCGCTCGCTACTTGTTCCGAGATCGAGTCTTCGATGTGCAGCACATCGGTTGAGTCTTCATCAAACTGTTCGGACCAACGAACAACGCCGGCCCTGACGTTCAAAAGCTGAGCTGTTACGTTCAGGCGAGTGCCTACTCGCTGCAAACTACCCTCGACGATGTAATTGACGCTGAGATCGCGTCCGGCGATCAGTGGATCGATACCGGCGCCGCGGTAACGCAACACGCTGCTGGTGGGCCGCACGATCAAACGCTGAACATTGCTAAGCCGAGTTATCAGCGCATCGGTGAGTCCTAATCCGAGATACTCATCGCCGGTATTTTCCACCGGCGAACCAAGAATCCGGAATGGCAAAACAGCGATTGATTCTTCGCCCGACAGGGAGCGTGCGGGCAAGGTGGGCAGCGCGCCCAGCCGGTGGTTTAGTTTCCGCAGGAGGTCATTGAATCGTGGGTGGCCATGCAATGAATCCAACTCCGGGTCAACACCCATCCAAAGAACTTTAGCGTCCCTGGTCTCACAAGCACGCTCGAGCAGATCAAGCGCTTCTTCTTTTCTTCCCAGGCCGCAATGTACCAGCGCCTGATGGTAAGGAGAGATGTGACGGCGCTCGGCTATCGACTCCATTTCCGCTAACGTCGCTTCGGCCTCCTCGGTGTTTCCGGCTAAAGCATTCGCCGCCCCCAGGCGGCCCAGCGTGTGTGACGCTTTTCCCATCACGTCCACGCACCTTTGCGCATTGGCGATAGCTTCCTGATGACGATCCAGACGGCTCAACAGAAAACTCGAGGCGTAGAGCATCATCAGATTGTCTGGCTCGGCATCGAGAGTTTGTTCGCATACCGCCAATGCGTCCTCAAACCGTCTGGCGTGATACAAACACCAAACAACAGTGAAGCGCGAAATGATGGCGAGCGGATCGAGCTCGCGGGCCAGTTGCGCCTCATGAATGGACTCCGTGAACCGACCCTCCATCGCTAATTGCAACGCGTAATAAATCCGAGCGGCCGAGTAGTTCGGATTGAGCTCAATCGAATGCAAGAGCTGCTGTTCCGCGCTGGCCCAGGCAAAGTCGCGGCAGAGTAGCGCCTGTCCCACCGACGCATAGCCTTCAGCAAGCGTCGGATCCAAAGCTACGGCTTTCGACGCCGCCTCGTAGGCTGCGGCTGAACATTCGGCAAACGGCAGGACTGTAAAACTGCCGAGCCAGTTGTAATAGGACGCGATGCCGGCATAAGCCAGCGCGTAGTTTGGATCCAGCGCGATTGCCTGGTGATAGCAGACGATGGCGCGCGCAAAACCATCCTCGGTGAACGTATTCCAATAGAAACGTCCGCGCAGGTAAGCCTCATGCGCTTGCACATCGTTTGTGCCGCGTTTGGCAAGTCTGAGGCGCTCGTCGCCGGTTAAGTGAGGAATGATTGCCTCGGCGACGCTTGCCGAGATCGCGTCTTCCAAACTCAGCACGTCGGTAAACTTCTCATCAAACTGTCCGGCCCATTGCGCGGTGCCGTCGATCACGCTTAGAAGTTGGATCGTCACCCGAATACGCTCTTCAACCCTGCGCACTCTGCCGTCAAGCACGAAGGCGACTCCGAGTTCGCGTCCCGCGACTATCGGGTCGGTGTCGGCGCCATAGCGCAATACACTGTTGGTGGGACGAACGGCAAAACGTCCGACAGCGCTCAGTCGCGTAATCAGTGCGTCAGCCAGCCCGGTGCCCAGATAGTCTGACCCTGAGTCTGATCCGTATTGCAGTTCCAACATTTTCAGCGGCAGCACGGCCAGGGAATTCTCATTGGTGATGGGTTCCGGCTTGCGGCTGGGACGGGGGAATGCTGAGTCAGGTAAAACCGAAATCGGCGAGCCCGCCAGATAGCGCGCGATATCGTCGCGCAATTGCTCGGCAGTTTGATAGCGCCACTCTGGTTCCTTGCGCAGCGCTCTCATAACGATACTGTCCAAAGCGCCGGACAGATCGCGTCGCAAGGACTCAATCGTTGCGCTTCGGGTGGAATAAAGCTGTTTGAGAGTCGTGGCTTCGTCGCCGGTTGCAAACTTTGGCAGCACATCTTCAGGCCGCGTAATTATGAAACTGGGAGGCGCCGGCGCCTCTTCACAAATCACCCGCGCCATTTCATGCGGGGCGCGATTGCTCAGGCGGTAAGGACGATGTCCAGTCAACAACTCATAAAGTAATACGCCGAGCGAATACACATCAGTGGTGGGAGACGTCGGCGCGCCCTGCACTTGTTCCGGCGAAGCATACTCAGGTGTCATCAAACGCATTGCCGTTGCAGTTGGATCGTGAGTGATGTCTCCGACCAGCCCCGGGTCGAGTAGTTTGGCAATCCCAAAATCAAGCAGCTTTGGCACGCCTTCAGAAGTAACCAGAACGTTGGACGGCTTAATGTCTCGATGAACGACCTGTTTCTGATGCGCGTAGTGCAGGGCATCGCAGATAGACATAAAAAGCTTGAGCCGTTCGGCAATGCTCAATTGATGCGCGTCGCAATAGTTATACAAAGGCTGCCCCTCGATAAACTCCATCACAAAATAGGGCAGGCCATCGTCAGTTGTGCCGCCGTCCAGCAAGCGAGCGATGTGCGGATGGTCGAGTGCGGCAAGGATTTGCCGCTCAGTGCGAAAGCGCTTGAGAATGAAGTCGGTGTCCATGCCACGCTTGACGAGCTTTATCGCCACGCGCTTGTTGAATTCCTTGTCGACGCGAATTGCTTCGTAAACGGCGCCCATGCCGCCGCGGCCCACCTCTCGCTCGAGGCGATAGGCCCCCAGCCGGCGGCCGATCATAGGGTCGGCATCGTCGCCGGACGCCAGGCCGTCGAATGAAGTCAATGCGTTGAGTTCAGTTTCACGGTAGAAGGGCTCTTCGAGCAGATTGCCGGCGCTTTCGTGCTGTTTAAGGAGAGTTTGGACGTCGCTTTTCAGCGAAACATCGTGGCCACACACCTCCGCCAGATACCGGTCGCGTTCTTCCGGAACGAGATCGACTGCGACCTGGAAAATAGCTTCAACTTGTTGCCAGCGCTCGGGGGTCATAAAACGGGCGGCGCGAATTATTGATTATCGTTGAGAAAGGATAATCCTGACAGATTAACTTGTTCTTCTCTGGTGCGTCCTGATTCAGTGTTCTCTGTGCACCTTCGGGTACTGTGTGTCTCTGGAGATTAAGCGTTAAGCAAGCACTCACCACTGAGACACAAGAACCGCAGAGGACGCAAGAGCCTGGCAAATCAGAACACTAGCTCTTCTCTAGCTCTTCTGCATTTCGCCGTAGAGCCAAGCCTTGGCGAAACGCCACTGACGTTTAATCGTTGAGGGTGCGACACCCAACACGTCTGCTGTTTCTTCTATTGAGAGACCGCCGAAATACCGAAGCTCCACCAGGCGTGCCTTTTGCTCGTCGAAAACTGCCAAAGCCTTTAGTGCATCGTCGAGAGCGATCAGTTCGCCGCTGCGGTCTACAGCGCGATCGATATTTTCGTCCAGGGAGAGCTTTTGAAAATCGTGCCCACGCTTTTCTGCGTTGTGCTTGCGAGCATGATCAACCAACAGCCGGCGCATTATCTGGGCAGCAACGCCAAAAAAATGAGCGCGATTCTGCCAGTTAGCGCGTGTCTGATCCACGAGACGAAGATAAGCCTCATGTACTAATGCAGTCGGCTGCAACGTATGATCGGGACGTTCGCGACGCAGGTAATTCGCTGCCAGTTTCCGCAGTTCATCGTAAATTACAGGTAATAAAAGATCAACCGCATCTCGGTCGCCATTTGATAGCTCGATCAGCAGTTGCGTAACATTCTCGGTCGGGTGATTGCTCAAACGTTTTTACTCCCCAGTCGCTCCACAAAACTCAAGTATAAGTCAGAACTGAAGGCGACGGGAATCCAGGCTTTCACAGAGTGGTGTCTCAGTCTGGATTTGAAATGTTCTGCGCGTCCTCCGCGTGCTCGGCGCCTCTGCGGTGAGCGCCTTTTCACTAACAATTCACAGCAGAGGCGCAAAGGGCGCTCAAGCCGCGCCGATGCTTTTTTTGCGGTCAGCAAAAGAAATTTGCCGAGCGTGGCCCTTTTCCCAATTCTTTTGCGCGTTAGCATGGTGACGACAAATCGGGCACTGGAGAGGTTGAGCACGATGCAAACGCAACAGGTCATTAAGATAGATTTTTCGCACGGATTGCAGAAAACTTCGTCGGGGGGCGGGGTCGGCAATTGGGTTGCGCGAGTTTTTGGTTGTTGGCACAGGGAAATGAGTCGGCCGTTCTCGCGGGATGGGCAAACCTACAGAACGTGTCTGAACTGTGGCGCCAGCCGCCGGTTCAATGTGGGACGCTGGGAAATGCAGGGCGACTTTTATTACTCGCTGCCAAACGCAAAATACTTCCGTCCGATGAATGGACTTGCAACTCGGTAGTGGGCAGTGGACAGTGGGCAGTGACCAGTGATCAGTGGCCAGAACGGCAGGCGGCAGAGGCAGGCGGCGGACGGCCGTTCGATTGCGGGTGGCAGGTGGCAGACGGGTCGGCCGCTGGCAGGCGGCAGGTGGGGCGGTTGCCACTAAGCCACTGATCACTGCTCACTGCTCACTGATCACTGATCACTGATCACTGATCACTGCTCACTGCTCACTGCTCACTGCTATACAACCATCGGCCCCGGCCAATATACTAAGCCCTTCTAAAATCGAATTCCTGACTACAGAAGGAAGGTATTTATGTTCCACTTGGCTTTCCGCCACCGGGCGCTGCTGTTTGCGATTTTCTTGATCGTTTGTGCGCTTGCATATACTTTGAAAGGAGCCAACGGGGCTGATGCGAGGATCATGCAGACCGCTGACGTGAAAGCCAATCCCGAGCTCACCTCACCGTCAAATCCACTACTCACAAAGTGGGATGGTCCCTATGGCGGCGTGCCGCCTTTTGATCGAGTTCAGGTAGCTGACTTCAAGCCGGCTCTCGAAGCGGCCATGGCTGGAAACCTTGCCGAGATCGATCGCGTTGCTAAGGATCCGGCGCCGCCCAGCTTTGAAAACACCATCGTCGCCCTGGAACGCGCTGGCCAAACCCTCGATCGCGTGCAAACCGTTTACGGCGTGTTTGGTTCAACTATGAATGGGCCGGAGTTCCAGGCCGTGCAGCGCGAAATGGCGCCGCGGCTGGCAGCCTTTAATGATTCGATCACTCAGAATGCTCCGCTCTTTAAGCGCATTGAGGCCGTCTACAATTCACCCGAGAAGCAAAAGCTAACGCCCGAACAGCAGCGCCTGACGTGGCTCTACTACACAAACTTTGTGCGTGCCGGCGCGCGCCTGAGTTCCGAAGCCAAAGCGCGGCTTTCGCAAATCAACCAACAACTGGCCGGCCTTTATACGCACTTTAGTCAAAACGTCCTCGCCGAAGAAGACGGGCAGTTCATCGTTCTAAAAGATGAAAGCGAGCTGGCCGGTCTGCCGCAATCGGTGCGCGATGCAGCGGCGGCCGCGGCAGCAACGAAGAAGCAGACCGGTTGGGTCATCATGAATACGCGTTCATCGATTGATCCCTTTCTTACTTACTCTGATCGTCGCGACCTGCGCGAGAAAGCGTGGCGCATGTTTGTCAATCGCGGCGACAACGGCGACGAGCACGACAATAACTCCATCATCACTGAGATTCTGCAACTCCGTGCTGAGCGGGCAAAGTTGCTTGGCTATGCGACGCACGCCCATTGGCGCCTCGAGAATGCCATGGCCAAGACGCCGGAAAATGCAATGGATCTCATGATGCAAGTTTGGAAGCCTGCCGTGGCGCGCGTGCATGAAGAGGTTGCCGACATGCAGGCTCTCGCCGATAAAGAGGGCGCAAAAATAAAAATCGAGCCCTGGGACTATCGCTACTATGCCGAAAAGGTACGTACGGCGCGCTACGATCTCGATCAAAATGAAGTGAAGCAGTATCTGCAACTTGAGAAGTTGCGCGAAGGAATTTTCTGGGTAGCGGGTGAACTTTTCAATTTTAATTTCACACCGGCTGCCAACGTTCCCGTGGTTCATCCTGACGTGCGTGTATGGGAGGTAACAGACAAGACTACAAAACAGCATATCGGTTTGTGGTATTTCGATCCATACGCTCGCGCGGGCAAGCGTTCGGGCGCCTGGATGAACGCTTACCGCTCGCAGGAGCGGGTTAACGGCGAGATCAAGACGATCGTTTCCAACAACGCAAACTTTATTAAGGGGAAACCTGGCGAGCCTCTACTTATCTCCTGGGATGACGCGCAGACCATGTTCCATGAGTTTGGGCATGCACTTCATGGCTTGAACTCAAACGTAACGTATCCGTCTTTGTCGGGCACTGCAGTGCCACGTGATTATGTTGAGTTCCCCTCGCAACTGCTTGAGCACTGGCTCTCAACACCGGAAGTGTTGCAACGGTTTGCCGTCCATTACAAGACGGGTAAGCCGATTCCGCAGAATCTTGTGGAACGAATCAAACGCGCGACTACCTTTAATGAAGGTTTTATTACGGTGGAGTATCTCGCAGCGGCGTTGGTTGATATGAAGTTGCATCTGGCCGGTGACCAGAAGATCGATGCCGACGCCTTTGAAAAGAAAACGCTCGCCGAGTTGGGGATGCCGGACGAAATCGTGATGCGGCACCGCACACCGCAATTTATGCACGTGTTTTCCAGCGATGGCTATTCTGCGGGCTATTACAGCTATCTTTGGTCTGACGTGCTGACGGCGGATGCTTTTGGCGCATTTGTTGAGGCAGGCGGCCCCTATGATCACAAGGTGGCTGAGCGTTTGCGAAAGTACATTTTCTCTGTCGGCAACACTATTGACCCGGCAGAAGCTTATCGCAGTTTTCGCGGGCGCGATCCGCGTGTAGAAGCGCTTATGAAGAAGCGCGGCTTCTCTGGGAGCGATAGTAAAGGTGGTTCGGGAAACTAATGCGGTATGTAGGGGCACGGCATGCCGTGCCCCAGATTTTCTTTGGCTTCTCACCGAATTGACTTATCCGGTCTGTTTGTTTAGATTCTACAAGTTCCAGTTAGAAGGCGTTACAGTTTCTTAATTTTTGATAGGATGCTCCAGAAGACCTTCGCCATGAATCGAACATTTACTCGATTCTTTAGTTTTTGATTGCCCAGCCACCTTGTGGCGGCCTGCGGTGAAGGCGCTCCTATCGAATCCGATCAATTGAAGTAGTAAATAGTGAATCGTAAATCGTGAATAGGAAGTGCCAGAGCCATTTGAGGTGGTGCTGGGCTGTGGCATGCGGCTTTGCCGCTGCTGTGCGGAAACGTCCGGCTCCGCAAGCGGGGCACGGATTCGACGCCAGGGGTTCTATTTACGATTAACTATTGACGATTTACCAGTAGAAGCCGATGAGCGAGCTTAACGTAAAACTTAATGATGGATCGGCGGCAACAGTGGCGGCTCCCATTACCGTTGGTGAGGCGTTAAAGACGCTCGACCGCGACCTTGCCAAACAAGCACTCGCCGCGCGTGTCGATGGCCGCGAGGTCGATCTCGCTTTTACGCTGACGCAACCGCAAAACGGCGACCCGGTAAAGATTGAGCCTGTACTGCCGGAGACCCTGGACGGTCTGGAAGTCTTACGTCATTCGACGGCGCATCTGCTCGCCGCTGCCGTGCTCGACCTATTTCCCGGCACCAAACTGGGAATTGGTCCGGCACTGCTGGATGATCCCCGTTATGGTTTCTTTTATGACGTGATTGCACCACAGCCTCTTACCGAGCCCGACCTTGCAGTAATTGAGAAGCGGATGCGGCAAATCGCGAGTCGCAACCTTCCTTACCGGCGGGACGAGATTCCGAAAGCCGAAGCTCTGCGAATTTTTCAGGAGCGCGATGAACCTCTCAAACGCGAGCTGATTGACGAGAAAGCCGGCGAAACCGTCAGCGTCTATTACATCGACAACTCGCCCTTCATTGATTTTTGTCTCGGCCCGCACGTGCCGAACACTAACAAGCTGCGCGCCTTTAAGCTGCTTTCTCTGGCCGGCGCCTATTGGAAGGGCGATGCGACTCAGCCGCAGATGCAACGAATTTACGGCACGGCATTCTTCACTCAGGAACAGCTCGACGCCTGGCTGAAGCAGCGCGAAGAAGCCGAAAAGAGAGATCACCGTCGTCTGGGAAAAGAGCTTGACCTGTTTTCCATTCAGGAACAGTACGGACAGGGATTGATCTTCTGGCATCCTAAGGGCGCCGTGGTTCGCCAGCAGATGGAGGACTTTCTGCGCGAAGAGCTGGTGAAACGCAACTACAGCCTTGTCTACACGCCGCACATCGCCAAGCGCGAGCTGTGGCACATCAGCGGACATGAACAGAATTACGCTGATTCGATGTTCGCCCCGACGACGCTCGAGGAAACGGAGTTTCGCCTCAAACCAATGAACTGTCCCATGCATATTGCTATCTACAAGTCGCAACAGCGTTCGTATCGCGACTTGCCGCAGCGCTATGCCGAGATGGGAACTGTATACCGCGGGGAGTTGTCGGGGACGCTTCATGGGTTAATGCGCGTGCGTGGCTTCACTGTTGATGACGCTCATCTCTTCTGCACACCTGAACAAGTTCGCAGGGAGATTGACGATTGCGTCGACTTTGCTTATCAAGTGCTGAAAACATTTGGCTTCGATAAGATCAAGTTTGAATTGTCCGTAAAGGGTAACGATACCTCGAAACAATGGCTGGGTGCGGAAGCAGATTGGGCGAACGCTGAGGCCCAGTTGGCTGCGGCTCTCGATGCGCGTCAAATCGAATACGAGCGTATCGAAGGGGAAGGAGCCTTCTATGGGCCGAAGATAGACTTCAAAATCGAAGATGCGATTGGCCGGTTGTGGCAGCTCGGAACAGTGCAGTGGGATTTCAATCTACCCGAACGTTTTGAGCTGGAATACACTGCCGAAGACAACAAGCCCCACCGGCCGGTAATGGTTCACCGCGCGCTTTTTGGTTCAATCGAACGATTTTTTGGCGTGCTGATTGAACACTACGCGGGAGCCTTCCCGTTGTGGCTGGCGCCCGTCCAGGGGGTTGTGCTACCGATTACCGATCGCGTTAACGAATACGCACAAAAGATTGCAGCAGATTTACGGAGCGCCGGCTTGCGTGTCGAAACGAATCTTCGCAGCGAGAAGATTGGCGCAAAAATACGCGATGCACAGATGCAAAAGGTTCCCTTTATGCTTGTACTTGGCGACCGCGAAATGGAAGAGGGAAACGTCGCCGTTCGCGAACGTACCAAAGGTGACATCGGCGTGATGTCGACCGCAGACTTTATTGAGATGGCGCGCGGGCTCATTACGACGCGTGCTCTGACGAACACTTAGTTTCAAGTTTCAAGTTTCAAGTTTCAGGTTTTGAACTTGACACTTGGAACCTGGAACTTGGAACTTCTAACTTCAGGAGGTGAAGTATAGCTACAGGCTTTCGAGGTCGCGGCCAGCGTCCGGATAACCGGCGCCAGCCCATCGCCCGCATTAACGAAAGAATTCGTGTTCCCCAGGTCAGAGTGATCGGTGAGGAAGGTGAACAACTCGGCGTGCTCGATATTCGAGACGCGATCCGCGCTGCGCGTGAGAAAGGCCTGGATCTCGTAGAGGTTGCTGCCACCGCTGACCCGCCGGTTTGCCGGATTATTGACTTTGGAAAATTTCAGTACGAAGCCAAGAAGAAGGCGAACGAGGCGAAAAAGAAACAGGTAACGATAACTGTCAAGGAAGTTAAGTTTCGGCCCGGCACCGACGATCACGATTACGAGTATCGCATGAAGCACGCGCGCGAATGGCTGGAAGGCGGCGACAAGGTAAAGGCCACTATCTGGTTTCGCGGGCGCGAGATGACGCACCGAGAACTGGGCGCGCGCATTCTGGAGAAACTGGAAAAGGATCTCATCGATGTAGGCGAGGTTGAAGCGCGGCCACGCATGGAAGGGAATCAGATGTTTATCATTCTGGGGCCCAGGCGGCACAAAGGAACCACTAAGGGTGATCATCCCGCGCCGGCAGCCCATGCGCAGCCCGCAGCCCAGAGCCAGCCTGGGCCGCAGGCGATGACGCCAAAGCCTGCTCAGTCGCCAGGCCCGGCGGCCCAGCAAGCACCAGCCCCCGCCGCGCCGTCACCGGCGAAAGACGAGGAAGCGTAAAGAAATCTGAGATTTGAGTCTCAAAATATGAAGGTAAGACGGAGAAATTATGCCTAAGTTAAAAACACACAAAGGTGCGGCGAAACGCTTTCGCCTGACCGCGTCGGGAAAGATTAAACGCGGCCATTCGCATGCGCGCCACATTCTGACGAAAAAGACCAACAAGCGGAAAAGATTGCTGGACATTGATGCTCTGGTTGCGACAGCAGATCAGAAACGAGTCGAGGCGATGTTGCCGTACGGAAGGGACTAG
Source organism: Pyrinomonadaceae bacterium (assembly GCA_035297925.1). Taxonomy (GTDB): domain Bacteria; phylum Acidobacteriota; class Blastocatellia; order Pyrinomonadales; family Pyrinomonadaceae; genus PSRF01. Next base: position 7,567 of record DATGYM010000392.1, on the reverse strand, counting down.
GGAACGAGGAACTATGAATGCTGAACGATGAAGTCAGCATGAGTAAACAGTTCATCATTCATAATTCTGAATTCATCGTTAAGGAGGATTGAACTATGCCCAGGGCAAAACGTGGAAACAAGCGTCTCGAACGACGCAAGAAAATATTGAAACTGGCGAAAGGCTACCGCGGCACCAAGTCGAAGCTTTATCGCTCAGCCAAAGAGTCCGTTGAAAGAGGGTTGAATTTTGCTTATACCGGACGAAAGTTAAAGAAACGCGATTTTCGCAGTCTGTGGATTGTGCGTATCGGCGCCGCCGCGCGGCTTAATGGAATTAACTATTCTCAGCTCATGCACGGACTAAAAGTCGCCGGCGTAGAGCTGGATAGAAAGGTCCTCGCGGATTTGGCCGTTAACCAGCCCGAAGCTTTCGCGGCCGTTGCGCTCCAGGCGAAGAATGCGCTGAATTCGCAGAAGGAACCGGCTGCTGCTTAGTGCACGCCGGACTATCTGACCGTTTAGAAGGCGGCGTTGCCGCCGGTATAAGATTAGTTATGACAGAAGGTCAAAGCCAGGTAGATCCAAAAGTCCAGGTTGAGGCAGCACGCAAAGCGTTCGAGCGAGAGTTCGAACGCTTTGCCAACTTAACGGGGGATTCTCCAGGGCCAAACGCGCTCGGTCTGCCAGACCCGGAAGCGGAACTGCGCCAGATCGCTGATTTGCGCATACGACATCTGGGGAAAAAAAGTGTACTGGCGGCCAGTAAGAAAATGATCGGGCGCATTTCCCCGGACGAGCGCGCCAATTTTGGTCAACTTGTCCAACAGATCGAATCTGATATCACTGGCAAGATCGAAAGCACTGAACAATGGTTAAGAACGCGTGTCGAATCCGATCGAACTGCGCGCGAGGCGATCGACGTAACCCTGCCCGGGAGGCGGCCCCGCCGCGGACACCTTCACCCGCTAACGGTAGTGCGAGACAAGATCGAAGACATCTTTGTGTCGCTGGGCTATGCGATTGAAGACGGCCGCGAGATTGAAACTGATTTTTACAACTTCGATGCGTTGAATATCCCTGAAAATCATCCGGCCCGAGCTTGGCAGGATACGTTTTATACGACCGAAGGCTTCGCACTAAGGTCGCAGACTTCAACCGTACAAATTCATGCCATGCAGCGGCGCGGCGCACCCTTGCGAATGATCGCTCCGGGACGGGTCTTTCGGAGGGACACGCCCGACCCGACGCATAATCCGATGTTTTTCCAGGTTGAAGGCTTATGCGTCGATCGCGGCATCAACATGGCACATTTGAAGGGCACCGTAGCCGAGTTTTTGCGCCGCATGTTTGGCAAACAGACAATTACGCGGTTCCGTCCTTCGTATTTTCCGTTTACTGAACCGAGTGCGGAGTTTGATTTTAGTTGCTTCAAGTGCGGTGGTGTTGGCTGTCGTATTTGCAAAAACTCCGGCTGGATAGAACTAGGCGGTTCGGGAATGGTTCATCCCAACGTCCTGCGTGCAGCTGGAGTCGACCCTCAGGAATTTTCAGGGTTCGCTTTCGGACTGGGCATCGACCGTATGGTGGCATTGATGTATGGCCTCGATGACATCCGGCTGCTTTTCGAGAATGATTTAAGGTTTTTGGGACAATTCGATTAAGACATAGGTCGGAGCTTTCGGTCTTTGGCCTTTGGCCTTTGGCCTTGGGGCCTTGAAGCCGCCTAAGCCCGGGGCCACAAACTACAGACCAAAGACCAAAGACCCAAGCCCATTTTATGTTAATTAGTTACAACTGGCTCCGCGAGTTAACCGCCACGGCATCGACTCCCCTTGAATTGCGGGAAAAGTTGACGATGGTGGGACTCGCCATAGACGCGGTTGAAGAAATTGAAGGCGACTCGGTCCTGGATGTCGAGGTCCCTTCAAACCGTCCCGATTGCCTCTCCCATATCGGTATCGCTCGTGAGGTGGCTGTAATTGAAAAATCCCTGGTCCAGAGTCCCAAGTCAAAAGTCTTGCAAACAAGAGGCAAAGCCAGCGACTTTGCCGCCGTTGAAATCAAAGCTATGGACCTCTGCCCGCGTTACGCCGCCAGGATTGTGCGAGGCGTCAAGATAGGCCCTTCGCCGGCGTGGCTGCAAAAGCGGTTGGGTGAGATTGGCCAGCGGCCTATCAACAACGTCGCCGACATTACGAATTACGTTCTTCATGAATTTGGTCAACCACTCCATGCGTTCGATCTCGCTAAACTTGGCCAGCAGCGGATCGTTGTCCGCCGAGCAGCCGTCGGAGAGAAACTAACCACACTCGATGGCGTGGAACGGAAACTCGATCAGCAAATGCTGGTCATCGCTGACGCAACTCAACCAGTGGCGCTTGCGGGGATTATGGGTGGCCTGGACTCAGAAATTTCAGCGGGTACTACCGACGTGTTGATTGAAAGCGCGTACTTCAATCCCGATTCCGTCCGCCACACCGCACGAAGGCTGGCAATGGACACGGAAGCTTCCCGGCGCTTTGAACGAGGCGCCGATTGCGAAAACGTTTTGAAAGCGCAAGCCCGATGCATTGAACTTATCTGTGAAATCGCCGGGGGAATCGCAACTGAGGATGCAATTGATATTTATCCTGGGCCACTCGTCCCGCGTTCGGTACAACTTCGACCGTCGCGCGTTGAAATTCTGACTTCCTTGCGAGTCGAAGCTGCAGAGATGAAGCGCATTCTCACGGCGCTTGGTTTCGTTGAAAATAAGGCGACAAACAGTTCGCTGAGTTTTACCGTGCCCAGTTGGCGTGGCGATGTAAACCTCGAGGAAGACCTGGTGGAGGAAGTGGCGCGACACATCGGCTATGACAAGATCGCCTCGGAATTGCCGCCCTCTAATTTTGCTGGTGAATATCAGCCTGCGGAAATGAAGCGGCGCAGCTTGCGTCGCGCGTTCACAAGCCTGGGCTACGACGAGGCTATCAACTTCAGTTTTATCGATACCGGATACGACGATCAATTTGAATTGATTCCCAGCTTCAAAACCAAAAAGACAAGCGAGCCTTTGGTTGCGCTTGGAAACCCCATCCTCGAAGGCGCAAACAGGATGAGGCCCACCCTACTGCCGGGATTGCTGGAGTCCATTCGCCATAACCTCAACCGTGGCAACCGGGACGTGCGTCTGTTCGAAATAGGCCGTATTTTCGCGAATTCCGGCGAGCATGAGCTCCCTGAGGAGCGCGAAGCGCTGGCAGTTGTGGCCAGCGGCGGAGCCCTGCAGGAGGGTCACGCACAAGCGGCGCGCGAAACGGATTTCTTTGAGATAAAGGGGGCGCTTGAGGCCGCGATCGATGCCATGAAGTTCGCGCCGCAGGTATATTCCCCGAGCAGAATCAAACATCTGCGCGAAGGCCAGGCGGCGAGAGTAGTTCTGTCGGATGGTTCCGAAATTGGCAGTATCGGAAGATTAACGGAATCCCTTGGCAACTTATACAAGTTCAGGCAACCCGTGTACGTGGCAGAGATTGATCTAACTGCACTGCTCGCATCTGGCGAACGGTCCATTCAGTATCTGCCGTTGCCAAGGTACCCTTCCGTAGTACGCGATGTCACTCTGCTGGTTAACCGCGATCTAAACTTCACCCAGTTGGTTGCAGCTATCGAGTCTGAACAGGTAGCGAATTTTTCTGCCGTAACCTTAGTCGGCACCTACGAAGGAAAAAATATTCCTGCAAACAAACGTTCGATAACTTTGCGGGTGGAGTATCGCTCGGACGAGCGCACCTTGCGCGATGAAGAGGTTGAAGAGCGTCATCGCGGCCTGATAGATTCTCTGGTAAGCAAATTTGGCGCAGAGTTGCACTGAAAAATAAATCGCACGCAATAGCGCACAGAGTCTTGCGCTTGTACGCGCGAAGTCGCATAATCCGAAGCGGTTTGAAATTGAGTAGGTAGTGGAGAAATAAGAGGCCGATGGTCGCTCTATCCGGACTGGAAAAATTCTCGCATTTGGAAGACAAGATCTATCGCACGATCGAACTCACCAAAACTCTGCGACAAGAGAAAGAGAGTTTGGAAAAGGAACTCTCCCTGATGCGGCGCAATCGCGGCGGCGGATCTTTTGAGCAACAACGACTGGAAAAACAGGTTGAGGCGCTGCTTGCAGAGCGTGACGTTATACGCGCTAAGGTAGAGGCCATGCTTGATGCGGTTGCATCGTTGGATCCCGAGATGGCGGAGGAGCTTAGATGACTATCGTGACCACCCCCGTCCTTGATAAGAGAAGTATGGAAACTACAACTACTGCCGCACCCACCATTCGAGTTGAGATTTATAATCAGACCTACAACATTCGTTCCGACGGCGACTCTGAATACCTTACCAAACTCGCCGATTTCGTCGACAGCCGGATGCGCGAAATCTCTTCCGGCACATTGACCGTAGACTCCTTAAAGGTAGCGATTCTGGCCGCTCTGCACATCGCCGACGAGCTTCACCGGCTGAAACAAACACATGAGCAGGCTGATGCGCAGCTGGCCATGCGCAGCGCCGAATGCGCCGAAATGCTCGACCGCCTGCTGAAAGTCCGCAGCAATATCGAGCAGGAAAAAGGCGGCCCCGGAACCATTGCCTTCAGTTAAATCTTTAATCCAGGTCCAGTAGGGGCACGGCATGCCGTGCCCCTACGTTCGTTATCCACCGTGCGGCGGCAAAGTCGTGCCCGTTACAATCTGGAATGAGTCCCGCCGCCATGGTCAAATTTACTTTTCCGAGTTGTCTTGTGGTAGTATCCCCGCGGCGGAGGGAACTATTCTGCGAGGCCCGTCACCGAGTGTACGATGATTGAGCCAACGCCGTTAAAATGGGAGACCGACGCTGCTTGCCAGTGCAATTCTTCAGCGTTAAGAATTGCCAGAGGCTGCAGCTCTTAAAGGTCACCCACCTGTACATGCAGGTTCAATTACGGCTTCGGAACGACCATTGCGGATTTCCCTCCTGCCAGCAAAAAACCGTAAATAGTAAATCGTGAATCGTAAATAGTAGTTAGAGGCTATTCGCGGTTGACGATTTTCTGTTTGCGGCTTTTTTCTACACACGTCTTACTGTCACTATTTATATGATTTATGAACGTACTGATGATTGGCGACGTTGTTGCTAAGCCCGGCCGTCTGGCCGTGCTCGAGCGCATCCAGGACTTGCGTGAACAATACTCGATTGATCTCGCAATCATGAACGCCGAGAATTTGGCCGGGGGTTTCTCCGTTACGCCGTCCTTATGCGAACAACTTTTCGACGCCGGAATCGATGTGATGACTTCAGGAAACCACATCTTCGACAAGAAAGAGGCGATTCCTTATATTGCGAAGCAGCCGCGGTTGATCAGGCCAGCCAATTATCCCCCCAACACACCGGGCAACGGGATCTGGACGGGCACAATCCAGGGCCGCCCAGTGGCCGTTATTAACTTGATGGGACGAGTGTTCATGCCCCCATCAGATGATCCATTCCGAGTAGCCGATCAAATACTGGCCTCTATCCCAGCTGAAACAAAAGTGCGCATTGTGGATATGCACGCCGAAGCGACCTCTGAAAAAGTCGCCATGGGATGGTACCTCGATGGCCGCGTTTCGGCCGTGCTTGGCACTCACACGCACGTACAGACTGCTGATGAGCGATTGTTACCGGAGGGAACTGCTTATCTGACGGATTTAGGCATGACCGGCAGCTATTCGGGAGTGATTGGGATGAACAAAGAAGACGTGATCGCCCGCTTCACCACTGCGATTGCCAGAAGAGCAGATCACTCTACGCAACAAGCGCGAGTTTGCGGCGCTGTCATTGATGTGGATGAGGAGACGGGCAAGTCGCGGGGCATCAAGCGACTGAATTTGGCGCACGAGCAGTGAGCAGTGGTCAGTGGTCAGTGGTCAGTGGTCAGACCGCTAACATACCGCCTAACAAAAACCTTTTCATATATTACAAAACCGACCTAAGCTGGCTTCATTGCGAACCCTCATAGCTTCGTTAACACTACTCAAAGAGCTAAAGTTGAGTAAAAGCTGAGTCGAGTAGATGAAAATCCAAAAGTACCAGGAATTGATAGTCTGGCAGAAGTCTATGAATCTGGTTGAGGGAATTTATGAAGCATCTCGGGTTTTCCCCCGCGAAGAAACATACGGACTTACAAGCCAGCTTAGAAGGGCCGCGGTATCCATCCCTTCCAACGTTGCTGAGGGCCAGGGAAGACGTTCCACTCCTGAGTTCTTGCGCCACCTTTCAATCGCATATGGGTCGCTGTTGGAATTGGAGACCCAATTATTAATCGCTACTCGGTTGAGGTATTTGAATGAAAAAGAGTGTAACGATCTCCTGAATCTTTCCGGTGAAGTCGGGCGAATATTGAATGGATTAATGTCTTCATTAGCACCATGAGGATTAAGATTGCCCCCTGACCACTGACCACTGATCACTGATCACTGGCCACTGATCACTGACCACTGCTATTCCGGTGATACTTCCGTAGGGACGATGGCGCCGGACGCCTGAGACTTGATGATTGGTGGGGCGAGTAAGCGTTGCGCGTATCCCTCGGGAAAAGATCGGACCCGTCCGCTGGCGTCTGTTACCACGTGTCCAGTCTCGCCTTCGGCAATGATTTGGCCATCAGCTGCACGCACTATCTCATACCCAAAACGCAGTGACCGGCGGCGCAACTCAGTGATGTGCGTGCGGACCAGCAGCTCGTCGTCATAGTAGGCAGCGGCTTTATAGCGGCAGTAGCTTTCGGCGACGACTAGAAACGCGTCCTCATTTTCCTCCATGTCACGATAGGAAAATCCGCGGGCGCGGCAGAATTCGGTCCGGCCAATCTCAAACCAGATGAGATAATTTGCGTAGTAGACAATGCCCATTTTGTCCGTCTCCGAATAGCGGACGCGTAAAAGCGTCTCATGCCATTCACCTTGGACGGGTTCCGGAGCGGGACTTGTCATATCAGCCTCGTGCATTCAAACTCTATCGGAAGAGCTTGGATGGTACCCTTGAGTTGTACGCGGTTAGAACGTTTAGCGGACTATAAGAGCGAAAGCCCAATGATGTCAAAGCGAATTCATCGATTACTGGCACTAATGTCGGCCCCGGCGCTGGCCATGGCTGCCTTTGTGTTTGCAGGTTCAACAGGTGTTGCCACCGCACAGCGCGCGACGGTCGCCAGCAGTAATGCGCGCAACCTGGCAATTGTGGCAGCGACCACCGAGGTTCTGAAGGAGACAAGCGCAATCCGAGAGCTGCCGATTCTCAGACCGGTGAAAAGCGGGGCGCAATCCCGAGCCGAGATCGAGCGCATGCTGATCAGGAACCTCAACGAGCAAATGACGCCCGAAGAAATGCATGCGACCGAGGTATCGCTGCGGAAATTCGGCCTGGCTCCCGCCAACTTCGAATACCGACCGTTTATTATCAAATTGCTAACGGAACAGGTGGCAGGTTACTACGATCCCAGAATGCAGACGTTTCATCTTGCCGATTGGTTGGAACTTGAAGGGCAAAAGCCGGTAATGGCGCATGAGCTGACCCATGCGCTTCAGGATCAGCATTTC
>DATGYM010000391.1:0-1532 GCA_035297925.1 Pyrinomonadaceae bacterium | reverse complement strand
GCGGCATCGGGCGCGAACAGGCCGACAACGCCGAACCCGCGCCTGGAACCCTCGCCGCGATCGAAATGATCATTGGTTGTTGCCAGCGCCGCTCCGCTCTCGAAGGTGTCGCCATGCTGGCGTTTGTCGAGAGCCAACTGGGTGGGACAGGAAAAATCTCAGAAAAAGTCTATCGCGAGCTCACCACGCACTATGGTTTCTCGCCGCGCGCGGCGGAAACTTACAAGCTCCACGCCGCGCAAGATGAAGGTCATGGAAATCGCCAGATCGATGCGATCCGCCAACTTGCAGTCGATGATGCGACGCAGAACAAAGTGCGCGCCGCTGTGAAGCTTGGTCTGACCGCGTTCACGCTGGAGTGGGACGGCCATGTTCAGGCGATGACGGGGAAACGGGAGTTTTGGCGCGGGGTGAAGGATCTGAGTCTGCGCCAACCAGAGGTGCGTCTACCATCCAGCCGTACGTAATCACGATTGATTTGGCGCGAAGCGGTTCGATACGGCAGCGTTATACGCTGCCTACTACTCAGGGCGGTCGCCTAAGACCGGTTTCCCGAGTAGCGCAAAGCGCGGATCGAGGGGCGAACTATGATCGCAGTTGAGTTCCGTGGCTTGCGAAAAATCTGGGCCTAGGATGCCATCACGACGAGATCTTCAGGCGACCGCCTCCGAATGACATTGCTGCCGAATGCTGACTACTGGGAACTGCTGACTGGAAGCTATTCAGATCGGCCAGTCCGGCGGTAAATCTTTACGTAGCTTCTGATATTGCGAATCATCGGCATGCTTATCGCGCAGCCGTTCGAGCGCCGCGACAACCTCCTCCTGGCTGATTTTCAATGTGTTGGAGACCATTCCCGTGGTCTCTTCGAAGCCAAGGCCTCAATTGCTGTATCAGCCGCGCATGCGCTGCAGCACGTAGATATCCTGGTAATTTTTCGCCATAATTTTTCCTCTTAATTTCTCGCAGAGAAGCCGATCTTCTGCGTGGTAATGAATTCCACCGCGGTTTGCGGTTCGCCGCCCTCTTTAACGACCACACGGATACGCACAAAGATGCGCCACGGCTTTTTGCACCAGACGGCCTGGAAGATAATGAATGCGTTTTCGGTCACGAGTCCTGGCGGCTCATCGCAATGCACCAGCGCCCGAAAAGCAACTTGCCCGCCCGCACCGACCTCGAGGGGTGGATCGAAGCGTTGTTCGGCTGATTTAAACTGACCATGGGGCAAACGGGCGCTCAGAATCGTAATTGCGCGCGCGCCCTTATTGGCTATCGTCCATTCCACTGTCCAAACGTCAGTGGTGCCGCTTGCTGATAGGAACATCTGCTCGACAGAGATAATCGGGCCATCATCCATTTCACGCTTCGAGCAACGCTTACTTGAGACGTCCTTCCGCGCGGAGCTCCTGTTGGGCAATTTTTAAGAGCTTGTCGTTGACGACCCGATCCAAGGTGAACTTCGCGTCAATCAAACCATTGCGTTTATCCTCGTCGAGCATAAACTGAAGCCCGCTGATATTCACCGACAG
>DATGYM010000390.1:0-1892 GCA_035297925.1 Pyrinomonadaceae bacterium | reverse complement strand
CACTTTCGTTGGGCTCGTACCCGCTCAGGCAGCGAGCGCACCTTGCAGGATCTATAAATAGTCCTGGCTCCTCACACTCTGCGCATTGGCTGTACACGACTAAATTCGTGTCCATGGCGGACCTCCACAGGCTTGGAACTCATTGCAAAGAGACTACCGGGCGTCGCCGCGCTCAAGCCCGCTTGGTATGCAGAGGTCGAGTGATGATCCTCCGGCGACTCCCGGCCAGGCTTCTTTCTAGCGCACTACTTTCAAGAATTCAGTGATTGGGCGCACGGTGGTGTGTGACCTTGTGTCGGGCGAGAAGGGAAACTGAAGACATCGAGCGTTTAAAAGGGCTGCGGCATCGGTTACGCTCTAGCCATCGGCTCTTGCGAGAGAGCCGACACCGTGGATGCGTGCACCGCCGCAGCCCCTGATGTAATCACCGCTTTCGCGGTTCCAAACCCCAGCTGCTCCTCACAGAGTCAGTCGGTTTTTTCGGGTTTGGTGGCTCGGCAAGTTGCCTCGCCAAGCGGATCACCCGGCCTACTTCAGATCGGTCAATGTTACTTAAACCAACCTTTTCAGCCGTCGACAATTGCAAGACTATTCCTTCCGAATTGGGAATGCAGTGACGCGGATCACAATGCGCTTATTCTTTTATACTAGTCTGTGGAAAACGTGAGAACAGCGGCCCGGCTTGCTCACGGTGCGGGTTGATCAGTAGCCGCTAGGCTGCTGGAACTTTCGAGCCCTTTTCATCGTGAGGCGTGGTCACCTCCGGCTGTGCTTCGACGGTAAGGGTCACTTCGGCACCCGGTTTCAATTGGACCTTGTCGCCATTCTCGTCCGTCAGGGTGTTCTCAATGCGGATCTCCTTATACAAGCGATCCGCGCCTTCGACGGTGATCTGTGCTTTTTCAGGTTCGCTGGGAAAGGGTGATTTGATGATCTTCTCGACCGTTCCGGGTAGGGTGGCGCTGGGTTTCTCAGTCATGGTTTCCTTTTAGAATTCAATGTATGGATTATTGTTGATGAGGTAGCGCTGTAATGATTGTAGGCCTTTATGCAGTGACGCGCTCATATTTCGCGCACTTGAGCCGATTTTACTCGGTGAGGGTTTCGGGGATGTAGACCTGGCGTAGTGGGATGAGCCCTTTGTACTTTGCGTCGAGCTGCGAGTAGTACTTATAGACCAGATCAACGAGTTCGTCGCCGTCGATGAGCTTGAGATTCCGCTTTGCGGAGGCAAATTCGCGCGCCCGCTTGTTGAAGCCGCCAGCCGAGACGAAGAGGCCGAAGTCCGACTAGGCCGCGTGCCGGATCCCTGGGCTGTGCCCGACTGGGCATCGGCCGGACCGGACGGAACGTTCGGGAACCGCTTCGATGATCCTGATGCGACCTACCGAGTTCTCTATGCTTCCTCCCAACGCCTGGGTTGCTTCCTCGAAACATTGGCGCGATTCCGCGCTGATCCCAAGCTAGCGGCAGAGTTGACAGCAATTTCAGGAGAAGACGATCATTTTCCACTTGGCCAAGTGCCCGTGGAATGGCTGCAGAAGAGGATTTTGGGAGTTGCGACTGCGGACGGCGAGTACGCTGATGTTTGCGGCAGCGAATGGATCGGTAGGTTGCGCAAGTCGTTGGCCGCTCATTTGGGCAGATTTGGCGTTGAAGATATCGACGCATCGATCCTGCAAAAGACAGCTCCCAGAATGCTGACGCAATTTGTGTCGCGCATCATCTTTTATGCGGGCTTCTCTGGGATTTACTACCTATCGAAGTATGGGCACGACATCGAGAACTGGGCTCTTTTTGAACCCTTTCAAATCAACATCGGAGAACCTGAAACGGTTCGAGTCGAAGATCAGGACTTGCAACTCGCACTACGCCTCCATTCGTTGAAGTTC
>DATGYM010000389.1:0-23148 GCA_035297925.1 Pyrinomonadaceae bacterium | reverse complement strand
GCGAGAAGCACAAACCTAGAATCTGACTATTGAAAATCCAGTGAAAGCGAACGGCAAGCCGGTAGTTGTTAAAGACATTCGTGCCGCACACAAAGCGCGAAGGAAAGCTATTCGCGCGCGGCTCGATCAGTTTCGGGATGTCTGGCGCAATGGATCGGACGAGCAATTTTGGGAAGAGCTCGTCTTTTGTATTTTCACTGCCGGAGCCTCGGCTCGCATGGGCTTTCGTGCTGTCGACGCGATAAGGCCCCTTCTGATGCACGGGCGGCGCGAGGAGATGACTCGCGCGCTGAAGAAAGCGAGGGCCCACCGCTTTCCGGTTGAAAGACCAGGCTACATCATTGTCACGCGGAACTACCTGCGAGAGCACTGTGACATGGCATTGCGCGAAAGGCTCGCAAGCTTCGCCGACCCGCTTGAACGTCGTGACTGGCTGGCGCGGGAAAAAAGCATTAAAGGTTTGGGTTACAAGGAGTCGAGTCATTTCCTGCGAAATATTGGACTACCGGGATATGCCATTCTCGACAAGCATGTAATGAGTTGTCTTGCGGATTTGGAGGTGGTCGAAACATCTAAGCCACCGTCAACGCGAGCGAAGTATCTGGAAACTGAAGAACGACTGCGAAAGTTTGCCGGCGAAATCAGGATTGACTTTGATGAACTTGATCTGGTTCTCTGGTCAATGAAAACAGGCGAGGTCTTGAAGTAATAAAATTGTGTATTTCTCCCCATCGGTTGATTTGGGTACTCTGCAGTATCCCGTAACGCGGCGAGATAAAAGTCATGCAAACTCTTAACGCGAAACGGCGGCTCCCCCCAACGGTAATTAAACTTCTCGTCAGTATATTCATTTGTCTGGCGACAGCGACGTCGGCACTGGCGCTTGGCGACGCGAAAACTCGCCGCGCCAACGAAGCTCTCAAAAATGGAGATTATGAAACTGCGGAAAAGCAGTATCGTGAGGTGCTCGCAAAAGATGCACACGACAAGGAGGCGCGCCTTGGTCTAAGTTTCGTGCTGCTGAAGCAAAGGCTGCTTCAGGATGCCTTTGACCATGCAGCGCGAGTGCTTGTTCTCGATCCGCTTTCTGCCAGAGCTCATGCGCTGCTTGGTTCGGCCATTCTTGCTGCGGGTGATTTTCGGAATTCAGTAGAAGAGTTCCGCACAGCTCTGAGCATTCAGGGGGACGAAGCGCTTGCAATTGCGGGACTGGCAATGGTCGATTTCTATGAAAACCGGCTGGATTCCGCGATCAAGGGACTGCGCCGCGCTGTGAGCATCGATTCCGAAGAGCCTGACTACGTTTTCAATTTGGGACAAGCGGCCGCGCGCAACGAGCGTTACAAGGAAGCCGCCGATGCCTACGAAAGATTCCTGACAATCGCTCCCAGAACCGATTCCGATCGTCGCGCGCGCATACGTGGCTTGATTGACTTTCTGCGATTTCTGGGAAGGCGCGGCTCTCTTTATAGCCTGACCGGCGACAACAAGACTACGATGCCTTTCGAGTCTACTGATGGGCGTCCGATCCTTAAGGTGCGCATTAACAATAACCGCGACCCTTTGCGGTTCGTTCTTGACACTGGCTCCGGAATGTCTGTGATTTCCGAAGAGACGGCGAAAAAGCTTGATATACGCCCAGTGGCACGCGGAGGCATGGCGCGCGCCGTTGGTGGTGGCGGTAAATTCGAGATCGTTTACGGCTTCTTAAACTCGCTTGATGTCGGCGGCGTAAAAATCGAAAGTGTGCCCGTTTACATCCGCCATTTCTTTGACGTCAAGACACCGGTCGACGGTTACCTGGGCCTTTCAGTAATTTCCAAGTTCATTACTTCGGTCGACTATGGCGAGAATCTTTTCATGTTGCGCCGGCCATCGGAGTCGAATACACAGGATCTGTGGGGCGGGCCGATTTCAAGAAGTGCAACTTTACCGCTCGCGCCCGGAGTTGTAGAGCTGCCGCTGCGCACAACCTCGAGCGGCTTCCTCAGTGGCGAAGTTCGTCTCGAAGGGGTTGAAAGACCCCTGAATTTCATTATCGATACTGGCGCCAGCGTGTCAGTTGTTTCGGAACAACTGGCGAAGGACGAGGAACTCACTAATTATCTCGAGCCGACGCGGCTGCGGATTTATGGCGCGGCCGGCATTGCCGACGACGTTAAGAGTCTGTTGTTGCCGAAGGTGATGCTGGGAACTTTTACGCGTGAACGCATTAGCTGCGCGGTACTCGATTTGGAACCGGTGAATGAAACTGCCGGCTTCACTCAAAACGGAATTCTCGGTAGCAACTATTTGCGCCACTTCCGCGTGTCGTTTGATTTTCAAAGAGGTTTGATTAGGCTGGAACCGTTGGGCGAGAGCACCATGGGCGTCGATATAGTGAGACCGGAAGAGCATCTGGATCGATGAAGCAAAGCTTATATCTCGAGACTTCAGTTATTGGCGCCTATCTTGACAATGGCGAGCCGTTTCGTCGCGACCTGACAATTCGCTGGTGGGAACACGAGATGCCCGACTATCGCGCGGTTATTTCGCCTCTGGTTAATCGCGAGCTTGAGCGCGTCAGTGAGCCGCACCGCTCATCTTACCTGAACCTGACAGCCGCTCTCGAACTGGTGGAGCTTACTGAGGAGGCGGCGATACTTGCCGACGGCTACATCTCGCGCGGCATATTCCACCGCAAGTACATTGCTGACGCTCTACACGTCGCGATTGCATCGTTCCATAAGATCGACTACCTGGTTACCTGGAACTTTGGCCACCTGGCAAACGTGCGCAGGCAGGCACGCATTCGCTTGTTTAATACCGCCGCAGGTTTTTACGTGCCAATGATCGTGACACCAGAATTTCTAGTTTCCGAAGCGACCGAAAAGGTCAACTAATTGCAGTGCAGAATGAAAAGTGAAGAGTGATAATGTATCGTCGTCCTAAATTTCTGGAGGTGTTGCACGCTATTCGCGAGGAAATGTCTCGCGACGTAGACTACGATGTTGATTTGTTCGCGGAGATGATTCGCTCGGGCAAGAGACCATCCCACGGCCCGGAACGAGTTATTCGAGGTGTGCGAACGCGCGCCGCGCGTGGAGCTGCAGCAGCGGATCTCGAGGAGCTTGACGCGAAGCCAAAAAAGCGCGCCGGCAAGTCGCGTTAGCGGAATAACAAGGAACCGCACGTTAAGTCAAAGTTTGCGTTCCCGTCGCTTTCATAAAATTCATGAATCCTACATTTGAAACCATCGGCCTGGAAGTTCCCAGCGAGAAGGCTTTTAACTATCTTGCCGAACGCGCCGGAGATCAGGGAGAGGCTACGCAATTGAATCGCCGCGGTGCGGTGTTGCACGGTCGTTGCTGGAAACTGGGCGAAGGTTTGGAAGTTTGGACTGTGTTATATGAATCAGGAAGCGGAGACGTTTTCTATGCCGATTGCAGGCCGGGCTTTCGCGCCCGTTATATTCAGACGATCAGCCCCTGGGCCTTAACCGAATATGACGAAGAAGGCGAGGCCGTCGTCCATGGTTTTCGCGAGGGGTCGGACTGTGAGGTTTTGTTTGAACTGCAAAATCTTACCGAGGTGGGTCCCGCTGGCTTTGCCGCGGAAGAATTACATGTCGGACTTTGCGGTTTGGCCTATCGCGCTCGGGTGCGCAGCACCCCGGCAAAAACCAGATGGCTACCGTTGGACAAAGCCGCGCCGTCCCGGGCCGCGCATGAAAACGACTGGAGCTTGTCAGGGCGCGTAATTGCCTTTAAGCCGCTGAAGAATCCGCTTTCCGGAAGCGACTTGTATTGGATTCACCTTGATCTGGAAAAAATGAATCTGGAAATCCTGGTAAATCAACGCGCGCTTCGCGGAGATGCTTTGGCGCCGGGAGTTACTCTTGACGCGGAGATCTGGTTACAGGGTCACGTGCTTGATGAGTTGGCATTAAGCTCGCGATATGAGGGCGTCGATTGTTCATCTTCGATCGCAAACTTCTGGTCCCAACTAAAGCGAACGAACTGATCCACCGACGTAGCCTGGGGAAAGAAAGGGATAAGAGTAAAGGGGAAAAGGTAAACTGGAAAAGTTAAGAGTTAAGATAGAAATTCGCTCTTTACTGATTACCCTTTACCCGTTCTCCATTTACCCTTGTCCCCTATACGTTTGTCCCTTGGTTCGCAGACGCCCATTTCGATGAAACGTTTCCTGTTAGCTATTCTCATTGCCCTCACAATAATTGCCGGGCTTTATTTTTTTAACAGTTATTGGATACACCGCTACGACGGCTTGATCGCGCGGCAGGCCAACGTCTATCGGCTTGACCCAGCTTTGGTCTGGAGCATCATTTACGAAGAGACATATTTCAGTCCCTGGAAGAACGGCAAAGACGGTGAAATTGGATTAATGCAGATTACGCCGGCCGTCGGTCGCGAGTGGGCAGCGGAAACCGGCATGCATGACCTGGAACGTCAGATGACTCAGGCACCCACTGCTTTGTTGCGAGACCCTGAGCGCAACATCCAGATAGGTTGTTGGTATCTCGAGAAGATCTTTGAGCAGTATCGTGACGTTCCCGAGCCTGAGCCTCGCGTGATCGCGGCGTATAATGCCGGACCCAGTCGGGCAGCAGAATGGAGCAAGGTTTCTGCCGGTGAAGCACCGATCTCGGGGGCGAACTTCATCAATCGGATCGACATCCCTTCCACGCGCGCCTACGTCGTCTCCATACTGGATAGGTATCGCAAATTGAAAGGGGCACGAGCACTGGACTTCACGGCGCCGCAGCCGGCTTCACCGGAACGGCGTCAGTAGTTTTTAGAAACGAAATGATAAGGACGATCTAACCTTGATCACTGGTTCTCTCGACATGGTGGTAGTTACGAAACTCCTGATGGCCATTATCTGCGGCGGAGTGATCGGTTTGGAGCGAGAACTCAGCCGGAAAGCTGCCGGTCTGAGAACTAATGTCCTCATTTGTCTGGGCTCAGCGTTGGTAATGATTGTCTCGCGCCATATTGGCGGCGGCGCCCCTTATACAGATCCGGCGCGGCTGGTGGCTCAGGTCATAACGGGTATCGGTTTTTTGGGCGCCGGCGTGATCCTCCAGGCGCGCGGCTCGATCACTGGTCTGACGACCGCGGCTACGATCTTTGTCGTCGGCGCAGTGGGTATCACGATCGGTGAAGGCATGTTTGGTCTGGCACTTTTGTCAACAGCGCTGATTTTCATTGTGCTGGTTGTTTTGCGGAAGGTCGAACGGTTTATTATCAAGCGGCAGCGACTGTTCCATTACTCGCTGAAGACCACCAACCCGGCTGAGTTTCTCGAGAGTCTGCTCGACCTGCTCGAGAGGCAGAATCTGCACCTGGAAGATTTCGATGTCGATAATAATCCTGAAGGCGAGCACGTTGTTCGCTTGAGCATCGTCACTTCCATCGACGGCAACCGTAAACTACTTGCCGAATTGCCCGCGCTTGGTTCGGACCTGATGACGTCGACGCATGAGCGTAGCGACTAATCGCTGATCGCCAACGACATTCTTTTCAACGGCATTCATGACAATTCTCTACTGCGCCGAATGGGTGTTGCCTATTTCGTCGCCGGCGATCGCGAACGGTGCAATTGCGATTGCCGGCGACAGGATTACATCCGTTGGCCCGGGCGCCATCTTACGCGCGGAGAATCCTGAAGCTAGCATTCGCGATCTTGGAGAGGCTGCGATCCTTCCCGGTTTCATCAATACCCATTCTCATTTGGAACTTACCGCAATGCGCGGCTTTCTCGAGCAGGAAGAATCCGATTTTTTCACCTGGCTCAGGAAACTGACGCTCGCTCGCATGGAGCGAATGACTGCCGATGATTTACACGTGTCCGCAGCGTGGGGCGCCTGTGAGGCAGCGCGAGCCGGTGTGACTTGTGTTGCGGATGCCAGCGACTCCGGGTCGGAAAGTATGAAAGCCCTCCAGCAGGTCGGCTTGCGAGGTATCGTGTTTCAGGAGTCGTTTGGGCCGGATCCGAGTCTTGCCAAAGAAAACTTTGAAAAACTCAGAGACAAGGTTGCACGACTTCGCGAACTGGAGACGCCTCTGGTTAAGTGTGGAGTTTCGCCGCACGCTCCCTACACGGTTTGTGGTCCGCAGTTGGAGATGATTTCCAGTTTTGCTCTGGCAGAAAAGCTGCCGCTTATGATGCACGCTGCTGAGACCTACATGGAAGTCACTTTACTGCGCATGGGCGTAGGTCCCTTTGCTGATGGCCTTAGAAAACGCGGCATAGAGTGGCATGCTCCAAAAGTCTCAACCATTCAGTACTTGAAAGATCAGGGAGTGTTGGAAACGAAACCGCTATTGGCTCATTGCATTCACGTGGACAGCGCGGATCTTGAGATGCTTCGGGAAACTCAAACGCGGGTGGCACATTGCCCGAAATCAAATGCAAAGCTGAGACACGGTATCGCGCCGTTCGGGAAAATGCTTGATACCGGAATCGCGGTCGGGCTTGGCAGCGACTCGGTAGCCAGCAATAACACCTGCGACTTGCTGGAAGAAGCGCGCTTCGCATTGTTGCTCGCACGCTCACAGATCGAGAGTCAGACTGAAGGAAAACACAGCAGTGCGGATGATCTCCTGGAAGTAACTACGCTGGGAGGCGCTCGTGCGCTCGGATTGGAGGGGCAAACCGGCGAGTTGAAGGAAGGGCTGCAGGCGGACTTCAGTGCCGTTTCGCTTAATGGCACGCATCAAGTTCCGTCGTACCAACCCGCTGACACGCTGATTTTTGCGTCGTCGGCAAGAGATGTAGTCTTAACAGTGATTGCAGGCAGGGAAATCTATCGCGACGGACAGGTCACCACTGTGGATGAGGATCGATTGCGCGCGCGGATTAGGGAGATTGTTGAAAAGCTGTTGAAGTAGCCTGAGACAGGTGCCGGCGTGTCACAGTAAATTGCGGCTATGCCTCTTGGTTTGCGGAAGGGCTTTGCCCTTCCGAATTCGGGGAAACATTCTTTAGGCTGCGCTCGATTTTAAAAGAGGCGTAGCCTGAAGTATCTTTGTCCGCCACGCGGAAAGCCGAAGCCCTTCCACACACCAAACTGCAAAGCCGCAACTATCCCAAACTTCTACAACGATGCCGCAATCGCGTCGTCGAATATCTCCAGGGCAACATCAACATTTTCCTTTGTCAGGATCAGCGGCGGTGACCAGCGAATCGTATTCGCGCCCGCGCCCAGGATGATCAGCCCTCTTTCGAAGCAAGCCATTTCCACCCGATCGCGAAGCTCGGGAGCTGCTTTGTTTGAAGTGCGGCTTTCTACGAACTCCACTCCAAGCATCATACCCATGCCGCGAACGTCGCCGATGCAATCATATTTCTGTTGCAGACGTTCCAGCCCTGCTTTCAGATAAGCGCCAACCTCGGCGCTATTTTGCACCAGCCCGCCTTCAAGCAGTTCAATTGTCTTCAAAGCCGCAGCAATACAAACAGGGTTACCACCGAACGTCGAGGCATGTGCACCCGGCTTCCAGTCCATCAAGTCAGCGCGTGCGACGCAAGCGCCGATTGGCAGTCCGGATCCAATTCCTTTCGCCAGGCAAACAATATCCGCTTGCACCTGGTAATGTTCAGACGCGAACATTTTTCCCGTGCGGCCCATCCCAGATTGCACTTCGTCAATAATCAGAAGGATGCCATGTTGATCGCAGATTCTGCGTAAACCCGGCAGAAAATTTTTCGGGGATGGCACGTAGCCACCTTCGCCCTGCACGGCTTCTACGACAATAGCTGCAACTTCCTGCGGCGGCGTTGTAGTTTTGAATAAGCGCTCTTCAATCCAGTTGAGAGCACCTTGTCCGGCGCCACCGTCCCCACAGTCTTCGGCGCGAAAAGGATTACGAAACTCGTTGGGGAAGGGAACATGTATTACGTCAAGCGCCTGGCGCTTGAATCCCGTTCGTTGTGCCACACGCGAGGAAGTCAGCGACAGTGAACCCAGGGTGCGTCCATGAAAACAGTTGAAGAACGCAATGAACTTCTCGCGTCCGGTTGCATGCATCGCGAGCTTCAGCGCGGTCTCGACAGCTTCCGTGCCGCTGTTTGCAAAATGGGTTTTCGTCGGCGATGGCACCGGCACTATCTGATCGAGTTTTTTCGCGAGTGCCGGCATGTGGCGGTAGTAATAGTCTGTGCCGCACATGTGAATCAGTTGTTCCGCCTGTTCCTGAATCGCGCGCACTACTTCCGGATGGCAGTGGCCGGTCGAGCACACAGCGACGCCGGCGTTGCAATCGAGAAAGGTGTTGCCGTCGACGTCTTCCACCCAAACTCCCTGTGCGCGTTCGGCGACAAGCTTGAAAGAGGGGCGCGGATATGAAGGGGTAACAAACTGCGCGTCCGCAGCGACAATTTCCTGTCCCTTTGGACCGGGCAGGGCAGTTTTGACTTCGGGACGCCTGGCGGGTGCCATTGTAGTAGTTGACATGATGCGCTCTCCTTTAGATAAGTCGGGTCGTCCTGTGACGAACCCTGGAAATAACCTGCCCCGACATTAACCATGTCGAGACACTTCGTCAGCCGGTGGCGAAAGGTTAGCGAGCGCTAATCGGCGAAAAGATTGCTGCGGCTATCGAGCGGGCGGTGATGTAATGTCTGTTGAGTCCACATAGCTCAAAACCGTGATGGTACGTTAGTGGGGGCTTGAAAATTACGTTGTTTCATACTATCACGCGCACGGATGACGTATCCAGCCGTTTGGCGGCAGGCCGAACCTGAGATGCCGGTTGTCGATTTTCAGCGGCTGCAAACCAATAGTTTGACGCTATAACGCGTCGGCTAACCCCGGGCTCGCTTCGGATTCGCGGATAAACGAGTCGCGAATAGTTTCTTTCGAAGGCGGCGGGGGCCAGAGCCTTAGTTTGTCTCCCAAAGAGTGGCTCATTACGCGCGCGCGAAAATAGTTTTCGTGTTCCCACTCGACCTCAGCCATGGTTAGCAGGCACTCAACAAACTCTTCGCGGCCGCAATCGCGCGCATGTCTCGCAGCGGTCTCATATTCACGAATGTTGCGACTCTCAAGCCGCCCAGCTCCATACATGGGAGCCAGCCAACCCATAACATGACAAAGGAAGCCGAGTGTGCGCCCGATCAGCAGAGACCTAAGCTCGCGTCGTCTACTTGGATGTGCTCCCAACTCTTGCAGCATTCCACCGACAAGCCGGCGATGATGCCACTCTTCGTTTTCTATCTGCTCGATGCGTTTGCGCTCATCTTTGGCGACAACGGAATGCCAGTGGCCGCGATAGGCATAAGCCGCAGCCAGCTCGGCTGAGTAAGCCAGTTGCAGCAGCGCGATTAGCTTTTGGCGACTGTGGTCTGTTCGCATTAACAGCCCTATTGGGGTTCGAACTGGTAGGTAATGACGCCGGTCACCTTCACTGGCTGGCCGGATAGTTTGGTCGGGGAAAACTTTGCGCTTCGCGCCGCCGCCACTGCCGCCGCTTGCAATAGCGGATGTCCGGACACGGCATGCGCCGAAACCACACTGCCGTTCTCGTCGACGAGTACCTGAATCACTACGGTCCCGGAAGCCTTCGCCGCCTTTGCGATTGGTGGAGTGGGCGGCTTAGGCAGGCTGATGGCTTTTGCGTTAAGCACTCCCCCGGAAACGGGAGCGCTAGGCGGCGCCGGCTTCTCATGCGAAGCTTCCGGCACAGGCGCAAAAGGCGCGGAAGCTTCGTCAGGACTTTCGACCGGCGAAGGACTGCTGACCTCGCTAAGGTCCATAGCGTCGCGCCCGCCGATATTGTCAATCTTCCATGCTCCGTCTTCCTTCGACAGGTCAAACCCCAAACCCATTGAGTCGTTTCGCTCCTGGTCCCGATAGACGAAGGAGACTCGTGCAGTATTACCGGCCGACGTCACCTTGATGTCATTCATTTTCGGTTTCCCGCCCGCCTCAAACGATTTGCGCACCAGGCGAGAGAAGCCTTGATTGTTTGAATGGACCCTTTCGATTCCAAGCTTTTCGATTGCGGCGTGTGAAAACAGGCTCGTCATTCCGTCCACGTCCGAACTTCCTGACTGTGGCTGTCGGACCCCAAAGTAAATTGCAGCCCATCAGAAGCAGTACTATCACCAGGAACAAACGGTTGGCTTTCATTCGGCTCCAATCTAAATGGTGAGATGGAGTTTCTTGACACTCTTTGACGCAGGGCTATACACTCACGCTCTTTCAAATCCTAGCATTCTTAATTACAAAGTGCGCAGGAATGATTGCCACCGAAGTTGTCCATTCCTGCTCGCGAAAGGATCAAAAACTAATGCGTGTGCGAAACAAAATAACAGTAGTTGGCGCTGGTAATGTGGGCGCCACTGCCGCCCACTGGTTGGCGGCAAAAGAATTGGGCGACGTAGTTTTGGTTGACATTGTCGAAGGCGTGCCACAGGGAAAAGCCCTCGACCTGGCCCAGGCGGCCCCCATCGAAGGATTTGATGTCAAGCTAACCGGCTTGAATAGCTATGACGGCACAGAAAACTCAGACGTGGTAATCATCACCGCCGGATTGCCACGCAAGCCGGGCATGAGCCGTGACGATCTGCTGAAGACAAATGCTGAGATCGTTTCGACCGTTATCGACGAGGTCGTAAGCCGCTCGCCGGAATCAATTCTAATCATAGTTTCCAACCCGCTCGATGCGATGTGTCAGGTGGCCTTGCGTCGCTCAGGTTTTCCCAAGCATCGCGTAATTGGCATGGCCGGCGTCCTCGACTCGGCGCGTATGCGCTGCTTCCTGGCGGAAGCGCTTGACGTTTCGGTAGAGAATGTAACGGCGTTTGTTCTTGGCGGCCACGGCGATACGATGGTGCCGTTGCCGCGCTTTTCAACCTGCGCCGGCATTCCCATTCCTGAGTTGTTGCCCAAAGATAAAATCGACGCGATCGTCAAGCGAACTGCCGGTGGCGGCGCGGAGATCGTTTCCCTCCTTAAGACCGGCTCCGCCTATTACGCACCTTCGGCGGCAGCGGTGGAGATGACCGAATCGATTCTCAAAAACAAGAAAAAGATTCTTCCCTGCGCCGCGTACCTGGAAGGCGAGTATGGCATCAACGGTCTCTACGTCGGCGTGCCGTGTAAATTAGGTGCGCGGGGACTTGAACAAGTAATCGAGATTAACCTGCTTGCGGAGGAGCGCATTGCGCTGCAAAAGAGTGCGGCAGCGGTGCAGGAGTTGGTGAACGTTTTGGGAATTTAGTTGGCTTCAAGCGGTTCGCAAAAGAGAGAGGCGTCCGATCAATGACCGGCGCCTCTTTGGTTATGGGTCTTGATTCCTGCTTGCGAAGGACCATTGAGAACTGCTCTAGTCGCAGAGTCGATCTTTGCTTTTTTACGCAATCCCGCGGTTATTTAGCTCAGCGGTCGGCGGAAATTGTGTATTTTTCCCCTGCCCCCGCAACGGGAAAACTCCAAATCACAGGAGTAGCCCAAAAGCTGTCGTCAAAACCTCAGTGGAATCTACATTGCAAAGGTCAGAAATCAAACTCTAGCAGGCCAGGAATTTTGGCTTGAGTCTATACAGGTTCTCGAACGAACCCCCAATAGCAGTTTTAATTTACTTCTTTAACCAACCGAACAGTCCGCGGACAATCGTCTCACGATTTTCTTCGTAGATTGCCCGCGTGAGAGGGATGCCCATCGGGCACGCTTTGACGCAGTTTTGCGCGTTGCCGCAGTTCGTAATGCCGTCTGCGCCCATAATGGCTTCCAGGCGCTCGTCGCGCGTAGACGCTCCATTGGGATGCATATTGAAAAGTCGCACCTGCGCGATTGCCTGCGGACCAATGTAATGATCTTCGTCATACTGCGGACAGGCTTCCAGACAACAACCGCAGGTCATGCAACGCGAATAGGCGTAGCGCTCCTGCACGTCTTCCTGATCCATGCGCGGTCCCGCGCCGAGATCGTAAGTGCCGTCGAGTTCAATCCAGGCGTGGACACGTTTCAAGTGATCAAACATTTGCGAACGATCCACCACCAGGTCGCGAATATTCGGAAACTTCTGCATGGGCTCGAGCTTGATTGGCTGCTCGAGATTATCGACGAGTGCTGAGCACGATTGGCGCGCGCGTCCGTTGATCACCATGGTGCAGATGCCGCAGACCTGTTCGAGACAATTCATCTGCCAAACGGGTGGCGTAGTGGGCGTACCCTCCTTCGTCACCGGGTTTTTCTGAATCTCCATCAAACACGAAATGATGTTCAGATTGGGACGGTATGGAAGTTCAAAACGTTCCCAATAGGACGGCGAGTCGGGATTGGCGCGGCGCCTGATATGAATCTCAACTGTCTTCGGCGGAACGCGCGCAGACTTTGCTGGTTGTACGTGTGCTGACATGATTAATCAGTCTCTAATCCTACAGAGACGGCTCAGAAAGACGTTACTGAAGAATTTTCCACTTCAAATTTCTGATTTCTCATTTTGCATTGCGCAAATGGAAATCTCGCAAGTACCGGCGGGCGGTGCCCGCCTCTAAACGTTCGGGGCAAATCCGGCTCTAAACGCTTGCAGCCGGCCTGGCCGCTGCCGGATCGTGCTTCGGCTCCTGCTTCGCCTTGCTGTAGTCACGTTTTCGCGGTGGAATCAGCGAAATATCGACAGCTTCATACGAAATGACCGGGCCCTCCCCGGAATATTCAGCGATCGTCGTTTTCAGGAAATTCTCATCATCGCGATTCGGAAACTCCGGCTTGTAGTGCGCGCCGCGCGATTCGTTGCGATTCAACGCTCCGAGCGTAATCACGCGCGCCAGTTCCAGCATATTGTCGAGATGACGCGCATGCGGCAGCGCCATGGTGGCCCAGAGATTGGAATCGTTAATTGAAATGCGCTTGTAGCGATCCATCAACTCCAGCAGTTTGTTGTCAGTCGCCTTCAATTTATCGTTGTAACGGACGACGGTAACGTTATCGGTCATCCACTTGCCCATCTCCTGGTGCAGCACATACTGATTTTCGTTACCACTTTGGTTGACCAGGGCGTCGTTGATTTCCTGCTGCTTACGAAGTTCCTGATTATAAATGCGCGAACCGTCTGCGCCATTCCGCTCGACATTCTTCGCATACTCGATTGCGGCCGGCGCAGCGACGAAGCCGCCATAGACGCAACTGACCAGCGAGTTGGCGCCCAGGCGGTTTGCACCGTGAATGGAGTAGTCGCATTCGCCGGCCGCCAGCAATCCGGGAATGTTGGTGCGCTGATCGTAGTCGACCCACAATCCACCCATCGAATAATGCACCCCGGGGAAAATGCGCATCGGTACATGCCGCGGATCGTCGCCCACGAACATTTCGTAGATTTCCAGAATCGCACCAAGCTTTCGATCCAGCGTCTCGGCAGGGATGTGCGTCAGATCCAAATACACCTGGTTCTGGCCGCCCACCCCCTTACCTTCGATGCAGATCTGAAAAATTTCACGCGTGGCGATGTCACGGGGCACGAGATTGCCATAAGCGGGAAATTTCTCTTCGAGAAAATACCAGCGCTCGTTTTCGGGTATCGCTGAAGGCGCTCTACTGTCGTTAGGATTTCTCGGCACCCAGACTCGGCCGCCCTCGCCGCGCGCCGATTCCGACATCAACCGCAGCTTGTCTTCACCGGGAATTGAGGTGGGATGCACCTGAATGAACTCACCGTTCGCATATTTCGCGCCCTGCTGATAACAGGCAGAGACCGCACTGCCGGTACAGACCATGGAGTTGGTCGACTTGCCATAGATCAGGCCCGGCCCGCCAGTGGCCATAATGACGGCGTCGGCCGGAAAAGCTTTGAGTTCCAGCGTCTGAAGGTTCATCGCAATCAGTCCGCGACAAACCTGATGCTCGTCGAGCACCAACGACATCATTTCCCAATGCTCAAACTTTCGCACTTGGCCTGCTGCTTCGTAGCGCCGTACCTGTTCATCGAGCGCATAAAGCAACTGCTGTCCGGTTGAAGCGCCGGCAAAAGCGGTGCGGTGATGTTTGGTTCCCCCGAAGCGGCGGAAATCAAGCAGTCCTTCGTTCGTGCGCGAGAAGGGCACACCCATGCGATCGAAAAGAAAGATTATCGACGGCGCCATCTCGCACATGGCCTTCGCAGGCAGTTGATTCGCGAGAAAGTCGCCGCCATACACGGTGTCGTCAAAGTGTTCCCAGGTCGAATCGCCTTCGCCCTTTGTGTTGACGGCGCCATTGATCCCGCCCTGGGCGCAAACTGAATGCGATCGCTTCACGGGAACTACAGAAAACAGGTCGACCGCGTGGCCGCCCTCGGCGATTCTCATCGCTGCCGCCAGACCCGCCAGGCCGCCACCCACGATTGCGATCTTGATGCCGTTAGTCGCCATCTTTAGAGGATGCCTCCTAATAAACCGCCCGGCCTGATAAAAGCCACCGCGGCATTGATGCCGATTAGTAAAAGAAAAACTCCGAAACCAATGCAGGCGTAGCCCGTCAGACGTTGCGCGCGCTCGCCAATTGTAATGCCCCAATCGACCAGGAAAAGCCAAATGCCGTTTGCCAGATGCCAGACCGTGGCCGTGATTCCAACCATGTAGACAAGAAATATCGGCACCATGCGAAATTCGCGTGAGACTATGTCAAAAGCCATCTGTGGACTATGTGCAACCGAAATCGTGTTCAGCCCGGGCAAGAGTCCAAACCTGAAGTTCAGCACGTGAAAAGTGATGAAGAAGAACAGAATGACACCAGTGATTCGCTGGATTAGATAAAACCAGTTGCGCGGATAGGGATAGTTCAGATTATTTGGCCGAGCTTCAACCGTGATCACAAGACCATAGACGGCGTGATAGATGAGCGGTATAAAGATTCCGCCAATTTCTACAAACAGGATATATGGGATCGATTGCAGGTCTTTGACTGCGTTGTTGAAATCCGCGGCTCCCGTCAGCGCTTTCGAGTTTGTATAAAAGTGCTCCAACAGGAATATGCCGAGCGGCATGATGCCCGATAATTGATGAAGCTTGCGCAGGATGAACGTCCTGCTCAAATGAATCGTCAAGAACGCGCTCCTTTGATGCTGCTGCACGTCAGCGCAACGGCCGCTGGTCCAGACGCAGGCAGGTTGTGATTGAGATTTTTCAGAGCAATGAAATTATAGATAGAACTTTCTGAAAAGCAAAACGTGCGGGTGGTATTCTGATAGTCACTCTTCCCGCTTAGTGTCAGCGGCCTCTGCGAGTCTGTGGTGAATAACCACTCGTCACTCAACCCGGAGACGCTGAGAACGCAGAGTACACGAGCATTGCGGTTCCAGATTTGATCGGCGCTGCAAATTAAAACACGCTATTCCTCTTGGGAAAGAATTCGATGGATGAATTACTGTCATGGTCGGCCGTGGATCTCGCAAGCAGTATTAGAAGCGGTTCGATCTCACCCGTTGAAGTCGCACAAGCCCATCTTGAGTGCATCGCTCAATTCAATCACACACTCAACGCAATCGTAACGCCGGCGCCCGACATTCTCGAGCGAGCGCAGGAAGCTGAAGGGGCCATCAGGCGCGGCGCGCAACTCGGTCCGCTTCATGGCGTGCCGTTGACCATTAAAGACACTATCGAGACAGCCGGACTGCGAACAACCAGCGGCTCAGCAATGCGCGCCGAATTTGTACCGCAAAGTGATGCGCCTGTCGTCGCGAGACTAAAAGCTGCGGGCGCGATCATTCTTGGAAAAACAAATACTGCTGAGATGGCGATGGACTATACCGCGGATAATCCTGTCTTCGGACGCACAAATAATCCGTGTGACCTCTCATTGAGTCCCGGCGGGTCGAGCGGAGGTGAAGCGGCCGCGATTGCGGCACACATGTCCCCTGGTGGTATCGGCAGCGATCTCGCCGGCTCGATTAGAATCCCAGCTCATTTCTGCGGCATCGCCGGTTTAAAACCTACCGTAGGTCGAGTGCCGGGTGCAGGGCAGTTTCCACCGAGCACCGGCCCCTATTCGCTTGGCGCTGTGATTGGGCCAATGGCCCGTTCGGTGTCGGATCTTTGGCTCCTTTTCAGCGTGCTTTCAGGAGTTGCCATCGAACCAGACCCATGCTCCGCCGAACGGCGTGCGGCGCTCGCCGGCACTCGCGTAGCCTTCTACACGGCCGACACAGTTTCTCCCGTCACGGCAGAAACCCGAGAAGCCGTCGAGCATGCGGCGCAGTTCTTGTCGGAGGCCGGAATGATAGTGGACGAAGTTCGACCGCCCGGCGTTGAGCGCGGTCACGACCTTTGGCTCAGGCTGCTTGCTCGGGCGTCGGTTGTCCAACTTCGCAATGTCTATGCGGGTAACGAGGAGAAAGGCGGAGACTTTGTTCGCTGGAGAATGGCTACCGCTGACGATTCGCCGGCGCTTTCGTTGGATGAGTACATACAATCGTGGCTGGAGCGCGACCGTCTGCGCGCGCAGCTGATCGACTGGATGGCCGAGACGCCAATAATTGTCTCGCCGGTGGGCAGCACTCCCGCTTACAAACATGGAACGCTCAAGGTCAGCATTGGAGATCAGACACTGAGCACTTTTCGCGCTTTCAGTTATGCCCAGACTTTCAATGTGTTTGATCTCCCGGTAGCGGTCATTAGGGCCGGCACAACTGCTGCAGGCCTGCCGATCGGCGTGCAGATTATTGGCCGGCCATTCACCGAGCAAAACATTTTGGCGGTCGCTACGATTATTGAAAAAGCGATCGGAGGCTCGCAGCCGCCACCATTGCTTTCCGACAAGTTCTAATTTGTCTCGGTCAGTGCCGCACGGAGTACTGACAAGCAGTTGCCGATTCGCTATAGTTTGCCCAGCTCACCTGAAGTTGATGCCATGTTAGAACGACCTGGAGGTCATGATGGAGCCCCTGACAACCCTTCTCGCCCTTTTCTTTTTTGGTTTTCTCGCGATCGTGCTGCTGGTAATTGCTGCCAAGACGATCAGGATAGTGCCGCAGGCCACCGTCATGTTGGTCGAGCGACTGGGGCGTTTTGATAAAGTCGCCAGCAGTGGCCTGAATTTGCTCGTCCCTTTTTTGGACCGGCCGCGGGCGGTCTATTGGACGAATACACGACCGGGGATAACTTCCATCGACTTGCGCGAACAATACATCGATCTTCCGCCGCAGCCCGTAATCACTCGCGACAACGTCACAATTCATGTTGACTCAGTTGTCTACTGGCAAATCACTGATCCCGTGAAGGCCGTATATGAAATGAACGACCTTGTCGGTGGAATTGTGCAGCTAACGATAACCGGGATGCGCGCCGTGATGGGTGACATGGATTTGGACCACACACTGTCACAACGCGATCAGATCAACGCGAAACTACGTATCATTCTCGACGAAGCTACAGACAAATGGGGTGTGAAAGTCACGCGCGTTGACGTCAAAAACATCAACCCGCCAGAGGACGTCCGTATCACGATGGAAAAACAAATGACCGCTGAGCGCAATCGGCGCGCCCTCGTGCTGCAGGCGGAAGGCGATCGACAGGCGGCGATTACGCGTGCTGAAGGTGAGAAGCAGGCTGCCGTAACTCGCGCCGAGGGCGAAAAGCAGTCAGCCATACTTGCCGCTGAAGGCGCGGCCGAAGCGCGGCAGCGAAACGCCCGGGGTGAAGCTCAAGCAATTGCGCTGGTCGCAGAGGCCATGCACGACCACGGCAACCCGGCGGAGTATCTAATTACCACGCGCTACATTGAAAGCCTGCGCGATATGACCCGGACCAATAATTCAAAAGTCATTTTCATGCCGGTGGAAACATCCGCGATGTTGTCGAGTCTCGGAGCAATAAAGGAAGTGTTATCGCAAACCGGCCAGTCCAGCGGTGAAAAGGAGTCACCATCAGCTCCAAAACCGCGCGAGTTGCCACGATAGGCTTTGAGTGCGGTGAGAGGTACCGCTTTGTCCTACGCTGCCCGATGCGCAGCCCCCATTTCCCGATTTCGATTGGTATCAACCTACGAAGCTCGCAACAGGTCACGACCGGATAAAGCGCTGACAGGTCAGCGCACTCCAAAGCTATCCCAATTGATGGCGCGATACGGTGGCGTACCTTGAGCCTTCAGTGGTCAGCTCGCTCCTAACCACGAGTAACTCAGAGACTAGAACTTCAACAGGCGGGAACTCCATTTGTCTGTGCGTGCTGGCCAGCGCTCGCGCATGCTCTGGCCTTCGTAATCGGGCAATGGTTAAGTGCGGCTGAAAGTTACGGGCCTCTCGCGCAAACCCCTCAGGCACCGACTCTTCCTCCAACCGTTCGTGCAAAGCGACGAGCTGCCGCGACAAATCATTGATCCCAATCCATAGAACACGCGGTTGACGGGGCGTGGGAAAAATTCCTGTGCCTTCGAGAACGACTGAGAACGGCGACGCGCCTGCAACCGCTCGCGCCGCCGCGTTCGAAAGTCTCTCCACGGAGGTTTGTGGTATGTCGCCGAGAAATTTTAGAGTGAGATGAAGACTTTCAGCGCGCGCCCAACTCGCGCGCATCTCCGGCACGGCTCGCTTCAGTCGCTCGATGTATTGCAACACCAGCTCGCGAGTGTCCGGCGCAAGATTGATTGCGCAGAATACTCGCCAGTATTCTTCCCTCTGTTTGGCTGCATCAGACGACGGGGTCATGGGTCTCAGCCTCACGCCGGTAGAAGTAAAGCAGCACAGCCATCACGCCCGCTTAGTTCGATTTTCTCTGCGTGGTCTCGGCGACCTTGCGCCGGTACAGTGAATCTTCGATGAAAATGCGCCACCGGCTGGCAGACTATTTTGGTACCAGCGTCAGGGTTTCCGCCGCTGCTTTCTTAATCGCAGGCTCAGTGAAGGGAAACGTCCGTGGTGTGACAGCCCGCCAATCGGCGAGCTGATCCTTCCAATGTGGACTGCTGGGAATTCCTGACTCTCCCAGCGTTATCCCTTGTTGCGTGTTGTCCCAGTCGCTCAAATCCGCAATTAGACGCATAGACACATTGGCGCCGACATTCACTGTCGCTGCCATTCCACCGCTTCCATTTTGCGGTATGGGAGGGACAGTAAACTGCAATCCGATTAATGGCGCGGCGGCCAGCGGATGGCGGAAGTTGATCTTAACCATCTCGCCCCAGGTCCATTTCGACTCATCTTCGCCCAGGTTCTTAGTTAACGTCTTGCGAGCATCTTCGTAACAAGCACGCAACAAATCTGGATAACTGCTGAATTCCTTTGGAAGCCAATCCCTGGGCTGCTCCATCATGATGCGGTCGATCGTAGTGTCGAAATTTGACCACTGGTAAACCTTAACGAGCTCTTCACCGAGGGCGGCTGTCAGGATGCGCGAACGAAATGCGATGCGCATTTGTGCTACCAGGGGCGCAACGCGTGAATCGGCCGCCACCATTCCATCCCAACGGTCAAACGCGTCGAGCAGCCCCTTAAGTCCCGCATCAGCCGCCGTCAAATTGGGCCGAAGAATCTTTGCGCTTTGACGCGCAAACAAAACATTACCGATCGAATAGACGTCGCCCTGGATGCGACGAAAATCGTCAATCGTTAGTTTTGGTTTTTGCGTCAACAGGTCATAAATACGGCGGGCGCGGTAAGGTTGAGCCCAGGAATGGGTTAAGAAAAAAGGATAGTCGGCGCCGACGATCCGTTGATTCGCAGTGACGATGATTCCAGACGGAGGATCGTAGACCGTCGGTAGTTTGTCGAGAGGAATGAACTTAACCCAGTCGCCTGCATCGGTGCTGCCGTCGTAGGGAATACTGCCGTCGCCCGACCTTCTAATGGGAACAACCCCGGCAGCGTGATAGCCGATGTGGCCGGCGGTGTCGGCATAGACGATGTTTTGCGTGGGCGCGGTGAACGACTTCAGGGCCGCTGAAAATTCTTTCCAGTTATGCGCGCGGTTGATGAAGTAGACCGAGTCGGGCGTATTGAGCACGGGATCGAGCGCTGTCCAGCGAAGCGCGTATCGCTTGCCGGCTTTTTCGAAGACGATCGGACCATGACGCGTCATGGATACATCCAAGGGCACTGTTTCGGTTGTCGCCTCGGTGAAGCTCTTGCGCACCTTAATTTCTTCATGACGCACATCAACGACGCGCCAGCCCACCGGCGTCAGATAACGTTTGGCGTTTTCGGGATCGAACTTCTCCTCGTAAACGTCCTGAACGTCAGGACCGACATTGGTCATACCCCAGGCGATGCGATCGTTATGTCCGATAATTACGCCGGGGCCGCCGGGTGCACTAACGCCCGCCACGCGTAAACCGGGCGCGCTGAGATGAACCATGTACCAAATTGAAGGCGCCGTTGCCTGCAGATGTGGATCGTTGGCGAGCAGCGGTTTGCCGGAGTCGGTGTGCTTGCCGTCCACAACCCAATTGTTGCTGGCGGCCAAACCCTCTGCGTAAACACCGACGCGCGCCAGCGACTGCACTGCTATCTGCTCGTCATGAGCGAGCGCCAACAAGATTTCTTCTGTCAGCGCGTCGCGCGCACCGCCCGAAGGCCGAGCCGCATTAGTCTTGTTCGAATCTGTGCCAACAACGAGAACGTCCAACGGCGAAGACTCAGGCATGAGGGCGAACCGTTTATCAGACGGAAGTTGGGCCAGAGCGCTGCGCATGAGGTCGAGCCGCCAGGTATTTGAAAGCGCTTCTGCAAATGACTTACCAACCAGTAGTGAATCAGCAGGCGTCCAGGGCTTGGGTTTGTACTGCAGAATCTGGAACTCAGGAGGCAAGCTGCGACCATCAAGTGAAGCCATGTAGGCGTTGACGCCGCGCGCGTAAGCCTCCAGCAGGGCGCGCGTCAACGGAGCCGCCTGCGCAATTTCAGCGTTGACCACCTGCGTCAGACCTAAAATGCGATGCTGCTTATCCTGCTCGAGAGCAGCGCTACCCAGAATTTCAGCTAACTCCCCGCGTTCGGTGCGGCGCAATAAATCCATCTGCCAAAGACGATCGCTCGCGGTTACGTATCCCTGCGTGAAATAAAGATCGTCGTCATTCTCCGCTTCAATATAAGGAATCCCCCGCTCATCGCGTGTTACGATTACACGGTCGCGCAGACCGGCGACGGTCAACGTGTTGCTGGACTGATTGAGATTCGTTTGTTCGGCAGTGACGCTGACTGCCGGCGCTGTAACCAAACTCGTTACGGAAATAGTGAGCAGGAAAAAGGTTGCATAAAGTCTCATCAGAAACCTCGCGCGCGTGAAAATGCGCAGATAGTAGCACAAGGAGATATTCGTTGACCCTTGCGCGAATTGGGATTTAGAATCGCGGCGGTTTGCGGCTCTAAGATCTCACAAGGTATTTCAGAATACGCAGTTAACACCCGATGAAAAAACTCTTCGTTACCTTCTGCTTACTGATAACTATGATCGCAATCGCGAGCGGCCAGAGCTCACGCGAATGGATCAAATATACGTCGCTGGCAGGTCGCTATTCCGTTTCACTTCCGGGTGAGCCAAAGTTGAGCACACAGGAGGCGACGTCGGCGGATGGCCAAAAATTTCCGCAGTACCTGGCATCAGTTGTCGATGCCGGTAACATGGCGTATATGACCGGCTATTTTGATTCGCTGCCGGGCACAATCTTCTCGCTAGACGCGGCCCGCGACGGCGTAATCAGACAAATTAAGGGGACGTTGCTGGATGATACCGTCGTCAAGCTGAGCGGCTATGCAGCGCGCGAATTCAAGATTTCCGCAACGGGTGAGGATGGCAACATTTATCTGGTACGGGCGCGGTTTTGCGAGATTGATAAGCGCGTGTACCTGCTGCAATTTATCGTTCCCAAATCAATTGAAAGTAAAACGGTCACCGCGCAAGGAACAAGATACTTTGATTCGTTTCAAGTGGTGAAAAACTAGAGCTAAGTCTCCTAATTTCAGTTTTCTCTCTGCGACCTCTGGCTCTGTAGTGATTAAACGTCAAGCAAACACCACCACAGTGGCACAGAGTGTGGCAAATTACGACACTACCAAACTATAAATCGTTTGCGTCTGAAGAGCCTGACCCGTACAATCTGGCGCAGAATAATCAACTGCTAATGTCTGATCAGACCATGCATCACCTTCGCGTTCTTATCGCCCTGATATTCTTTTTCGGGCTGGCTCAGTCCGCGCACGCGCAACAACGCCCGCTGATTACGGAAGACGTCGACATCATTCCGCCGGGATCAATGCGCATTGAAGCGGGGCTGGATTTTCTGCAGGGTGCAAAGTTTCCGGCTTCAGGCTTGACCGGCGATGTTACGCGCGTCGGAGTTATCGGCGTAAGCATTGGTTTTGCTCCGAATGTCGAGTTTCAAATCGAAGGAGTCGCGCAGAATTTTTTGAGCATTAACACTCGCGGCCCCTCAGCAATTCCTTTGTCGCTCGCACCCGGAGCTAATTCTACGAACGACACCGGCGATTTCATCCTTTGGACCAAGCTTAAACTGCGAAGTGAAACCCGGCGCGGCCCAGCCATTGGCTTCCGTGTCGGCGTCGGCTTGCCTAACTCGAATCAGGCACGCGGGATCGGGTTGAATCAGACAAACGCCTACGGCTCGATCCTGGTGGGTAAGAAATTTGGACGTGACGGGCGTCTGAACACGTTTGGTAATATCGGCATTGCGATCCTCACAGCGCCGACCGAACTGTTTTCTCAGAACGATGTGCTGACTTATGGCGCCGCGGGAATCTTTCGCGTCAACAAACAGTTCAGCGTTGCCGGAGAAGTGAACGGACGCGCCAATACCAGGCCGGGAGATGGCCCGCTGGGTACGGAATCGCAATCTGAGGCGCGTCTGGGAATGCAGATCCGCGCTTCCGGACTGCGCTTTGATTTCGCCGGCATCAAAGGCCTGACACGCTTTACCCACGATACGGGTTTCACCGTGGGTGTCACTTACGACACGCCTTCTATCTTTGCTCCCGCCAAGTAACAACTCATTAAACATAAGTTATGAGTGCTGACTGAGCATGAGACTCATCCCCAGCCGGAGTGGCTGATGCTCATAACTATCACATCGGTTAAAGTGTATCTGCTGATAATGATCCGTGTGACCAGTCGAAAGTTTTTGGTTTTGACTAATCACTCGTCACTCATCACTGTTTTATGTTTGATTGGCTAAGAACTATTGGTCATTGGCTTGAGCGGTATGTAATTGGTCTG
>DATGYM010000388.1:0-29956 GCA_035297925.1 Pyrinomonadaceae bacterium | reverse complement strand
CGTTTGCTGACGTCTGTGCTGGCTTCAGGAAGTCTTTCCGGAAGTGGCTTTTCAGGCGGGCTCCCTTCGGATGCGGAGCTCGAAGCGGCCATGCGGCCTGCGCCTCCGCAGCAGCGAACCAACTTCGCGATTGATAACCGGCGGCAGGAAATCCCCACGCTGCGGCCCAATACCGAAGCGTTGAGTGATCGGTTTATTGATCGCACTATCCCTCAGGCAGTAACGCTGCTGCTGCGCGAAGAGGGCGGCTCTCTTCATGTGAATGAGATTTATAATCGCTTGCTGGAAGGTGGTTTTAAGTTTACCGGCCAGAATCCAACCATCAGCATCGCGGTTTCCCTGAACCGCAACTCACGCTTCCGCAAGACCGCGCCCGGCACTTTCGACCTCATGATTCGCGACGCGTCAAAGGCATCCTGACAACCGCGGGACGGCAAGGCTTCAAAGCGGAAAGAACAGAAGTTTCCATTTGTCATTTGCCATTTCTCATTTTCCGTCTTCACTGCTGTTGATGTCACCCGGGTTCGGTGCTGGATAAAAATGGAGACATGAGACATGGCAAATCACCTCTTCAATGTCGAGGCGGGCGTCTTGGCGCTTGATTAACAGCGCGAATAGAATGCTTTCATGCGCGCAATTATTCTCTCCGCAGGCTACGGCACGCGACTGTGGCCGTTAACCGAAGACCGAACCAAGCCAGCCATCCCGATTCTGGGCAAACCTCTCGTCGGCTATGTTGCAGAGTATCTGGCTCGCTTCGGCTGCAACGAGATCGCCGTTAACCTTCACCACCGCCCTGATTCAGTGCGCAGGGCGCTGGGCGATGGCAGTAAGTTTGGAGTCAAGCTGCACTATGTTGAAGAGCCGGAGATCCTCGGCACCAGCGGAGCGATAGACAACGCTCGTGCGTTCCTGTACGGCGAGACCTTTATCGTCGTCAACGGAAAGATAATTACAGATATCGATTTGAGTGCAGCGCTTCAGACGCATCGACAGGCAAACGCAATCGCGACTCTTGTGTTGTTGCCTAACATGGATTGCGAAAAGTTTTCAGTAGTCGAAACCGCTAACGGTTACCTGCGCGGCTTCGGAGGTATGCCGGC
Organism: Pyrinomonadaceae bacterium; assembly: GCA_035297925.1. Taxonomy (GTDB): domain Bacteria; phylum Acidobacteriota; class Blastocatellia; order Pyrinomonadales; family Pyrinomonadaceae; genus PSRF01. The sequence continues at coordinate 28,853 of DATGYM010000388.1, read as the reverse complement.
GGCGGAACAGTTCACGACCGGCAATCCGCCGCTCATGTTTACCGGGATTCATATTCTCGAGCCGAAAATATTCGAGTACATTCCCCGGAGCGTCTTTTCGCATTCCACGACTGATGTTTACCCGCAAGCCATGGCTCGGGGAGAGCGAGTGGCCGTTCATATTGCCGCTGGCCGCTGGTTTGAGTTGTCGACCATCCAACGCTATCTCGACATTAGTTTGTTGCTGCTGGCCGAGCGCGGTGAGAGCTTTACCGCCGGCGTCGGCGCTTCAATATCACCGATGGCTGAGGTTCGGGACTCGATATTATGGGACCGAGTAGTGATTGAGAGTGGCGCCCGGGTCAGGCGAGCGGTGCTGGGAGACGATGTAAGAATACCGGCCGGCGAGGTGATAGAGGATGCGGCGGTTGTCTGCGCGGCTTTGGTTCAAGGCAAGACGCCGCCTGCCAAAGCTTTGAAAGGGGAGATACGCGGAAGCAATTTTGTCGTGCCTCTGGCCGGATGATACAATCCTGCTCCACAAACAATGGCGAAATTGATCTTTCAGCAAGCCCCTATTGAAGGTTGAAAGCCCACTTCTTCCCTGAATGAGTTCGGCAAAACAGGTGACTACCAGTCCTTTCGACGTCTCTGCATCGGAGCGGCTCTTGACTTATCTGGAGCGCAACGGCGTCAACGACCGCCTGATTGTGCCGCTCACCCCAGACGCCTCCACACGTAATTATTTTCGCATCTCCTGGAAGAAAGCCAGGGCGGTCGCCGCCGTCTATCCCGAACCCTTCGATCCTGATTTTCATCCTTATCTGGACGTCACCCGCCTGTTCTCAGAAAGCGGCATACCCGTCCCGGATATTTACGCGGTTGATGGTCAAAGCGGAGTGATCATTCAGGAAGACCTCGGCGACCGGCAGTTGTTTCGCCTGTACGAAGCGGCGCCCAAGGACGAGTGTGACGAATATAAAGAACGCGCCGTTAACTTAATCGCGAAAATCCAGAAAGCCACAGACGCCGCCTACGACAAGCATTCGATTGCGAGCAAGCTGGCATTTGATGAAGCAAAACTGTCATGGGAGCTGGATTTTTTTGTTGAGCATTACTTTGGAAGTCTACGAGGCGAAACTCTCCGCCATGCTGAAGCTGCCGAGCTCAAGGCTGAACTCAACGACCTTGCGGCGGAACTGGCAGCCCGGCCGAGAGTTTTATGTCATCGCGATTTCCACGCCGCAAACTTGATGGTTGACGCGGAGGATCGCCTCCGCATCGTTGATCACCAGGATGCCCGCATGGGCCCAGTCACCTACGATTTGGTTTCATTTCTGCTCGACCGGCGCCTGGAGCCTCCCTCCCCAGGGGAATTAAGGGCCTACCGCTTATTTCTTTTGCAGGAGCGGCGAGCGCTCGGTCTCGAGGCGCTGGATCCTGACGAGGTCGCGCAGGAGTTTCGGCTGATGACGATTCAGCGCGGCCTGAAGGCTACGGGAACGTTTTCCTATCAAACCGCCGTCTCTGGCCGCGGCGCTGCATACGAACATTTTATTCAACCCACTCTCAACATTGTGGTGTTGGCGGCGGAATGGCTTGATAGATTTCCCGCGCTGCGGCGAATGCTAAGGGAACGAATCAAGTTCAACTAAGACAACCGGCAAACGGTCCGAAAGAATAAATGGCAACTGAATCAAAATCGTTGGAAACGAGTAGTTCCGCTCGCACCAACATCGACAAGCTGGCGCAACATGTTGGTCAGGAAGTGACGATCAACGGCTGGCTATACAACATGCGGTCGAGCGGAAAAATTCTTTTTCCGCAGCTTCGCGACGGGACGGGTGTAGTCCAGTGCGTGGCTCTGAAAAAGTCTGTCGCGCCTGAGGTCTGGGAAGCACTCAAAGGCCTGGGCCAGGAGTCCGCCCTGGCGATTACTGGAACCGTGAGGGAAGACAGTCGCGCCCCGGGTGGGTATGAGATTGATCTCCTCAATGCCGTGGTGTTCGACGAGGTTCACGATTATCCCATCACGCCGAAGGAGCACGGCACTGAGTTTCTGATGGATCATCGCCATCTCTGGCTCCGCTCGCGCCGGCAACACGCAATCCTTAAGGTGCGCCACACGGTCGTGAAAGCTGTGCGTGATTTTTTGGACAACGACGGCTTCACTTTGGCAGATGCGCCGATTTTCACACCTGCAGCGTGCGAGGGCACTACGACGCTTTTTGAGGTTGACTACTTCGAGGGTGAAAAAGCGTATCTCACACAGTCAGGCCAACTCTACAACGAGGCAACCGCCGCAGCGTTTGGAAAAGTTTATTGTTTCGGACCAACTTTTCGTGCTGAAAAATCCAAGACGCGACGACACCTGACTGAGTTCTGGATGGTTGAGCCAGAGATGGCTTTTGCAAAACTTGACGACGTAATGAGTCTGTCGGAACGAATGCTTTCCTACATTGCCGCGCGCGTTCTCGATACTCGTGCCGAAGAGCTCAAGGTGCTGGAACGCGACACCGCAAGGCTCGAGTCTATTGTGCCGCCGTTTCCCCGCATCCATTATGACGACGCTGTAAAACTGCTCGAGGAAGGACATGCAAAAGGCGAGTTGGAATCGCGTTTTGAATGGGGAGGAGATTTCGGCGCGCCCGATGAGACCTACCTTTCCGCGAGGTATGACAAGCCGCTCATGGTTCACCATTATCCGGCAGCAGTAAAGGCTTTTTACATGGCTCGCGATCCGGAAAGAAACGAGTTGGCCCTTGGTGTCGACGTGCTTGCGCCGGAAGGTTATGGCGAAGTAATCGGCGGCGGGGAGCGCGCTACGTCGCTCGAATTCCTCACAGAACAGATTGCGCTCCATCAGTTGCCGCAGGAAGCCTTCGAGTGGTATCTCGATTTGCGCCGTTACGGAAGTGTCCCGCATGCCGGTTTCGGCATGGGTATCGAGCGATGCACGGCGTGGATGTGCGGTATCGAACACATACGCGAGACCATTCCATTCCCTCGTATGCTTTATCGATTGCGCCCTTAGCTGTTTGGGCAGATTAAATCTGCGGTTTTCTATGCGTAACTTCTTGGTCCTTTGGGTCTCGGCGGTGAGTATTGATGCAAACACTCATACCGCCGAGTCGCACAGCACGCCGAGTTAACGCAGAGAATGAAATTAGTCACCACTGGGAAATGCACGAAGAACGACTAGACTCGATCGTTGTCGAGCAAGAAATGGATGAGCGGTTAAGGCTTGAGTTCAACGACTGGGCGCGTGCCGGCAGAGGCGAGGGCATGGAAAAAGGCCATCGTCCAATCGGCGAACAGGCGATTGAATTAATGAAGATTGGTTCCGCTGCGCGTGTGCTCGACGTCGGTTGCGGGTCGGGTTGGGCCACGCGCCTAATGGCCCGGAAGGCGGAGGCTGGCCGGGTAGTGGGAATTGATATTGCGGATGAAATGGTAGAACTGGCTCGACAAAGTTCCGGATCGCTCACCAATGTGGAGTTTCAAGTTGCCAGCGCAGAAAAACTTCCTTTCAACGACGGCGAGTTCACGCATGCCTTCTCGATGGAATCTCTTTACTACTATTCAGACATGCTGCAAGCGTTGCGGGAAATCAAGCGAGTGTTGCAGCCCGGCGGACTCTTTGTGAATGTCGTCGACCTCTATGAAGAAAATCTCCCTTCACATCAATGGATCGAACAGTTGAAAGTTCCGGTGCAGCTTTTGAGCAGCACCGATTATCTTTCTCTCTTCGAGCGCGTGGGCTTTGCTAACGTCTCTGACCGCAGACTCTATGATCCAACGCCGATCCCGGCCGATTACAGCGGCGGCTCTTTCAAGACCCGGGCGGATTACGTCAACTACAAAGAGGCGGGTTCGTTAATGATTAGCGGTGAAGTGCAATGATATTTCCGCATTTCAAGACGCCCGGCTGGTTGGAATTCTGAAGAAACCAATGTCAAACGAAAGGCCTGAACGAATCGTAACAATTTTCGGCGGCGCCAAGTGCGGCGAATTCGATCCCGAATATGAGCAGGCGCGCCGGCTTGGTCAGTTGCTCGCTGACGATGGCTTCACTATCTGCACCGGCGGCTATTTGGGCGTGATGGAAGCCGCCAGCCGCGGGGCGCACGAGCGCGGTGGACGTGTGCTTGGCATAGTGATGAACCAGTTTAAGGCAGAGCCTAATCGCTATCTCACCGACAAGGTTGCTACTCCTCATTTTTACGAGAGACTGCAGCGACTGATAACGCGTTCGGTTGGTTTCATTGCGGTTCGTGGCGGCATGGGTACCGTTACCGAGTTGTCACTGGTCTGGAATAAGATTCAAACGAAGGTTATCGGTCCGCGTCCGCTGGTGCTGTTGGGCGATTGCTGGCCGCCAATCGTTCGCGAGTGGCAGAAACATTTGGTGGTGAGCGATGATGACGTGGCGGCCCTCGATTTTGCGCAAACACCTGAAGAGGCGGTAGCCATCATCAATCAAAAATCCCAGGGAGTTGTTTTATGAACTGTCCAAAGTGTGGCGCGCAGTTGCTTCAAGGCGCAGGCTTCTGCGGCGCCTGTGGCTATAGGCTGGAGGCGAGTCCAGTTGCGGCGCAAGCTTCGCCCGGAGGTTTTGCTCAAAGTCACGGCATCCACATCGACGAAGATTCGCGCGGGCAGGGTGGCGGCTACAGGTATGAAGTTTTGCACCAGCCGGCTTTCTCGCTCGCCGTGATTCAGCTACAGGCCGAACAGTCGATTCAGGCGGAAGCAGGCGCCATGGTTTCGATGTCTGCAAACATCGAGTTGCAATCCCAGATGAAGGGCGGCTTGTTTGGCGCCATCAAGCGGGCAGCCGGAGGCGAGTCAGCCTTCGTTTCAACTTTCACGGCGCGTGGCGGTCCAGGCGAAGTCACTTTTGCGCCGGGAGCGCCTGGAGACATCGCCGCGATCGAACTAAGCAATCAGACATTTTTCGTGCAATCAAGCTCCTACCTTGCGGGCGATGCGAGCCTGGTCGTTGATACTAAGTGGGGTGGCGCGAAATCGTTCTTTGGCGGCGAAGGTTTGTTTGTGCTCATGATCCAGGGGCGTGGCCTGCTGCTGGTGTCTTCATTCGGCGCCATTCATCGAAAGACTTTGCAGGCCGGCGAGCGTTACGTGGTTGATACGGGTCATTTGGTGGCCTGGGAAGGCACTACGCAGTACACGCTGCGCAAAGCAGCCGCCGGTTTTTTCCGCAGCGTGATGAGCGGCGAAGGTATTGTCGCGGAGTTTAGCGGTCCGGGTGAAATTCTGATTCAGACGCGAAACCTCGCGGCGCTCGCTGGATTGTTAAAGCCCTTCTTTCCAACGCAGGGCGGTGGTGGCGGGGGCTTTAACATCAACCTCGGCGGATAAGAAGGCGCACTAATGTTCAACCCCGTGGTCGCCGAGAAGGTTCACAATCACAGCGTGACGAAGTCCGGCGCGAAAAAAGCAGTGGGCATAATAGGCGTGCCGCTCGCGTACGGCGCGAACATGGCCGGCGTGGAGCTTGGCCCGGCCGCACTGCGCGTCGCCCGCCTTACTCGCAGGATTAGTCAGCTTGGATACAGAGTTCGCGATCTCGGCGACCTTCATGTTGCAGAAGAGCAGGCCGCGCCGGATCCGAACGACAAACTAAAACACCTACGGGAGATAAGCGCCGCGTGCGAGGAGCTGGCGCGAAAAGTTGAGGAAGTTTTGGCGGCTGATGAGTTGCCGCTGGTTCTGGGCGGTGACCATTCAATCGCTGTCGGCTCAATTTCGGGGTTGACCTCATACTGCCGCAAACGTGAAGAAACGGTTGGCCTGATCTGGTTTGACGCGCATGCCGACATGAATACTCCCGAGACTTCGCCCTCGGGTAATATCCATGGGATGCCACTCGCAGTGCTGTTGGGTTACGGCGCAACGCAACTAACAAACATCGGAAACTTTTCGCCTAAACTTGATCCGGCATTGTGTGTGCATATCGGCGCGCGTGATATCGATCGCGGCGAGCGAGAGCTGATCCGCAAGCTCGGAATTCGTTTTATTACGATGCGTGAAATCGACGAACGAGGTATGAGTGCGTGCATGGATGAGGCAACCGGAATCGCGTCACAGGCAGGCGGCGGCTATGCGGTGACTTTCGATGTTGACGCGCTTGATCCCGGCGATGCTCCAGGTTCCGGAACGCTGGTGCGTGGTGGCTTGACCTATCGGGAAGCTCACCTGGCGATGGAAAAAATCGCCGAGGCCGGTGGAATGTGTTCGCTTGAAGTGGTTGAAATAAATACTGCGCTGGATGTGAACAACAAGACAGCCGAGCTTGGCGTTGAATTAATTTTGTCGGCACTGGGAAAAACAATTCTTTAAAACAGTGTGGGGAGTACTTATTTGGCAAAGAAACTCCGCGTGGGAGTAATTTTCGGCGGCCGCTCCGGTGAGCACGAAGTGTCGATTCGGTCGGCCGCTTCCGTTATCCAGGCGATCGATACAAAAAAATACGAAATTGTGCCGATCGCTATTTCCCGGGAAGGGAAGTGGCTCTCGGCTGCCGAGGCCTTCCGTCTGCTGCCGGCAAACGCTCAATCGTTCCTGCCTTCAAGACCAGGTCCGGATTCGGGAGCTGCTCTGGCAATTCTCGGAGATCCATCGCGGACTGGCTTACTTTCCCTCGAGCACAACGGCAGCGCCGTAACTTCAAAAAAGCTTGATGTGGTGTTCCCGGTGCTGCACGGTCCATTCGGTGAGGATGGGACGCTGCAAGGCTTACTGGAAATGGCAAATCTTCCCTATGTAGGTTGTGGCGTGCTCGCCTCGGCCTGCGGGATGGACAAAGTCGCGATGAAGTTGTTGTTTCTCCAGGCTGGTTTGCCGATGTGCAACTATATTTGGTTCCTGCGTTCACATTGGCAAAAGGACCGCGGCGGCGTAATCAAGAGTATTACACGCAAAATCGGGCTTCCGTGCTTTGTTAAGCCGGCTAATCTGGGTTCTTCAGTGGGGGTGTCCCGCGCTGACGACAGAGAATCACTCAAGCGCGCTGTAGATTTAGCGGCGCAATACGACAGAAAAATCGTGGTCGAGGAAGCAGTCGATGCCAGAGAGATAGAGTGCGCCGTTATCGGCAATGATGAGCCGCGGGCCAGTCTTCCAGGAGAGTACGTGGTTCATGACGAGTCCGCGAGGTTCCTTGATTACACGGAAAAATACACTACCACCGGTCGGGTGGCTTTCGTCGTCCCCGCTCCGATTCCGAAGGCCTTAACGACAAGAATCCAAAAAATGGCGCTTCAGGCATTCCGGGCTGTCGACGGCGCCGGGCTCGCCCGCGTCGACTTTTTTCTCAAACGCGGCTCAAGCGAGTTGCTGATAAACGAGCTGAACACGATGCCGGGACTCACTGAAGTGTCAGGCTACCCAAAGATGTGGGCCGCGTCGGGCTTGACCTACAGTCAAATGCTTGATGTGTTAATTGACCTTGCGTTGCAAAGGCACCGTGAGAAATCCCTAACCAGGGTCGATCGCATGTGAGTTGTAATGCTGACTGATCGCGGCGTTACTAGTTAACTTTAGACTTTAGCCTTTTGCAGCTCGGTACGCTTTGCGTGACCTCACAAGTAAATCGCTACGAGATGTTTTCACGTCGAGTTTGTGCCACTTACCATCTCGCGCCTGACTCAATGGTCGATAGGCAATAGTGTATTGGTGTCCCAGCTCATCAGCGATGCTGGCGAAGGCATCGCGCAATGCCGAACCGCCTGGAGTCGCAACAAATCGCCCACCACTCTTTTCCGCAAAACCCTTTAATACTGCAGCGCTTTGCTGATTACGCGAGGCCGCCCCGTCCGTCGCAGACATGTCAACCGCATAGATGCTTGCTCCCACGGCCAGCGCGCTCTCGATTGCCTTATCAGCTGAGGCGCTACTGTAGGTATCTAATCCATCCGATAACACGATGATTGCTTTACGCTTTTCCGGTCGAGCCGCCAGCGCCCGGGCCGCATCAACGATAGCATCGTTCAAAGTCGTCATGCCTTTTGCTTTTACGCCATAAGCCATGGGCGCCAGATCTCGCCCGGTTGAAAACTCCTGCACCTGTTCCACGTTCGAGTCAAACTTGTAGACAGCAGCAACATCCTCTTCCCGCAACCGGTCGAGAAAGCGAATGGCAGCCGAGCGTGCCAGCGAAAGACGACTCTCCATGCTGCCGGAAGTATCCAGCAACACCACGGAAGCGAATGGGCTTTCGTGCATACTGAAGCTGGAGATGACTTCAGACAAAACCGGCTTGCCATCTTCAAAGATCGTGAAGTCGGAAAGTTGCAATCCCGGAACGTATTGCCCGGCTTTGTCGGTGACGGTCACATTCAAAACCACCAGATTCGTGTTAACTCTAATGACATCGTCGTCTTGTTGCGATCGTAACGATGGGGCGCAGAGAAGGATGGCAGTGACCAGTATGGCCAGCGTGCTGTTGAGTCGGCGGCTTCGCTTTAGCTTGCGGGGCAAACTTTACACCTTCGGAGGGGATAGAGTACGAACTATACGTACCACTTCAAGTAAAACATTAGCTTCGTCTATCACGGCTGCAGAGATAACGTGCTTTGGAGTTTTTTCAACCTTCTCCTTCAATGATCGGCTCAGTGAACCCAACATCTCGACGGCTGCCGCCATGTCCATGGGAGGCTTGTCCATTTCAACTTCATCTTCAGAGCCGCCGGCAGCGCGGCGAATACCCTTGGCCAGTTTTTCCACCTTTTCAAGCTTCTTATAATCTTCTGAATCCAGGCCATTCTTTTGCCGGAACGATGTTACGACGGACGCGCCTATGGTTGAGAGGTCGCGTGCGCGATCGAGGTTTTCCTGGTATTCCCTTTCGGCTAATTTAATGGCCCGCGTAGCCTTCATTTCTTCTTCAACTTCAGTGAACGGCTGGTGGTTATCGCCCCTCTTATCGTCGTCAACGGAAACGGGTTTCTGTAACTGATTATTTTGCTGAGCGCCAACCAGGGCGAACGAAGCCCCGAGGAAGGCACAGACGGCCAGACCCCTGCAACACCGATTCGTAAGCTCAAACAGTTTTGAAGTAATCATTGTCAACTTAAGAAGGACTCGAATGCCCAAAGTATGACGGGGATCACAGTCTGTGAGTTGCATCCGGTCGCGCTGCCCGGTAAACCTGACGGCCGCTTTGTTGACAGAAAACATGAACTATCGTCGTGCCGACCTTTAACCGATAACTTGAAGCTTCGCGCAGTTTCAGGCGACCGACATCGTCCTGACTTCAGGAAACTCTTTAACAAAGGATTAGGGAACTCGCGCCGGATTGTCAGGGGAGTTCAGAAACTCGCCCCCCTTGGATGCGGGCCTGCCCACGGTCACTGTCTTTGTTTCGAGTCGTTCGGGCGGACGTTTCTGTCCCTGAGTGGTTGTATACGCTAAGGGCTGCCGACCTGGGCCTGCCCTCAGGCCCAGTAACTTTGCTGAGCTGTAATCCTGTGCTTTCAACTGCAGAGCATAATGAGCTTCCTGCTGTGGTTCGAGTTGGCTCGGCTGCAGCGGTATTAATTGCGTCTCGGTCTTGCCGTCTTTGCGGCGCTTTAATTCCATTTCTACGGATAATCCCTCTAGTTTGTCTGTCGAGGTGTTTTTTACGGTGCCGCCGATGATCGTATTGCCACCCTGCAAAAGGGCCTCGTCAACAATTATCAGAGCCTTGGGGGGCTGGCGGACGTCCGTCGTTGAAGCCGGCACTGACAGGGATCCTGAATCTTCCGCGTGTCGCTTTCTAAGTAGCGCGTAGCCCGCAAAGACCAAAGCCGTGATAATCACCGCGGCAATCGCCGCAAGGGCAGCCGTAGCTGTCGACCGCTTCGGCGTCAGGAACAACTCATCTTCATGCGATTCCAACATTATCTCTTGTTCAGTATTGAAGTATCACTTTAGGTAGCGACGGGCAGTTGCCTGCTTATTCGACTCTCCCAGGCGGCGGGGCGCCCGTAACTTTAGTTATCAGGGCAGACAGGAACTCTTCTTCGGCTAAACCGGACGTAGTTAGCGTTGTCCATTCGGCGCCTGTAGCGCCGTCAGTGCGTCCTTCAATTTTTGCGTTCACAGAAACGTTCGCACTATTGCCGTCGATGGGTTGCACCTCGACGGTTATCGTATAGCGTCCACGAGTCCAGCCACGGGCAGCAGAAGTTGTCACGTCGGCATAGCGACCCAATTCGGATTGAGATACGACCGCTCCTTTGATGAAAGTGTAAGGCTGACTGACGACTATTCCGTCGGCTGGTTTGGAAGCGGCTTCGTCCAGAATCAATTTACGATCCTGCATCACTTCGGCGATCGCGTTGAGAATCACATCCCGCCGGGCTGCGATGCGATAGGGATTAGGCAGCGGCGCCACTTCGGGCGTGCGGCCCTTGCCAAAATCAATACCCCGTCCCGCACCCGTATCGGTCTTTACACTGTTACTGCCAGTGGCGCCACTATCACGAACGCGCTCGCCGGTTTTGTCCACACCTTTGCCCTGCGGCCACACCGAAATAGCGGCAACAAAAACTATCAGCGCTAGGCCAGCGAACTTGATCATGGGAAACCACCTCTTCCAATTCAAATCAATTGATAGGGGACCTTATAAGCGAGCATAGATTAACAACTCTTCAATTTCAAGGAGTTCTTATCTCGTCGACTTCGTCTCTTAAGATGCTGCTGCTTTAGTTGTCGTCGATTTTATTTCGACGCTGCAGCGTCCCTTTGCTGCTCCCAGTTTCGCAGCGCTTTTACACCCTCGCCAAAATCACCTTCGTTACTGTAAAAGTTGTGCTTGCCGTCGTTGCGAGATGGCTCCCGAACATAATAAAGAAAATCAGTTTGTGCCGGGTTGAGAGCAGCTTCGAGCGAACTTCTTCCGGGAGAGGCGATGGGACCCGGTGGCAAACCGGCGTGCAGACGCGTATTGTAAGGCGACCTGCGCTCAACATCGCTTTTGTAAACCTTACCGTCATTGCGCCACTTTCCTTCGAGCTTGGACGCGTAGATGAGTGTGGAGTCCACTGCCAAAGCCATTTTCTTTTCCAGCCGGTTATAGATCACTGATGCGATGAGAGGGCGGTCCTCGCTCAATTTGGCCTCAGTTTCTACCAGCGCCGCCAAAGTCACGATTTCGCGTGGCGACAGATTCAGCGCGAGCCCCCGCTGCGTCCAGTCCTGTTTCCACTCCTTGCGAAATCGCTTCACCATAATGGCGACGAGTTCCGCCGGTTTCGTGTCCGGAGGGAAATCGTAGGTGTCGGGGAAAAGATATCCTTCGAGGTTATTTGCTTTTGGATCCAAGTCAGCAATCAGGCTCACGTTATCCATTAAAGGTAACGCAGCAGTGGGATCAGCCAATTGAAGCTCGGGAATTTTGTACATCGCATTGGCTATATCCCAACGTGTCCACCCTTCCACCACGGTCAGACGGATGAGTCGCTGTTCGCCCTCGCGAAGTTTGGCAAAGACGCCAAGCGGAGAGATTGGCGAGGGAAAGTCGTACTCACCGGCCTTCAGTTGAGACCCGTTTGAGTTGAACTTAAGGTAAAGCATTAACGGCCACCTGTGCTTGATTATCCCTTCATCGGCTAATTTGGCTACCACAGTTGTGGGCGAGGAACCCCGCGGAATTTCCACATATTGTCCCTGTTTTCCATGAGTCACGGGTGTATGCAGGTCCCGGTAGAGCCAAATTCCGGAAACGCTCGCTGCCAGGAGAATCAATAGGGCAAGAGCCAGGAGAATGCGTTTCATATGCAACTTTAGAGAGTTATGAAAACTAAAGGGGTTGCTTTCCAGGCGATACCAGAAGTCTTGTACCGCTACTCACCAAAAAGTCCCTTAGGATTATTGCTGCCGCCTCACTATCGACAAACGCGGAGCGCGTTTCCGCATCATGGCCTGCAACACGAAGATTCTCTTCTGCCTCCACGGAGGTTAATCGCTCATCCTGAAGGTAAACCGGCACCGTAAGCGAGCGCGCAAATTTGGCCGCAATAGCCTGAACCTGCAAAGCCGCATCGCCGCTCGAACCATTTAGCCGCAGCGGCAAACCAATTACCAGCGTTTGAGCGTCAAAGCGGCGGATTAGCGCCTCCACATTGAGAAGCATTTGCTTCCAACTTTTTCGAGGAAGCGCATTGAGTCGGGTAATTGCAATCGATAACTCGTCCGATACGGCAACACCTACGCGCTTGGTACCGTAGTCCAGGGCGAGAATCGGTGCAAGCGCAGCAGAGGTTGAATTTTCGTAACGGTTCGTTACCATAATCATTGCGGCGTTCCGGTTTGGAAAATCCCGGAAAGCGCGGGAAATACTGAATAAAGTTAAGTTGCACCGTCGATTAACCGCCTGTATGATACGACTGACTAACGAAAAGCGCATGTTCACGATCAGCTTTTCAGGTTCGTCTTCAACGCAAAGCACGAGGTAAATAATGTCATTTCGCACGAAGTTTGGACTAATTCTGGCGTCCGCCACGCTGGCTCTTTATACGGTCGTCGGCGGGTGGATTTCAACGCGCGCGCAACAGCCGACAAACGATCCGAATGCGCAGCTGAGGATATTCGAAAGCGTGCTTCAGCATATCCAAAATGACTATGTAGACGAACCGAATATGGAGAAGGTTCGCGCGGGCGCTCTTCGCGGCCTGGCCTACGGTCTCGATCCATATTCAACCTACCTTACGCCCGATCAGGTGCGCGAATTTGGACGCGATGCAAAAAACAATCAAGTTGGTATCGGCGCTGAACTTTCGCAAGTCGCCTCATATCTTTATGTGATTGCACCAATGAAAGGGTCACCTGCCGATCAGGCGGGCGTACGCGCCGGTGACATTATCGAATACATCGACGGCAAGGCCACGCGAGATATTTCACTTTACGATGCCAAGCAACTTCTGAATGGCGCCGCAGGCTCGGAAGTCAAGTTGCGGATTCTGCGCGCCAATGCTCGGCCACTTACCGTGACAGTGAAACGAAGTGCGTTTCGTGCTCCCGCTGCCGAGGGCAGAATGGAAGCCGGCCGCATCGGCGTGCTGCGCGTTAACAGTTTTGCTCAAGATGAAGCAGCGGACGCGCGAGCACGCGTTCAGGATCTGATCAAACAGGGAGCCCAGAAGATGGTGGTGGATCTGCGAGGCACCGCTGGCGGCTCAATCGACGAAGCGGTTGCCGTGGCGAACCTGTTTATCAAAGAAGGCACCCTGGCACAAACCTCAGGTCGAGAGGGAAAGACGCTCAAGACATTTACTGCTGACCCCAAAGCTGCCATTTTTGCCGGTCCGGTTGTAGCCTTGATCGATGCTGGCACGGCCGGGGCAGCGGAAGTTGTTGCTTCAGCATTGCTCGAACGAAATCGCGGTCAAGTTGTCGGGGAGAAGAGTTTCGGCGCCGGCGCCGAGCAACAGCTTTTCACTTTGCGAGGCGGCGACGGTTTACTACTGACCACAGTGAAGTGGGCATCCGCCAGCGGTAAGCCGTTTTTAGGCGAGGATCGCACCCATTCAGGCGTAACGCCTTCGGTAGAAGTTAAACGCCCCGAACTCGCCGACGCAATCGATCCTGATGATTTGACCGGCAATGACGACGACACAGCGGTCAAACCCTCTCAGCCAGGTGACAAGCCGCAGGTGGCTCCAGAGCCGACTGCTCCGAAAGCACCGGCCGAGGATCTCCAGATGAAAAAGGCGCTTGAGCTGCTGCGCGAAAACAAGCCTGCCCTGCAACGGGCTGCTTGAGTTGTGCTCTGAGCTAAGAAGAAGGGTCAGGGGTTTTCCCTGGCCTTTTTTATTCCCGCCATTTCGCAGTCGACACCCGCGCATCATCATTGGAAACTGTGATTAGCGAGCATTCAATAGTCAGGGATGTTCTTGAACAGTGCGATATAGAGTAGAGGACGAACCCATATCGGGTAGCGCCCTTTGGAGCAGTGACTAAGCTATGTTGAGTTTGTCTTGCGAAGTCTTTGCATTTTGGCAGGACGCTCAAATAATTTGCGATTCATCGTAGAATCTGGACTCACAAACAAACTGGAGACTGATAGGGAACGGAGATTGCTAAATTCACGGCAGGTAAGGCGCGAACACGTTTAAGCAAGGAGAATTAGAAGCGATGATCATGACAAATAAATTGCTGCCGGTTGCTTTGGTTGCTGCCCTGATTGGTGGATCAGTGGGCGCCTTTGTAATGCACTCAAAGAACGCCACTACTACTGAACCACAGACAACGACTGCAACAACACCGGCTACTACAACCGATGCGCAGTATGCGCAATACCAGGCTAATGCTTCCGGCAACGGACAGTACGTCCCGGCTGAATATACCTCGGCGTCGGAGCAGAATGCCTATAAGTCGGGCTTCGCGGATGGTTTTCGCGCGTGTGAATCAGGCGCCGCGGGAAATCGCGTTGCGACTTCGTATGCCGCACCAGCCTATCGCAATACCGGCCGCACCTATGCTCGTAATTCCTCGAGCACGCGGCGGGTTTATTACGACTATCAAAGACCGCAGGGCCGCAGCTTCTGGCAGAAGCACCGTGACAAGCTAACGGTAGCCATGGGTACGGGCGGTGGTGCTCTTATCGGTGGACTGATTGGCGGTAAGAAAGGCGCTGGCATTGGCGCACTTGCCGGCGCAGGCGGTTCGGCTTTGTATACCTACAAACTGCGTAATCGCACCCGGCGTTACTAAGACAGAAAAAGAGGAGTGCATAGGCATGAGGGCGAAGCTCTCAATCGCATTAGGCGCTCTGGTAGCAATGGGGTGGGCAGTTCCCAGCGCGGGGACTGCCCCTTTTATTGCCCAGGCGTCGGCCCGAGATTCGGCTCGCACGGCGGCAGGCCCGCTGCCCGCGCGATTTCGCCTCAGCAAAGATCGCGGTCTGCTGTTGACCACCTGGATTAATGGGCGGGGGCCATACGTCTTCGCGTTGGACACGGGGGCGGGAGTCAATCTCATAACGCAACGCGTTGTCAGCGACGCCCAACTAACAGTGCGCAGTGTCGCTCCAATGACCCTTGGCGGTTTATCGGCCGCCACCACCACATCGAACCGTGAGGCCGTGATTAATCGGCTCGCGCTTGCGGAGAGAAATAATGTCGTTGACTCGACGAAAACGGCACTGGTCGTTAACTCGTTAGCGAGTGGGGTCGATGGCGTGCTCGATCCCACTGACATTTACTCGCCATATGGGTATTCGATCGATATGCCGAATCGGCGTATTAATGCGTTGGATTCGAGCGGCGAATCGATGCGGGCGCAAGGCGAAGGCGCCACAGTTCCCTGGGTGAGTTTCGGCGGAAGCACGCGACCTTTTGTCCGACTTGGGGATGGCAGGTTGGCACTGGTAGATACCGGATCAGGGTTCGGTTTAGCCGTTAATCAGCGGGATGCTGTAATTGTCGGCCCGCGACGTACCAGACAAATGCGGCCGGAGACGCGAGACCTTGCGGGCGGCACTATCACGTCGCGCCGAGTTGCGCCCACGACGATAAGCATCGGCGAGCTCGTCTTGCGCGGCGTACCAACAGACATACTGTTTGGAGTCGACGATTATGCCCCTGTTATTCTCGGCCGAGATGTTTTGTATCCTTTCAAGATCACATTTGATCCGCAGAGACGTCTGATAGAATTCGTCACATCCACAAAAAGCTAACGACTCCACAATATGGTTCCCTCATTTCATCATTTTGACGCGGTAGTTGTCGCGGCAATCCTCTTTTTGACGATCACCGCAACCAGCTACCCACTGACCAGTCACTCACAACGTCTGGAAGCGGAAAGCAATTCAGCTTTTGCGCCGCAAGCTCCGCCGGCAAGACCGAGTCCGACGCCGCCCGTCGCGTCAGAACCCGAGGCGGAAGTAGTGAGGGTGGAAACAAATCTGGTCAACACGCTTTTTACGGCAGTGGATAAAGAGCGACACTTCATAACTTCGTTGCGACCTGAAGACATTGCGATATTCGAAAATGACGCAGCTCAAACTGTAAGCCTGTTTGAACGCGAAACGGATCGACCACTTTCGTTAGCCATACTCATTGACACCAGCGAATCGCAAAGAGGAGTACTTGCCGACGAAAAAAATGCGGCCCGGGTGTTTGTGGATTCCGTAATCCGGCCGGAGAAGGATCGCGCCGCAGTTGTGTCATTTACCGGCGCCGCAAAAGTCGAGCAGTCCCCCACTAACAATCTTGCCAGCCTGCATCGCGGGATTGCCCAGGTTAAAATTGAGATGTCGCCCGAAAATGAGCGCCGTTTGGCTAACGGCGACGATCCGCTTCCGAAGGATCAGGATCCCAGCGGCTACACGGGCATCTGGGATGCGATGTGGATGACGATTGAGGATCTGCTGGCTAAGACTCCTGAGGCAACGCGTCGTGCGATTGTGCTGCTGTCCGACGGCGACGACACCAGCAGCACAATCAAGAAGCAGGACGTTATTGATTTTGCGATTAAATCTGACGTCGTGATTTACTCCATAGGAATTCGTGACGCAGTTTTCCCGGAGGGTAAACTCGACGCCGACGCGCTGCGAAAGGTTTCAGATCGCACCGGGGGGCGCGCTTTTTTTCCTACAGAGCCCGCCGGGTTGCAGACTGCGTTTTCGCAGATCGATCAGGAACTCCGCTCGCAATATCTAATTGCTTACTCGCCCACTAACAAAGCCCACGACGGTTCGTACAGGCGAATTCGACTTGAGATCGTCAATCCTGTGCTTCGCAAGAGTAAACCAACCCTGCTTTACCGGAACGGTTATTACGCGCGAAAGGATTGAGCAGACCACTTCCCATTTGAAGCTTTTCGCCCAAACCCTACTTAGGCAAAAGACTGCACTGGCTCGGCAAGTTTCCGTTGAACTGGAAGTTCGCGCCGACGACGACGGGCTGATCAGAAGTAACTCTTACGCTAAAAGCGACATTCGTGACGCCGTCCAGACCCGGACCGCCACCAGTCGAAGGCATTACCCAGTCGAGATCTCTTGTGTGCGCGGGTAGCAAAGCCACCGTCGCCGAGCCGGCTTCACCCGGATAGGTTTTTGCCGGGTTCGATCCGGGAATAGTGACGCCCGTCAGATTGGCTCCATCTCTGTCGAGAATATTCACCGCAATGTTGGCAGTAGCAGCACTACCATTAAACACGTAAAGATCGGATCGCGGGCTGCCCCCGGCATTTGGAAGATGCGCCGGCGTGCAGATCCAAACGTATGGTGGCCCGCTCGAACCAGGCCCGGGAGGACCTTGAGGACCCGGCGGGCCGGGTGTGCAAGCGCCAGCCGACACTAAGAGCAGGCCCGCCAGGCAGAGACTGACCGCGCGGAACAAAGAGACGTTGCTCATAAGTTTTTCCCCTCCGGGCAAAAGTTAACCAATAAGGCAGACGATTTTGCCGGCGAAATCTATTCTCTTGCAAGATACCTGTCAAGATTTTCAGTGGACGGGCTTTGTCACAATTTGAAATTCTCTGCGCCTCTTTCGGTTCTCAGTCTCCGCGGTGAGTCTTTTCCAGGTTTATTTCAGCGCAGTGTCCTACCGGCGCGGACTCGTGCCGGATTTCTAACGCTTTCATCACGTCTCCGCACAGTCCCTTTCCTAGGTTACTTCGAGTGTTCGAATTTACCGCCGTCACCATTCCCGTTGACGCCGGTAACAATGAGCGCAAGCGCACTGCAATGCTCAAGGCCTAAACTCTACCTGGCAGTATTTGCCGGGCGTTTGCTCAGATTTAATATTGAGGCGCTGCTGGCGCTGTATTTTGGCAAACATGTCCTGACTTTCCTCAATTCGTCCGTACTCGATTACGTTGTCTATGCCTTCATAGCGATTGCGATTGTGGGCGGCGTTTTGTCGCGCTTGAAATGGCTGCGGAGTGGCAAAGAACGCAAGGCGCAAAAATCGAAGAGGCGCGCGCGCGCGCCGGCTTGAGGGTAACGACACCGAGGAAAGCTTTTTTCTGCAACTAATGGCAGTTCCCGGCGTTTGAATGTCGATCGGCAAAAATACACTCAGAGGAGATCGATCTATGTCTAAGAAAGTATGGACGCGCTGCGCCACCGGCCTGGGGCTGATGATCAGCCTGGCTTTTACAGCTTTCATAGGAGGTACCGCTGTCACTGCCCAGAACGTGCAGACCGGCAATTGGACAGCTACACTCGTCGACGACAACGCTAAATTGAATCTAAATTTTGAGCGCGGCGGAGAACAGGGCCACAAGAACCAGATCGGTCAAACCTACGATTTTTCGGAATTATCGGGACTGAGCCGTGAACAGGTATTAAGTGGGGGCGCGGTCAAGTTTAGTCTCGCGCGTGAAGCCGGCACAATCGATTGCGAAGGCAGTTTCCAGAACGGAAAGGGCTCGGGCACATTTACTTTTACCGGCAGTGCGGCTTTTGTATCCGCAATGAAGAGCCGCGGCTTTGATTTCGAAAAGGATTTGCTTTCCCAAAACGGGCGCCACCGGCAGGACAGGCTCTTCACAGCTACAGCTCTGAATGTGACGACGGCCCTTGCGGATGACCTTTCCTCTGCCGGGTTCGGCAAACTTGAGGTTGAGGATCTCTGCAAAGCGGCGATTTTTAAAATCAATTCGCAATTCATGCGCGAGATGAAAGCCACCGGTTTTCCCAATCTGACCATGGAGGATTTAGTCAAAGCGCGAATTTTCAAGATAGATGCCGATCTCGTTCGTGAGGCAAGTCAGCTCGGACTCGATAAGACCTCGATGGAAAGTCTTGTTAAGATGCGTATCTTCAAAGTTACCCCGGCATTTATCGCCGAAGTACGCGACGAAGGGTTGACCAACCTTTCCCTGGAAGACCTGATAAAGCTGCGAATATTCAATATCGATAGTGAGTTTATTCGCCAGGCGAAAGCCGAGGGAGTTCCGCTGGAAGTTGAAAGACTCGTGCAAAAACGGGTCGGTTCCGGACGACGCCACCCGATCTAGCTTTTCAAATTAGTCGCTTCGCGCCGGCGTGGAGCAACTCGCACAAGGAACAGCCGCGGTCGATATACCGCGGCTTTTGTGTGTTCAGGTATCCCTTCGCCAATATGATGAGTGAGTACCGGTTGGTGTCTAACATCGGTTTCTCTGCGCAATCTCGGCCATCTTTGTGCCTTGGCGGTGAATAGCCGTAAAAATACACTCACTGCGGAGACGCCGAGAACGCAGAAAACGCGCAGAGAATTTCAAATCCCAATCCAGACATTATCTCATTGCTGACATACGCACCGCTTTGTCCGCGCTGTATACTCGCTGACTTGAGGTAAAGCAAATGAAAATAATTTCAGTGAACGTTGGTCTGCCGCGCGTGATCCAGTGGAACGGCGAGCCGGTTGTGACCGGTATCTTCAAAGAACCGGTACAAGGGCCGGTGATGCT
This sequence comes from Pyrinomonadaceae bacterium, assembly GCA_035297925.1. Lineage (GTDB taxonomy): Bacteria > Acidobacteriota > Blastocatellia > Pyrinomonadales > Pyrinomonadaceae > PSRF01. The sequence continues at coordinate 9,464 of DATGYM010000388.1, read as the reverse complement.
ACGCACTCTCAACCTTGACGGTGACCGGCAGGCAGACTTGTCAGTACACGGAGGCGTAAGCAAAGCAGTCTACGCTTATCCACTCGAGCACTATGAGTTCTGGCGCCGGGAACTACCCGAGAGGGAGCTACCTTACGGAATGTTTGGCGAAAATTTTACGACGGAAGGAATGCGTGAAGATAGCCTCAATGTCGGGGACCGCTTCCGCGTCGGGGAGGCGGAGTTGATGGTTACCGAACCACGAATGCCTTGTTACAAGCTGGGCATCAAGTTTGGATCACCGGATATGATCAGAAAATTTTTGCAGAGCCGGCGGACAGGTTTTTATTTTGGCGTGCTGAAAGAGGGGATGGTTAAAGCCGGCGACGCTTTCGAAGTTGTAAGCCGCGACGACAGCAAGGTGACGATCGCTGATATCACTCGCGTCTATGCCTTTGAAAAGGATGACCGGGAAACGTTGCGCCGGGCCGTTAAGCTGGAAGCATTGTCTTCGAGTTGGCGGGAATACTTTGAAAAGCACTTACAGCGGCTGAAGCACTAACCCTTCATTAACTGTGCCGGCGCCAACGATTCCCACGGCGAACGCCCTAAGGCTGCCAAGATCAAAGCGGAATGTTGCCGTGCTTTCGAGGCGGATTGGTATCGCGTTTATTTTCCAGCAGTGAAAGAGCTCGGATCAATTTTGGTCTGGTCTGCGCCGGTTCGATGACTTCGTCGATAAAGCCACGCTCGGCCGCCACGTAAGGATTGGCAAACTTATCTTCCAATTCCAGTATGCGTGCCCGCCGCGCCGCCTCTTTTTCTTTCGCCTCATTAATTTCACGACGATACAAAACACCGACAGCTCCTTCAGCTCCCATTACCGCGATTTCCGCAGTCGGCCACGCGAAATTTACGTCAGTACGAATATGCTTCGAAGCCATCACGCAATACGCGCCGCCGTACGCCTTCCGCGTTATGACCGTTAGCTTCGGCACGGTTGCTTCCGCGAAAGCATAAAGAAGTTTTGCGCCGTGACGAATGATGCCACCGTGTTCCTGGGAGACACCGGGCAGAAAACCAGGCACGTCTTCAAAGACGACGAGCGGAATATTGAAACAGTCGCAGAACCTGACAAACCGCGCCGCCTTGACTGAGGCATCGATATCCAAAACGCCGGCGAGAAAGGCGGGTTGGTTTGCAACAATGCCTACCGAACGGCCATCGAGTCGCGAAAAGCCAACGCAGATGTTCGGCGCGTGTAGTTGCTGCACTTCAAAGAAGTAGCCATCATCGACGATCGCATTAATCACTTCGCGTATGTCGTAGGGCTGATTCGACGCTTCGGGCACGATCGTATTCAACTTAACTTCAGACCGCTTGGGCGAATCAGTTGGACTCAGCCGGGGCGCGTCTTCCAGATTGTTTGATGGAATGAACGAAAGCAGCTCACGCACCATGCGCAACGCATGCTCGTCTGAATCCGCGGCGAAGTGAGCAACACCCGAAGTCCGGTTATGAGTCAACGCTCCGCCGAGTTCCTCCTTCGTCACATCCGCGTGAGTAACGGTCTTGATTACGTCCGGGCCGGTGATGAACATGTAGGACGTGTCCTTGACCATGATATTGAAATCTGTAATGGCCGGACTGTAGACAGCGCCGCCCGCGCACGGACCCATGATGCAACTAATTTGGGGAATGACGCCGCTGGCCAGCGTATTGCGCAGGAAAATGTCGGCGTACCCTCCCAAACTCACGACGCCTTCCTGAATGCGCGCTCCGCCTGAATCGTTCAGGCCAATCACAGGCACGCCAACTTTCATTGCCAGATCCAGTAGCTTGCAGATTTTCTCCGCGTGAGTCTCCGAAAGGGAACCGCCAAACACAGTGAAGTCCTGAGCAAATACAGCCACGCGACGCCCGTCGATCAGTCCATAACCGGTGACGACGCCATCGCCCGGATAAAGTTGCTCGTCAAGACCGAAATCACGCGAACGGTGGACGACCAGTTTGTCAAACTCTTCGAAACTATCCTCGTCCAGCAGGAATTCAATGCGTTCGCGCGCCGTCATCTTGTTGGCGGCATGTTGCTTTTCGACGCGCTCGGGCCCGCCGCCTTGCTCGGCTCTGAGCGAGCGTTCTTTAAGCAGCTCCAACTTGGATTTGGATTGTTTTGGTTGTTGTTTAGTCATAGAAGCAGTCCGAACGCAGCCGATAGTTTGCGTTTGCTTCGGGTGAGAAGTCCAGGGCCTATACGGTGGCAAATGGAAACGCTCGTGTCTCGATCATCTTTACCAGATCATCTACAGCCTGTCGCGCTTTTAGCCGCACCTCCTGGGTGTAACCATAATGGTCCGCGTTTCTCTCGAAGTCTTCAACATCCAGTATCTGGTAAGAAAAGTCCGGCGCCACCAGTATGTCCAGATCCAAATCGACGTAACTGAGTACGTTGTCCGCAAAAGTCGCGGGCACATTCACATTGCAATAAAAGTTTCGCAAGTGACCATCGGGTTGCGCGAACCGAAAAATGTTGTACCAGCGATCCAGCCAGTAATACTCCAGACTATGTGTGCCCCGCGCTATCGTACCCAAAAGGTCATGGACGATTTCGTCAGAAAAGCTGGCGTCAAGAACGACGAGCGAACTGTCCTGACAAACCAATTCCGCCTCCCATGTTCGATGCAGCGAGCGGTCATACTTGTAAGCGCGTACTTGGATCAGAATATTTATACTTTCATTAACACCCCGCCGCCGCAAGCTGGGCCACGCCCGCTTCCAGTGCGAGATCACGTCTTCCGGTTTATTGTCTCCCGCTTTTGCGCCAGTCCGCCAGAAACTGCGCCTGTCCCTTGTCGGTCAGAGGGTGGTTGAACAACTGATCAATTACCTTGAAAGGCAAAGTCGCGATGTCGGCGCCCATGCGTGCTGCTTCAATTACATGAATCGGATGGCGCATGCTGGCTGCCAACACTTCGGTTTTCCAATCGTAATTTCTGTAGACCTCGATAATGTCCTGCAGCAGCAGCAGGCCGTTCTCGCCAATATCATCGAGACGGCCCAGAAAAGGACTGATAAAGGAAGCACCGGCTTTCGCTGCCATGATCGCCTGCGCAGCAGAAAAACAAAGTGTGACGTTTACCCTGATGCCGTCGTTGGACAAAGCCCGCGTGGCCTTCAGGCCCGCTCGAGTCAGGGGACACTTGATAACAACATTTGGCGCAATTTTGGAGTACTCGTGTCCTTCGCGAACCATCCCTTCGGTGTCTTCGCTCGTACATTCGGCAGAGACTGGTCCTTTAACGATAGCGCAAATTGCGGCGATGTGTTCTTTGAAATCGACGTCGCCTTCTTTCGCAATCAGCGATGGGTTAGTTGTAACTCCGTCCGCGATACCGAAAGCTGCGGCTTCGCGTATCTCTTCAAGATTGGCCGTATCCAAAAAAAACTTCATAAAGACCTCCACTTAGTTTATGCAAATGATGACAAAGAGAGATTAGTATTTCATGAAATACAGATCGGCGGCCTAATGCGAAGCCCTCCTTGACGGTCGGGCTACTGCACCGCTTTATCGCGGAAGCAGTTGACTGGATCGAGTTCAAACGGGCGTCCGCAACACTGTATTTCTTAACACTCCAACTCCTTCGACTTCCACCTCGACCACGTCGCCATCCTTCATTGGCGATACGCCGGCGGGCGTGCCGGTGGCAATCAGGTCCCCCGGATACAAGGTCATGATTCTGGCGATATATCTAATCAGGAAGGGAACTGAAAAAGCCATATCAGCCGTGCGCGCGTGTTGTTTTATCTTTCCATTGAGACGTGTCGTAACCGCAACGTTCAACGGATCGAGTTTGTCCACAATGGCCGGGCCGACAGGGCAGAACGTGTCGAAAGATTTTGCTCTCGTAAATTGCACGTCCTTGCGTTGCAAATCGCGCGCAGTCACATCGTTGATGCAAGTGTAACCAAGAACGTAAGCGAGCGGATCTTCGCCGGCTGCAAGTTGATGCGCCTGTCGTCCAATGACAACCCCGAGCTCGCCCTCATGCTCCACCTGTTGGGAATCCGGCGGACACTCAATGAATTGCCCATGTCCGATTATCGCCGAAGGCGCCTTGAGAAAAAGGAGTGGCTCTTCAGGCATTTTGTTTCCCAGCTCGGCCGCATGCTCTCGATAGTTTCGGCCCACACAAACAATCTTGGAAGGAGTAACGGGCGCAAGGAACTGAACGTCTGAAACCGCAACAGGCGCGTCCGAAAGCGGCGTCTGGGAAAAATCGATTAGTTCACCCGGCGGCAACGTTAAGACAACATCGCCCTTTACCACCCCGAAGCGCGGTATCGACACCTGCGTGGTTGTGAATCTACAGATATGCATCAACCCTCGCGCTTCACCTTCCTTTGCAGGCTAGCGGTATCTGTTTCTGGATCACGGCACGGTTTCAGAAACCACTTCCGAGGGCGCGCTAACATTGCCTGCCAGGTCAACCGCTGTCAGGTAGTAGTAATAGCGCTTGCCGGATTCAACTCTCTCGTCCTGGAAAGTAGTTTTCGTCAACAGTTCCGCATTTAGCTTGTCCCATTTGTCCTTCGGGCGATCGGTTTCAGTCGAGCGATAGATGTTATAGCCGGCGATGTCGGCTTCGGGATTCGCGGGAAAGAATATCGAGAGACGTCCGGGCGCTGCAGCCACAGTAATCGATGCCGGGGCTGAAGGTGGGAAAATATCGCGCGGTGAAATAGAAATCGAATTGGAGTTTAAGCTTTCCACCTGGGCGCCCTCGGTACCAAGCGACACAGATCGCACCAGGTAATGATAGGTTTCACCGGGCTTGAAATTCCTGTCCTGATACCGCGTGCCCGAAACCAATGTATCGTTGATTGGTTGACCGGCTTCCCCTGTGGTTTCCGAAGAGCGATAGACGTTATAGCCCAGCAGATTCACCGGGGTCGAATTGTCGATATTAGCCGCGGGAGGTTGCCAGGCGATCGTGATGGCGTCTTCGCTGACTTCCTTGCCAGTAGTTATGACGGTTGGCGGCTGCGCAATGCGAGCAGCCGGCTCAAGCAAAAGGAAATTTGAAAAGGCTGCGCGTTGACCGGCGGCATTGACGTAACGAACGGCGTAACGCAAGCGAGTCGGTTCGCCAGCCAACTCGAGCGTATCGGTGTAAGCCAGAACATCCGACGCATTCTTTATTTCGTCATACGTCACAGAACCGATTAAGGTTGAGCGAGTTGCGAATTCTTCTTCAGTCAGTGCCAGGGGAGCTCGTGGTTTTTCAGCTAGCCGGTAAACATCAATGCGCCTGATGCTTTGCACACTGGCATCAGAGGCGTTGCGGCGGGGCGCAGGCCAACTCAGAATCACCTGGTTTCCCCTCTGCACACCCGAGAGCAGTTCGGTCCGCTGCTGCACTCGCTCGACCGGAGGCAGGGGAGGCCGCCGCTTTCCGCAGTTGGCAAACAGCAGCAGCGCCGGCAACAGCAGGGCGATGATTGCCGATTTACAAAGGCCCGCTCCCAAACTTCGAGTGAAATTGGTCTGCGCGATGATGAGTGATTTCACAGAATGTACCGGCTGAGGTCCTGATCCTTGACGGTTTCCGCAAGCATCCCCTCGACGTAAGTGGCGTCAATTCGTTGGTCCTTGGGTTCGAGGTCGGGGCCTTCAAAACTGATTTCCTCGAGCAGTTTCTCCATGATGGTTTGCAATCTGCGAGCGCCGATATTTTCTGTGTGCTCATTTACCTTGAAAGCAAAGTTTGCGATCGAGTCGATAGCTTCGTCCGTAAATTCGATTATCACACCTTCGGTGGCTAGCATCGCCTGATACTGTTTGATGAGGGCGTTTTTCGGTTCAGTAAGAATGCGCTTGAAATCTTCAACGGTCAAAGTCTCAAGCTCGACACGAATAGGGAAGCGGCCCTGCAGCTCAGGAATGAGGTCAGAAGGTTTTGAGACATGAAAGGCGCCGGCTGCGATAAAAAGAATGTGGTCGGTACGCACCATGCCGTACCGTGAATTAACGGTGGTGCCTTCAACGATCGGCAGGATGTCTCGCTGCACGCCTTCGCGCGAAACATCGGGCCCATGACCCGATTCGCGCCCGGCGATTTTGTCGATCTCGTCGAGAAAGATGATGCCCGAGACTTCGACCCGTTCGATTGCGGCGCGCGCCACCTGATCCATATCAATCAGGCGCTCTTCTTCCTCCTGCATCAGGTGTTCGATCGCCTCGTCCACGCGCATCTTCCGCTGTTTGGTGCGGCCCTGGAAGAGATTGCCCAACATGTCTTTCATGTTGATGCCCATTTCCTCAACGCCTTGCGGGCCAGCTAATTCGATCACCGGAAAATTCTTTTCGCGTATCTCGACTTCGATCAGCCGGCTGTCGAGTTTTCCATTCCGCAGTTGAGTACGCAGTTTCTCTCGAGTGCGCTGAAACTGTTCCTGACTTGCGTTTCCCGCTGGTTCACCTGGAGTTTCCGCCGCGGTTTCGTCGTTTCCAGCGTCGAAATCATAGAAGCCTGCCGTGGACCGTGGCGGAGGCAGCAGCAGATCCAAAATTCTTTCCTCGACGTTCAATTCCGCTTTTTCGGCGATCTCGTCGATCTTTTCCTGGCGCGTCATATCCACAGCTATTTCAGTCAGATCGCGAATCATGCTTTCAACATCCCGACCGACGTAGCCGACTTCCGTGAACTTCGAAGCTTCGACCTTGAGAAACGGTGAGTTTGACATGCGGGCGAGACGGCGGGCGATTTCAGTCTTACCGACGCCGGTGGAACCGATCATGATCATGTTCTTCGGCATCACGTCCACGGCCATGTCGGGCGGAAGTTTTTGCCGGCGTATGCGGTTGCGCAAAGCGATCGCGACTGCGCGTTTCGCGTTGCGTTGTCCTACGACATGCTTATCAAGCTCCGCAACGATCTGACGGGGCGTCATCTCGTCCAGTTTGATCTCTTCGTCCACTTCACCTTCTAAATAAATAACCATTTTAAAAATTACGATCCTAACTTCGGAAGCGCTCTTCTCGAGCGCAGAGCATCACAGTTCCTCAACGACGATATTCTGATTCGAGTAGATACAAATGTCTCCGGCAATTCGCAAAGCTTCAACGGCAATGTCGCGTGCGGATAAATCCGTATGCTGCCTGAGCGCGCGCGCTGCGGCCAGGGCGTACGATCCTCCGGAACCAATAGCGAGTACACCATCGTCGGGCGCTATCACATCTCCATTTCCGGATAACAGGAAAGACGTCTTGTTGTCGGCGACAACCAGCAGAGCTTCAAGGTGTCTCAGCACCTTATCGGTGCGCCACTCTTTGCTTAGCTCGATGGCGGCGCGCTCGAGATTTCCGTGGTATTGTTCGAGCTTGCTTTCGAATCGCGTCAGCAGGGAAAAAGCGTCGGCGGTGGCTCCCGCAAAGCCCGCCAGTATACTATCGTTATAAAGACGGCGAACTTTTCTGGCACTGGCCTTCATGATGGTTTCGCCGAGGGTGACCTGGCCGTCACCTGCGAGCGCCACATGTCCTTCTTTGCGTACAAGCAGCACAGTGGTGCTGCGAATGATGGGAGTCTTACTTGGCATTTTCGATTGTGGCCACTATAGGAATTCGCTCGAATGCAAGTCAAGCGCAGCTTCGAAGACGCCAGGCAGGTGTTCTTGCCGCGAGCTTGCTGCCTGGAAGATCGGTCTACTTTTTTAGGTTATGATAGGGTTCGGCATGAATCATGAAACGGCAAGCGGAAACGGAGACAGAGAATTGATCAGCGACAGTCGGCCACGCATAGGGATAACACTTCGCCACGAACTAGAGACCGATCGCTTCTATCTCTCCCGGCACTACAGCGAGGCGGTAGAAGCGGCCGGCGGCGCTCCTGTTCACATCAGCCTGATCCCAAAACGGGATTACATTTCTCAGGTCATGAACAAGCTTGACGGTATCTTATTGCCCGGGAGTGATTCTGACATTGATCCTTTGCGATACGGCAGTGAGCCGCATCCCAATTTGGGAAGTGTGCACCCACTTAAAGATGAAACGGATTTGCTGGTACTCGATGAGATCGAAAAGCGCCGGACGCCTTTGCTTGCTATTTGCTTCGGCATGCAGGCATTGAATGTTTCGCGCGGCGGGACATTGATACAAGACATCAGGTCGCAACTCCCGGAAGCGATAAAGCATCAACAAGGTGCGCCGCGAGCTCGTCCCTCGCACGCAATCAAGCTGGCCGATGCAGGCCTGCTGTCGTCGCTGGGGCACGGCGATCAGGCTTTTGTAAACAGCCATCATCATCAGGCAGTAGAAACGGTAGGTCGAGACTTGATTGCTACCGCCTGGACCGCAGACGGGTTAATCGAGGCCCTGGAGGACGCTCGTCCTGACCGCTTCGCAGTGGCTGTGCAATGGCATCCTGAGTTGGGATGGCAGGAGGACTTTCTATCGCAGGCTTTGTTCGAGCGTTTCATCACCGCCAGCAGGCAATACATGCAAGAACGCGCGCTCGTAACGACCGAACCGTGAAGAACTTTCCGCGGTGAAGCGTAGGTGCAGTAGCCCGACCGTCAGGGAGGGCTTCCCAGGCGGCGATTAACGAAGCCATCCAAGACGGTCGGGCTAATGCACCGCTGCACTTAGCCTTTTGTTACGATCGCCAGGCGGCAACCAACCCACATAAAATAGACGCATCATAGTGGACCTCGACAACTTAAAACTATGCGGTCGTGTGGCGGTGGTGACAGGGGGTTCGCGCGGCATCGGTAAAGCGGTGGTTGAATTCCTCGCCGCGTCACGAGCGCGCATGGTGGTCAATTACATTCACGACCGCGAGGCCGCGGATACGCTGGTAGAGGCGATAAGGAAACAGGGCGGGGAAGCCATTTCAGTGCAGGCAAATGTTGCGGAACCACTTGAAGCTGAGAAGTTGATTGAGGCCGCGATCGCGCATTTCAAACGAGTCGATATCCTTGTTTGCAATGCCGGCATTTGGGAAGGTGGCCCGGTAGAAGAAATTTCCGAGGAGCTGTGGGACCGCACGATGGATATAAATCTTAAAGGCACCTGGGCCGTATGCCGGGCCACCGTGCCGCAGATGAAGAAGCAGCAGTCAGGGAAGATTGTGATCCTAACCTCGACAGCGGGCCAACGTGGTGAGGCCAATTATTCCAACTACGCCGCCTCGAAGGGCGCCCAGATAGCCTTCACTAAGTCGTTGGCCGAGGAACTGGGCGAATGGGGCATAAACGTTAATGCCGTGGCGCCCGGCTGGGTCGACACGCAGATGACAGAAAAAGCCCTTAAGGATCAACGCGAGCTGATCGCTGCCACGATTCCGCTTGGGAAGATTGCCAGCCCGGAAGATATCGCCGCCCCTGTCGTCTTCTTGTGCAGCGACTGGGCGCGACACATCACCGGAGAGATATTAAATGTTAACGGCGGGTCGGTATTGTGCGGATAGCTGAAGCTTTACCTTAAC
>DATGYM010000387.1:0-19679 GCA_035297925.1 Pyrinomonadaceae bacterium | reverse complement strand
GTCGAATAGATGGCTTCAAAACAAATGCTGGCGGAACGGCTTATATCACTTATCCAAAAGCACTACTTCTTATCGTCCGCCACGCTTGCTGAAAAGAGAAGCGTAAACAAAAAAACCTGATTAGCTTCAAGGAGCGTGAGCCTCCCAGGGGATTGGGTTTTGAAGAACGCGAGGAACGGCTGGCTTATATCACAAGCGCGTATACTTTGGAATAGTAGAAGCAGCTTGACACGTGTGGTGTGGGTAGTGGGTCTCACAAAAAAGTTGTCGCCCGAACGAAGCGGCGGTTTCCTTGATAACGGGAAGCGACCAGAGTATAAGCAGCTTACTGGATCAACCCTTTGAGAAACTAAAGGTGGCATTATTACCGGGCGGGTAAGCCGGTCGCTGCCGCTCCCGGTTCTGATAGAGGTCAAGCACTTTTGTGCAAAGCCGTAGCGCTTGCTGATTGCCCGCACCCGCTGCCGATGTCGCTCAGATTGTGTTACTCTAGTTGGCCCAGACTGAAAACTTTCGGGAGGATTTCATGGCAGACGAGAACGTAACATGCAAGAACCCGGTTTGCGGATGTGCTCCGCAACCGGACGGAAAATACTGTAGTGCTTCGTGCGAGGGAACGGGCGACACAATTGAAATTGATTGCGATTGTGGTCATCCCGAATGCACCGGCAATTTCTAATCGCTTAATAGCACGTAACCCAGGAAGAGAGTCGCAAACGCGACTCTCTTTTTATGTGCGTGCTACGCTTTTTGCGAGATTGACAATCACTCCGCGTTAGCGATTCGCAAAAATTGTGCAGCGAGCTTTGGTCCCGTCCCCGCGTCTTCGTGTTTGAAGAAAAGAAAAGTTTGTCTCCAGTCCTGATTGCGAATCCGCTCCGCCCAGTCCACCAGATTCTCTTCCGAATAATTAACCCGACGCAGACGCACGTATCCCCAATCCGCCGTCTTGTCGATATGCGTGGTCGGCATATCGTCGGTATCAGAAACTACCAGCGGGCGGTTTTGGCTGCGCAATAAATCCAAAACATCGTCGTCAAACCAGGTCGGATGGCGAAACTCAAACGCGGCCGGCGTTGTCGGCGGCAGTTGCGTCAGAAACGTCTGCAACCGTGGCAGATCTTTTTTCATGTTGGGCGGGAGCTGGAACAACACAACCCCGAGTTGGTCGCCGAGAACAGATGCGGTCTCCAGAAAATACTTCGTTTCTTCTTCTGTTTCTTTCAAGCGCTTGAAATGCGTGATGCGCTGTGAAGCTTTGAGTGAAAAGCGGAATGTGGGCGGCACCTGCTCTTTCCAGTTTTCAAGCATGCTCGGCTGAGGCATGCGGTAAAACGTAGCGTTGATTTCCACTGTGCTCAAGCGTTCAGAGTAATAACGAAGCATTTCTTTCGCCGGAATTTTTTCCGGATAGAAGCTTCCCTTCCACTCTTTGTAGCTGTAACCGCTGGTACCGACGTAGAGTTGCATACATGCTAAAGGAAGCAGGTCAAATGCGGAGGGTTCTGCATTTGTTGTCGCGTCACATTAATTTATGGTACACACAGGCACACGAGATCGAGATTTTAACCCGGCAGATTCTAGCCCAAATATGTCAACAACCACTACAAACATCCAGTCGCTGCAACAGGAGGATCGTGTTTTCCCTCCACCCACAGTTTTTTCTGAGCAAGCCCAGGTCAAATCGATGGAGGCGTTGGAAAAGCTGCGCGCCGAAGCCACGGCCGACCCGGAAAGATTCTGGGGACGCATGGCTGAAGAACTTCATTGGTTCAAAAAGTGGGACAGAGTCTTGCACTGGCAGCCGCCGCATGCCGAGTGGTTCGTGGGCGGCAAGATCAATGTTTCGTACAACTGTCTCGACAGGCATTTGAGTACCTGGCGCCGCAATAAGGCTGCTCTGATCTGGGAAGGCGAACCAGGCGATCAACGAACGCTCACCTACCAGCAACTTCATTCAGAGGTTTGTAAGTTTGCCAACGTCTTAAAGCGAAGCGGCGTTGTAAAAGGCGATCGCGTCGCGCTCTACATGCCCCTTATTCCGGAGCTGGCAATTGCAATGCTCGCATGTTCGCGCCTGGGCGCAACTCATTCCGTCATCTTCGGCGGTTTTTCCAGTAGCGCACTGGTCGACCGCATCAATGACGCAAACTGCAAACTGGTGGTCACCGCCGATGGCGGCTGGCGTCGTGGCAATGAAGTGAAACTCAAAGCCGCCGTCGATGAAGCACTGAAAGAAACGTCCTCGGTTCAGACCTGCATAGTTGTGCGTCGCACGGCCGTGCCAGTCCACATGCAGCCCGGGCGAGACCACTGGTGGCATGAACTGATGGGAGCCGTGAACGCTGACTGCCCGGCGGCGGAATTGGACAGTGAACACCCGCTCTACATTCTTTACACCTCGGGAACAACGGGAAAGCCCAAAGGCATCCTGCATACAACCGCCGGTTACCTCTTGCAGGCCCACCTGACTACCAAATGGATCTTTGACCTCAAGGATGAAGATATTTACTGGTGTACTGCCGATATTGGCTGGGTGACGGGCCACTCTTACGTCGTCTACGGTCCGCTTTCAAACGGCGCGACTGTCTTAATGTATGAAGGCGCCCCCAATCATCCTGAGCCTGATCGCTTCTGGGACCTTATCGAAAGACACCGCGTCAACATTTTGTATACGGCCCCCACTGCAATCCGCGCCTTCATCAAATGGGGCGAGCAGTGGCCACTTAAACATGATCTGACGAGCCTTCGTTTGCTGGGCACGGTAGGCGAGCCGATCAATCCCGAAGCGTGGATGTGGTATCACAACACAATTGGACGCGGCCTTTGTCCGATTGTCGATACCTGGTGGCAAACTGAAACCGGGGCGATCATGATCTCGCCGCTTCCTGGTGCGACGCCTACAAAACCCGGGTCGGCTACCAAACCATTTCCGGGAATCGAAGCTGACGTTATGACGCGCGATGGTCAACCGGTAGGCGCCGACGAAGGCGGCTATCTGGTGATCAAGCGGCCGTGGCCTGCGATGCTACGGACAATATGGGGTGACGATGAACGTTACCGCGATCAGTATTGGTCACAGATTGAAAACATCTACTTCGCTGGGGACGGCGCGCGGCGAGATAAGGATGGTTACTTCTGGATCATGGGCCGTATCGACGACGTTATAAACGTCAGCGGGCATCGACTTGGCACTGCGGAGGTGGAAAGCGCGCTGGTATCGCACGAAGCAGTCGCTGAGGCTGCGGTCGTTGCTCGTCCCGACGATTTGAAAGGTTCAGCCATCGTCGCTTTTGTAACCCTGGAAGGATCACACATTCCCTCACCGGAACTTAATGCGGAGTTGCGCGCTCATGTAACCAAAGAAATCGGGGCACTGGCGCGTCCCGACGAAATCCGATTCAGCGACATGCTTCCCAAAACACGGTCGGGAAAAATCATGCGCCGCCTGCTTCGGGAAATTGCAACCAGCGGCACAGTTGCGGGCGACGTTACCACGCTCGAAGATTTTTCAGTCCTGGAAAAATTGCGCACTGAGGAAGAATGAATACACGAGTTTCAGGTTTCAAGTTCCAGGTTTCAAGTTCGGAATGAAACTTGGAACTTGAAACTTGAAACTTGAAACCTGAAACTCGAAACTTGAAACCTGGACTTGAACCTTTGCCGAGAGACTTTTAATTGCAAACGTTATAAACTGCCGCTGCTCTTACCCGACGAGGAGTCTGAATATGGGCCGCAATATGGAGACAGAGGTTCGTTCGGGACCACGCTATTTAGTGTCCTTCGAAGTTCGCGCTGAATGGGACGAACCAGGTGGCGCGCACATCATGTCGGAAGGAACCACCGAAAACGTGGGTCCTGAGGGTACGCTGGTACACCTGCCAAAAAAATTGCCGGACGTCGGCAGTCGCGTCCGTCTTGAAGTGCAGGGCGAAGACGGCACGAAGTTGCAGGTAATTGCTGAGGTGTTGCGCATTGAACGTAACCCGGGACATCCGCTGGCAGCGTTGCAACTGCTGGGCGAGACAGACGAATGGAAGGGATTAATTTGGGAGCCGGCCGCTCCCCGCGTGGCCCCACCACCACCGCCGCCGCCGAGCGAAGACGACGAAGACGACGAGGAACAAGAGGAATACCTGGCCAACTAAAAAGGAACCTCCGATGACCAGACCCCACGTTACCTTACCCGATCATGAGCGACGCAAATTTCCACGCTACTATGTACGAACGCGGCTCACGCTGGCAGTGGACGACGAAAGCCTGCTGGAATCGATCGGCCTCGGCGAGCCCGCCGACATTAGCCTGGGTGGCTTGCGCGTCAGCAATCTTCCCGCCTGTCCCAACGTGAGGGTTGGTGATAAGCTCGGACTGCTGCTGGTGGACCAGGAAGACGCTCTTTCTTTGCATGGCGAGGTTGTTCATCATGCCACCCCCGATACCTTTGGCGTCGAATTTCGGAAAATCTCGACGGTTGAACAGCTCGCCATTGGCGGAGTAATCAGGCGTCTCTATCACTAAAGCAGCAATCATCGTGTCAAAACCAGAGCATAAAGATATCACGCGCACGGCCGCGCGGGCCGCGGCTGAAGCTTCCTGGCCGCAAACACGCGTAGTGTTGCGCGTGATCCTGATCGTGCTGGTCGTCGCGGTCACAATCTGGATGATCATCAAGCTGACCGGTGTCATCCTGCTTTTGATTCTCTCGATCTTTTTTGCTTATCTGGTTTCGCCGCTGGTCGCATTTGTCAGCAGGCCGATTCGCATCTCAGGTCGTAAGTTTGCTCTGCCGCGTGTCTTAGCGATTACTCTCTCTTATCTGATCATTATTGCCGCAATTGTGGTCGGGATCTATGTGCTGGCGCCGAGACTGGGCAGCCAGTTTCCGGAGTTCACTGAACAAGCGCGTATTTACTGGACCTCGCTAGGCACAAAACTGCAGAGCTGGGTCGAATACTTCCGTTCCCATCGCATGCCGGGGCCTTTGCTCGACGCTGTCAATCGCGCCATTCCCAGTGTGATAGAAAATATAAGTTTGACGGTGAGCGCCGTCTTGACCAGCGTTGCCGGTTGGGTAATTTACATTCCCTGGCTGATTCTCATTCCCATTCTCAGCTTCTTTTTTCTCAAGGATGCCGAGAGCTTTCGCCGGTCAGCACTGCAGATGTTGCCTCGTGGCCGTTGGCGCTGGCGCGGCGACGAATTTTTTCAGGACGTCAACAGTACGCTCGCCGCTTATATTCGCGCCCAACTGACCGCCTGTTTATTCATCGGCGTCCTGTGCGCGCTTGGCTTTACGCTGCTGGGCCTTCCCAGTCCACTCGTACTGGGACTAATCGCCGGTGTTTGCGAGTTTGTTCCCCTCGTGGGACCTTTGCTCGTATTGGTGATCGCTGCTTTTGCTGCAGTGCTTCACGGTGGAGTTTTTTCTGCATTTCTGGCGGTGCTGTTCCTGGCTGTGCTCCGAATTGCTCAGGACTACTTCGTCTATCCGCGCTTGATTGGCCAGGGCATACATCTGCACCCGCTGGCGGTAATTCTGGCGATTCTCTGCGGCGCGGAGCTGGCAGGCGTGGCGGGAATCTTCCTGGCCATTCCGGTGGTGGCCATACTAACGGTCAGTTATCGCCATTGGCTGGAGCATCGCGGCAGTGAAGGTCTCGCAGATCTCCTGGAACCCACGCCGGCAGAGGGCGTGGCAACGAGCGATCATGTTGCACCCGGGGACAAAGGATCTGCTCATCCTGGTGTTGATACCACGCCGGAAGAAATGGTTCGTGCCCGGCCCGATCTCACGACCGGTGAATTGAAGCTGCCGGCAGAAAACTAAGTCGCACGTAAGAACCTCCTGCGGCGAACACACATTCCTCTTTTCGGATCTCTCCCACAATCCATAAATTAAAAGGTCGATGATTCGTTCAGCGCCCGCGTTGGCTTTAGCTTCTAGGCAGGTGCCGCGGCGGACCGCTGCATCAAGTCGATGAAACGTTGGAAGTGGTGCTCGGCATCGTGAGGGCCGGGCGCAGCTTCAGGATGATACTGCACGGAGATCACCGGCAGTGTTTTGTGGCGCATGCCTTCGACGCAACGGTCATTAAGATTTATGTGCGTTATCTCGACATCGGCGGGAAGCGTGTCAGCCGCAACCGCGAAACCATGGTTGTGTGAAGTGATCTCAACGCCTCCTTTCTGCATGTCTTTCACCGGCTGATTACCGCCGCG
This sequence comes from Pyrinomonadaceae bacterium, assembly GCA_035297925.1. Taxonomy (GTDB): domain Bacteria; phylum Acidobacteriota; class Blastocatellia; order Pyrinomonadales; family Pyrinomonadaceae; genus PSRF01. The sequence continues at coordinate 13,460 of DATGYM010000387.1, read as the reverse complement.
ATGTCCGAATACAAGTTTGAAGGTATTCCCCCCGAAAGCGCGGCCCAGCAACTGGTGGCCAAAACAAATGCCGAACGTCGGCACACTCGTGCGCAGCAGCTCTTTTATCTGTTCGACTTCCCTGGTCATCGAAGCCGGGTCGCCGGGACCATTCGAAAGAAAAACTCCGTCGGGCTTTAGACGAATTACTTCCGCGGCGTCTGTCGAAGCGGGCACAACAGTTATCCGGCAACCGAGGCGCGCGAGCTCGCGCAGTGAATTTCGCTTCACGCCAAAGTCATAACACACTACATGAAAGCGCTCCGGACCTTCAGCAGCCACTTCATAAATCTGCTTCGTCGTGACCACGCTTGCCAGTTCGCGATTTTCCATTGAGGGTGACCTGCGCGCTTTATTAACCAGGCTTTCCTCTTCGAGATCGATCGTAGAGATGCAGGCCCGCATCGCTCCCTTATCGCGAATGTGGCGAACCAGTGCGCGGGTGTCAACACCTTCAAGCGCCACTATGTTCCAACGTTTAAGATAACTATCGAGCGTTTCCTGCGCGCGCCAATTCGAGGCCATGCGGCTGGCTTCACGCACCACGAACCCCTCTACCCAGGGCCGATCGGATTCTGCGTCTTCACTGTTGATGCCGTAGTTTCCGATGAGCGGGTATGTCATGCAGACTATTTGTCCAGCGTAGGACGGATCAGTCAAAACTTCCTGGTAGCCGGTCATAGAAGTATTGAAAACGATCTCGCCACACGACTCGCCATCAGCGGCCCACGAGCGACCGCTAAATGTGCGGCCGTCTTCCAAAGCGAGTAGAGCTGGACTTAAGTGGCGCATAGAAACTAGCCAGTAGACAGTAGACTGTAGTCAGCAGTCAACGGAGCGTTGATCTGCTGATTGCCCGCAGTAACTCTCCAACATCTTACTTACTTCCTCCAAAGAAATCATAAGGGCATTTGAGTCTCCGTAGCTTAAATCTCTGGCGAGAATTAAGTAATAACGGCACTCCTCGAGCGAGCCCTGGGCGATGTTGTAGATCCGAATTTTGTCGGCAAGTCCTCGTTTTTTGAACCCTTCCGCGAAGTTAGTTGGAACGGAAACCGCCGCTCGCCTCAGTTGGGAAGACAGGCCAAACAACTCGTGTTTTGGAAAGCTTGCAGTGAATCTGTAAATCGCTAAACCAACCTGTCGGGCTTACGCCATAGCTCGACGTCCTGAAAACTCCTCGATTTCATGACTGTTTACCAAACGCGGAAGGTGTTGGTACCACATGAGCGGTTTCTTAATACTGTCTACTGCCTACTGACTACTCTTGATGAACTGCTGCGCTTCATTGAGCCAACGCTTGTCGGCGCGATACTTGTAGGCCGGAGCTGTTTTGACGGCTTCAATGCATGCCTGCATCGAACTGGCTGCCTCACGGCGATGACCGAGACCGGCATGAGCGCGACCCATAAGATAGAGCGCCTCAGGATCCGACGGTCGCTTCTCCAGAAACCGTTCGAGCGCATCGCGCGCATCTTCAAACTGGCCGGCAGCGAGATAGGTTGCGCCCACCTCGCGCCAGACTTCGTGTTGACTATGGGCCGGATCACGCGCCACAACCTGCTCAAAATTTCTCACCGCATCGGCAAACCGTTTTTGCTGTAGCGCGATCCGACCCAGTTGATAGTGGGCATCAATCTCTTCTCCGTCGATCTGAATCGCGCGTTCAAACCGCTCGCGCGCTGCCTCAAGCTCGCCTCTTTGCTGGTGAATCAATCCAAGGTTGTAGTGGGCCGAGGCATCGGCAGGATTTAGTGTCGCTGCCTCGAGATTTTGTCTAAAAGATTCGCGCGCGCGTTGCGAGCGCAACACGCCGCTGACATAGCCGCGTATCAAAAGAAAGACGATTAGCAACAAAAACGGCGAAGCTAAAATGGGACTTAGCAAGAGCGTCCATAAAGGTGATACGAAAAGCGCAACCAGCAGGCTTATGACCGAAATCGCCAGCGCCCGCAATGCCGAGATGCGAAACACCTCCCGCACACCAAACACCGTCGCTACCAGAAAAAAGAAAAGCTTTAGGGACCGAAACAAGCCGGCAGCGATGATGCTCGGATCGCTCAGAGCAATCTGCAATTGCGCTCGAAATTCCGCCGGTAGTCTTAGCCAGTTTTGCACCTGCGGGGCCGATTGCATCGACTGTGCTACATAGGACGCCTGGACACCGCTGAAGTGGAAAAAAATGGCGATGGGGATTGTAAGCAGATTAGCGATCGCCAGCCCATAGAGGAAAGTTGAGGCTAAAGATGCGTATTCCTGCTGCAGCATCAAGCCAAAGCGTACGCGGCGCTCGAAGATGTTGGCCACGAAAGCGACGATTGGCACTAAAACAACACCGATGAGTAGTAGAGAAATCGTGGACTGGAACAGCAGACGAATCACGATTCCCGGACCGGCAACGGAAACGAGCGAAAAAATACGATTGCCTGCCAACCACTGAGTAATGAGGAAGTAGGCGAGCTGGCTGATGAGTGCCAACAAGCCGATGCCCGCCAGCGGAGCTCGATCTCGCACTTCTCGAAGGCCACGCCCCGGCGCGTAAAAGATCATTAACAGAAGGCGTAGCCAGTCGAGCGTTTTCAAATCAAGTTCTCAGATCTGCTGCCAACGTTATTCGGGAGTGTTCGATGACTCCTGGTGTGGGTCATAACCATACGGAGGGGGCGGCGTTGCAAGATTTTCGTGATGAATTACGCTGGCAGCACTCGGGGGCCAATAACGAAGCAGCGCCTTTCCGTAAATGTACTTCTTCGGCACCAACCCCCAGCTCCGCGAATCACTGGAGTTATCACGGTTATCGCCCATCACGAAATAATAATTGGGTTTCACGTAAACCGGAGCGGAACTTCTGGTTGAAAGGTTGGCCTTGGGGTCGAGATATTTCTCTTCGAGCACGGCGCCATTGATCAGCACGTCACTTCCACGCACCTCTACAGTATCTCCGGGCAAGCCTAAAACGCGTTTGATGTAACTCTTGGACGGATCGTCAGGAAACCAGAAAACAACTATGTCGCCGCGATCAATCTTTGGTGCCCAACGATATTCGTCGTAATAAATCAATTTGTTTACAAAGATTCGCTCGCCATCGTGCAAACGCGGCAGCATCGAAGTTCCTTCAACTTTTACCGGTTGCACAATAAACACTACCACCAACGCCGCAACCATCAGCGCAAAAATCAGGTCGCGCAGCAGCAGCCGGCCCTCGGCCCAAAGATTACTCCGAGAGGCTTCTTCCGGGTGATGAACTTGAATGTCTTTGTCATCCGTAACATGAACGCCACCAAAAGGCGGCGGACGACGGGTTCTGATTCCAAACATACGCAATCAAAAAAGCAATGAACTGGTCAAAGATTCGGCCCTGTCAGCAACATTTTCAGGTTAACTTTCACTGTAGGGGTTGTCAAACATCGCTGAGATGCCGATATGGCCCGCAATGTTTGGCCGATGCTTTAGGAAGTCTGATGCCGCGTCCTTCGATTCCTTGACAGTCTTTGCTGTGCCTCTCTATCATCGCTCCCTACATGTTCCGCTCGAAAAATCCCCATTGAGTCGCGAACGGAGGCAGAAAGCCGTGATCAAACTAGATATCATCAACCGCGTAGCGGATAAGACGGGTGTTCCCAAGATGAAAGCCGAGCAGGCCGTGGATGCTCTCTTTCATTCAATGAAGGAAGCCCTGACGCGGGGAGAACGAATCGAGCTTCGCGGCTTCGGGGTTTTTGTCGTCAAGCCACGCAAGCGTGGGGTGGGACGCAATCCGCGCACAGGCGAGGAAGTCGCGATACCTTCAGGGAAGACAATCCGTTTCAAGCCCGGTAAGGATTTGCAGGTGAGCGATGGAGTGGAACTCGACGCTGAACCGGATTCAGAGGATGCCGACGATTAGAGTCTGAAGCTTATAAGCGCATGCACGAATTTCAAGGCTAGAGCCGTGGGCCGTTGTCCAGACTCTGGCCTTTCTCTCAAAGATACCCGGGAAGTTTCAGTGTCCGAACAAGTTCAGACGATTCCACGATTTGCACCGCCACCGCGGCCAACGCTAATGCGGCGGCAAGCAGCGTCGCCCACCACACGCGAATGGATAAAGCACTCACTTCTCTTCCTGTTGACGTTTATTACTACAACTTTCGCGGGCATCGTGATAGCTGCGCCTGAAGCGAATGTGCCCGAGCCGAGCACGTCTGGCATCCTCGGATACGTTTTGTACGTGCCAGAGTACTACCGCCGCATCGTGGCCGAACTGCTACAGCAGGCGATGGTTAATCCCGGGCTTCTCAAATCGGGAATAGTCTTTTCTGTGGCGCTGCTGACTATTTTGACGGCGCATGAGATGGGTCACTACCTGGCTTGTCGCTATTACGGCGTGCGGGCAACGCTGCCATTCTTTATTCCTGCGCCGCCACTTTTCCTGGCCGGCACCTTTGGCGCTTTCATAAAAATGAAGTCGCCCATTCCTTCGCGACGAGCGCTGTTTGATATTGGTCTCGCCGGGCCGCTGGCGGGCTTCGTGGCGCTACTGCCTGTCACGATGGTTGCGCTGTTGACTTTGCAAACAGGGCCGCCACCGGCTGCGAGCGGTGTGATCATCTTTAACGATCCGCTTCTTTTTCAGGGAGTAGCAGCACTCACGGGAATAAATCTGGTCGATGCGTTGCCGAATCCGTTTTATATGGCGGCATGGATTGGTCTACTCGTGACCAGCCTGAACCTGATGCCGGTGGGACAACTCGATGGCGGGCACGGAACCTTCGCGGTCTTTGGTCAGCTCGCGCACAAAACGATTGGTCGACTGGCCTTTATCACAGTCGCTGTGATGTCTGTGCTGGGATTTATCTGGCACGGCAGCCCGAGCGGCTTTCTTTACACGGTTTTATTAGCCGTGATGCTTCGCGTGCGCCATCCAGCGCCAGAGGAAATGGAACCTTTGGGCCGCGGACGTACAATCGTGGCAGTAATAACGCTGATTGTCTTTGCGCTCTCTTTCGTGCCGTTTCCGATCACAATTACTTAGCTGAATCGGTGAGGTGGTTGGTCGTCAGTCGTCAGTCGTCAGTCTCGCGCGCACCTTTTCGTCGGGCACCGAGCACATCATGGCGTGCTAGTTGGTCGCTATCGCTCTGATGTTTAGCTTACGCGGGTAGCAGTCCTTTAATCTCCTTCACCACTCGGTTCACTTCATCCTGGTCCGCAAGCGCAATCATGAAAAACTTATAGCCTTCGTGAAAGCAGATCACGCCGTTCGCAAATAACCAGACCGTGCCCAGGAACGGATTGCCGCCTACCAGCCAACTCACCGGCGCGCCCACCACACTCCCCGGTTGCAGTATTTGCGCAAACATCACCGCGCCGGCTGCACAACTAACGGCTCCAAGCAAAGGCGCGCCTACATACTTCGTCATGTTGCGCGCAAACTCAACTCTCCTACGATCGGCTTCGTCCAGTTCTCCGGCTGCAATCAATTCTTCCTGTTTGCGCACATAGTCGTTAAACTTTTCGCTCAGCCTGCGCGCGCCAAAAATCGGCAACGCAGAATGTGTCAGCCAGTGTGGATGTGCGCCGAGTAATACTGCATCGAGTCCCGGCAGTGCAGATCCCATGCGCACCCCCATCACCAGCGAGAAAGAAACGAGCGCCGCTTTTCCGGGGTTTTCTTTGATCCATTCGCGTGCCTTCAGAATGCCCGCGGTCGCCGCCGTTGACGCGCGAGTTACTTTCGCGCTCGTGTCGTAAAAGTGCGAAGCGCGTTCGTAGTAAGTTTTGGCCTCCTCGAACGCATCACCAGCTTTCCTGCCGGCTTGCTTACCGATATCGCCCGCCGCGTCGCGAATGATTTTCCCCGCCTGTTCTGCCTGGCGCACGGCATCAGACGCAGCGCGGCGCGCGGTATTGCCGATGTCGCCATCTTCCGCAAGACGATCGGCTTCAGCGCGCAATTTCTCGGCGCCTGAGCTTATGGTTTCGGCGCCGCGCCTGGCCGCCTCACCCGCCGCCCGCGAGCCTTCGTCGATCAGATCCGATAGGGCATACTTATCGTCCAGCTCTCGGGCTTTTCGGCGCACTGTTTTCTGCCACTCTTCTATCTTTTCTTTGTAATCAGCCATAGCAATAAATCTTCGATGGTCAAACTGAGATATTCGGCCACGAGTTTTCAACCTGGCCGTTTTCTTGGCTTTCGCCTGACTATTCTACCCCTGGGTCCTGCCGCTACCCTCCGTCTGCAAACTAGTACGTCCCGGAAAGGCGCAGAGTTCAGGCTATCAGTTTTGGCGATCAGGTCGGGGATGGGTAGTGGGCTATTTAACCCACCGCCGGCGGACCATTGGTCTTGCGCATGCGAAACCCTTCATGCTAAAGTTCGGCATTTAGTAATGTCCGCTTACCGGCCAAACTCGCCTGTCAGTCGAGCCAGAAAACAATAGCAGAGAAAGTCGCGGACTTCGGACACGTTCATATCAGGGTTTCCTTACATTTCCAGAACTTAACAAGCGGAACGACACCAGGGGGATCAAGACCTTCTCATATTACTTTGAAATCGTAATCTATTTACCCGCATCCAACCACGACCCACGAGGGAAACCCCCATGAGTGAGACTGACAAAAAACCAAAGCCGACACGGCGTGCACAAGACTTAACTGCAGCCGATCGAGCTGCTATCGTGCGCCAACTTGAGTTTGGTCGCGGTCTTGCCGATCAAACTATTTCGGACCTCGCTGCCCGCTCCCAGGTTATGGATATTCGACGCCGCCGCTTTGTATACCGCGCGGGCGAAGATGCCGATGCTTTGTTTGCGATCGTGAGAGGGCGCATCAAGCTCTGCCGCATCGAGCCACAAACCAACCGCGAGGCGGTAATCGATATCCTTCCCGAAGGCTCGCTGTTTGGCGAATCGGCTCTTTACTCAAGAGCTGGTAAACGTGAAAACTGCTCAGTTGCGTACCAGACCGGCACGCTGCTAAAGATTCCGTCGGACGCTTTCAAGCTCGCGATGGCTGCTGAACCTTTGCTACATGAATACACGCTTCGCCTTATTGGTCACCGGCTGGAACATGCGGAACGCCGACTCGCCGATTTCGCGTTGAATGCTATACCCGCGCGTCTGGACAGACTGCTGGCCGATTTTTCCGATCGCTACGGCGTGCGCGAATCAGCCGGCGTGTTGATCGACATTCCCTTGCCGCACCGAGAAATTGCTTCCATAGTTGGTTCCACCCGCGAGAGTGTCACTGTGCGCTTGAATGCGATGCGTCGTGAAGGTACGATTGAATTTGTAAATCGAAGAATTCTTGTTAAGCGGCCGGAAGGGCTCTTGCACCCTCAGGAGGCTTCGGCCACCACTTAACCCAACGCCGCATCTGGTTTGATGAAGCAGTGTCCCACCTGCAAGAAAAAAGTTCAGTGGCAGGATAATCCTTTTCGGCCGTTTTGTTCTGAGCGTTGCCAGCTTGTCGATCTGGGCAAGTGGGTTAGCGAGGAATATCGCGTCCCTGGCAAGCCTCTCAGCCAGGAATCTCTTACCGAAGATGAAAAGCAGACTGGCCTGGACTCGAATAGTAGTTCAGGCTCCAGCCGCTGAGTGGCGCGGCTTTCGGCATCCTCCGCAAGGCACAAAGCACTGATTTCCGGCTGGCTGAGGTGAAGGTTACACCGCCACGATTGCGATTTTGTTTTTGTTGGCGAGCGCAATCATCTCATCTCGATCAAACATAAGGGTTTTGCCCGCGCTGATACAAAGGCAGGTCGCGCCGGCCTCGATCATTGTTTCAATCGTCGGCAGGCCCACAACCGGCACATCAAAGCGCATATCCTGTTCCGGCTTGGACAATTTCAAGACGGTCAGAGAACCGCTCGTCAGTCGTAGTTTCTTCTGTTTTTGGTTGCCGCCGCGCATCAACTCGCCAGCCCGTTTGATCGTTTCGTCCGTACCTTCCATCGCTTCGATCGCTACACAGGCTTTCGCGCGCACGACGATTGTTTGGCCAAGATCAAGACGCGCCATCTCGCGCGCAATTTCCAAACCATAATCTGTGTCAGCTCGCTCGCCCGCGTTTGGTTTGCGACTGGTCAAATTCCCTGGAGCAGGCAAATAGTCCTGAAGGAAGATGGTTGAGTCGATTAGATCGATACCTTCGCTCGCAAGTTCCGCCGCTACCGCGCCGATCAGAGAATTGGTGTTACGCCGCGGGAGCTTGAGAAGCAGCTTCAACATTCTTGCGTCCGGGATGGCACGACTGAAAATCTGCACGTGTCTGACCTGGCCGGCCATAATGGCTTTCTCTACTCCCTCACCTTTGAAGAAACGGATCATTTTGCCGAGCTGCCCGATGCCCACCCATGTTACGCGGTCAGCTTCGCTCTCGATGCGCGGATCAGTTTCCTCTCGAATGGCGGCGACAGAAAGCGAGACGCCGGCGCGGCGTGCACCTTCTACAACCATGAAAGGGAATCGTCCGTTGCCTGCAATTAGACCGTAGCGCATGATCACAAAACAAAAGAGGGGGGATAAAGGCTGAAGGATAATGGATGAGAAATGAAATTTGAGGAATACATCCTTCCCTTTCGTCCTTACTTGATTACGCCGCGGCGTGACGATTGGATAAAGTCGATTAGGCCCGCAACCTCAGCCGAATCTTTGATTTCTTCCCTCATTTTTTCCAGCGCCTGAGAGGTGTTCAATTTAGATGAGAGCAGCAGGTGAAAAGCTCGATGCAACGACTGGATTACTTCAGACGAATAACCACGACGTTTCATGCCCCGGGTATTCAATCCATAACAACGCGCGTGATTACCGACGGTGAGGGCAAAGGGTAACGCGTCCTTCACGATCACAGAGTAACCACCGATATAGGCTTCTTTCCCGACCCGGCAGAACTGATGTACTCCTGAATAGGCCCCGACATTAGCCCCGTCTTCGATCACCACGTGACCTGCCAGAGTCGCGGCATTAGCCATAATTACGCCATTACCGAGAATGCAATCATGCGCAACATGCGCCTGTGCCATTAAAAGGCAGTCGTCGCCAATCTGCGTCAACATGCCGCCGCCGGTGGTGCCGCGATGGATGGTGACGAATTCTCTGATGTGATTACGGCGTCCAATCCGCGTTTCCGAAGGCTCTCCTTTGTATTTCAAATCCTGGGCGGGCAAACCAATCGACACAAAAGGAAACACCTTCGTATCTGCGCCAATAACAGTGCGACCATCTACTACCACATGCGACTCAAGCCGCACGCCATCGTGCAGCTCAACGTCATCCCCGACGATTGAAAAGGGTCCAATGTAGCAACCGGCTCCAATTCGGGCGCGGCTGCTGACCACCGCAGTAGGATGGACGTTATTTGGTTTGGTAGCTACTGACATAAATAACAGTTTTCAAGGGAAAACGGACCGGGGAAAGGGCAAAGAGGAGAACAGATCAGATGCCATCGATTGCTTTTTCAACTTATTTGGCCTCTTGCCCTTTTCCCTCTTCCCCTTTGCCTCTTCTAACCCGCTAGGCTGCGGTCAGCGATGATACTCATAATGTCAGCATCAGCGACGAGCTGACCGTCGACTTTGGCTTCGCCACGCATGCGCTGCAATCGTGAGCCAATACGCAATGCCGTGACTTCCAGCGTCAAGGTATCTCCAGGAACGACGGGTTTTCTGAAGCGCGCCTCCCTGATGCCGGTAAAGAGCACCAGCTTCCGGTCACGGTCCTGGATTTCCCTGAGGGCCAACACCGCCCCCACCTGCGCCAGCGCCTCGACCACAAGCACGCCGGGCATAACAGGCGTGCCGGGGAAATGTCCCTGAAAGAAGGGCTCGTTTATGCTGACCTGCTTAATACCTACGATTCGTTCCCGTGGGACCAGTTCGACTATTCGATCCACGAGCAGAAAGGGATAACGGTGTGGCAGAAGTTCCTGAATGGCCTGTGCATCGAGAATAGTTTCCATGATGGAATAAAGAGACGCGGGACGCGGAAACAAGTACCGCATCGCCGCGTCTCAAAAAAAGAGGAAGTTTACAGCCTTACTATTGTGGCGGCGTCGTCACTGCTGCAGTTGCCGGGTTTTTGCTATTGAAATCATTGATGAAAGCCCGGGTAATATCGAGAGCATCAGCGGCATAAACAAGTGGCACCTGGCTGCCGTCGATTATGACGTTGATGTTATGACTCTTCGCATATGCTTCCAGAGCCTTGCCGATGTCATCCTGAAGTGGCGTAAATATCTCTTTGCGCCGGCGATCATAAGCAGCCTGGGCGTCTTCGCCCTTGCGTTGGAAATCCTTCTTCATCTGCTCCAGTTGATCCTGTTTGGTCTGGAGCGTTTTTGGATCTGCAACGGGCGCCGTCTTGGTGATATCGTCGGTGAGCGCCTGAATTTTCTGCTGCAAGTTCTGCAATTCGGTCTGACGCGGCTGAAATTCGCGATTCAGTGTGCTCACGAGAGTATTGAAACGCGCGATGCCGGTTTTGGCATCGAGGAAAGCGTCGGAGTAGATCAGTGCAATCTTACTCTCGGGGACTGACGCCGTTCCCTGGGCCGGAGTCTGCGCAGGTGCGGTGGCTGCCGGTCTTGGCTGTGCGAGCACTGGTAAAGCACACAGGGCGAGCGCAAATGCACAAGCGGCTATTAATCGATCTATCTTCATCACTTCTTGTATTGCTCCTTCAAAATAAAAGGCGGTTAGTCAACTCAGTTAGTTGTTCAGACCACCGTTGTGGTTGGCTCTAATTGATCAAAAGGTGCGCCCTACGCTGAAACGAAAGACTCGCTTTTTCTCGTTAAACACGAAAGGAATGCCGTTAATAAACTGATCGCTCCTCGCTTTGGGATTATACGCAAGGATCAAGCGAAAAGGCACGTTGATGACCGGTACCTGGACCCTGACTTCCATGCCCAGGCTCGCTCGATAATCCCCAAGCTTCGAGAAAAGGCTCTGTGATAGGCGGACCGCAGTATTGGTTTGTGCCTGTCCGCGCAGGAATACCTGCTGGAAGCCAAACGGCAACCCTGTAGTGGGATCAAAACCGACGTTTCGCTGCGCCAGATCGAGTTCTGCGGTCGTTACCAGGCGCGTGTCGCGCAACACCAGGCCCGGCACTCCGGCACTGTTAACTGCAAGCGCGAGATCTGTATTGGCATTGCAGGCTGCGAGCGTAGACAGGCTCGCAGCGGCAACGCCCAGAGCCGATCTGGAACAACGGATAAAACCCACCGAGCTCAGGAAAGGTTGATCGTCGAGAAAATTGCTATTGAAGAATTGATCCTTTTTGCTTCGCAGGTTGAAAGCCGATCCGATGTCAGCGAAAGCTGCCAGGCCCACCGTATTGCCAATCACCGGAATGCGATACTCGAAATTGCCGAGAATCTGTGTGTCGGCTCCGATAGGCGTAAATGAATTTGAGAGCAGCGCCACATTCGATCCGCTGACTCCCGTAAACGTGCCGATGGAGGCCGCCGTTGCGGGAACACCGGCAATCACATCAGGAGTGCCGCTCGGATTGGCAGCAACTACGACATTCTTCGATGTGACAAAGGTATCGAGCGGAGCGAGCGGACTGATCGAGCGAACGTTATAGCCACGAATAGTAAACTCATCGCCAAGGAAGAAGCGCTCGAAGATGGGGACGCCGTCGACGAAGGCGAGTGAGTTTGAATTGTTGACTTTGGCGGAAGTGGCAAAGCTGCCAACGGTGCCGGCAATAATCCGGAAGCCAAAAACTTCTGGATGGTCCGATTTCTTGCGACGCATTGGAAAAAACTGCGTGTAAGAAAGTGTGGGCTGATAAGTGCGAACGTCGCCTCCCAGACCGGCAACGGCCACCTGAAGCGAGAGTTCCCTGCCGGTCGTCGGATCGACGCTCGCATTGCGAGTGTCGTAAGCAAAACTCACAGTACCCCGGCTGGTGATAATGTCTGGCTGGCAATAGATAACCGGGATGAATTGCGGGTTCGTTGAAGTGGTGGTGGCGCCGCCATTGCCGCAGGTGCTTCCCTGGTTGACTGCCGGATCTTTTACGCTCGAGGTGGAAAACTGATAAGAGGCGCCGATGCGTGAAAACTGCGTGAAGCGGCGCTTGCGATAAAACTCGGAGAGCGGGGCGCTCGCGAACAGCGAGCCACCAAACGAAGTGCGCGTGAATAGATTTTCTTCGCTGACATTTAAGAAGTCCAGCTGCGATCCTGACAGGCCCTGTTGCGCCTGGACATTCTGAGAAAGAAAAGTTCCCTCACCAAAAAACTTTTGCGTGTAACCAAACACCGAGAAGCCTGCCGTTATCGGCCGGTTCCTGATGTAAGGCTCGGTGAAGGAGAACTGGATGTACTTCTGACGATTGCCCGCCGACATGTTGAGCGAAAGAATTTCGCCGCGACCCAGCAAATTGTTGGTGGAATACTCGAGTCCAAAGAATGAACCGCCAATACCGGAAAGACCGCCGTTGAAGGAAATTTGTTGCCGCCCGCGTTCGGTCACTTTCAAGTTCAGATCGACGGTGGCTTCTTCTTCATTGGTTTTGAAATCAGCATCCTTGTCTTTGTCGATGGGGTCAAAATAACCGAGCTGATTCAGTTTGATTATTGAATACTCCCAGGCCGTCTGGTTGTAGATGTCGCCCTCATTCAACAGAACCTCGCGCCGCAAAACGTTGTCGCGGGTAAACGTGTTGCCGATGAATTCCAGCCGGCGCAGCGAAAACTGCTTACCTTCCTCGATAGCGATTACAAAATCGACTATCCCTTCGTCTGGTTTCTGTGGATTATCTTTAAAGGTCGGCGTTGGCTCGGCGGTGTACTCGATGAAACCCTGTTGCCCATAGTACTTCTTCAGATTCTCAAACAGAGCCTTTCCAATCCGCTCGCCGTTTGCGATGTCGCCTTTGTTAAGACCGATGATATTTTTGATGGCATCTTCAGAAAAAATTGAGTTGCCTTCGATCTTCATCTCGCCGATGCGATAGATTCGGCCCTCTACGATGGGAACGGTCACGCGAAGTCCTTCATCTACCGACGAAAGAAAGGGAAGGGGCAGGATGGGAAAGCCGGTGCGTCTTTTCCCGATACCTTCAACTCTTGGTTCGCCGTGTCGCGCCTGGAGATAACCCTTCGAGCGCATGTAGTTGTCGACGTGCCGCAGGTCAAAGTCCAACTTTTCGCGATCAAGAATGTCCGTTCCCTTGAAGCGGGTCATCAGGCCCGCTTCTTTGACATACTTCATGGCGCTGCGAAGCTTTCCGTCACTGAAGATCTGATTGCCTTCAAATTGAATTTCAACGACGCGCACGCGATCACCTTCGTTGATAACAAAAGTGAGCGCTGTCGAAGTCGCGGAAACTTCGTCAAGCTTTCTTTCAACTGTAGCGTTGGGATGACCGTGCGCAGCCAGCAGTTCCTTCAGCACTCGGATCGCGTTCCTTACTTTGACAGGATCGTAG
>DATGYM010000386.1:0-25179 GCA_035297925.1 Pyrinomonadaceae bacterium | reverse complement strand
GCCATAAACCCGTCTCCCAGGAATTTGTTAACGATGCCATGATGCCGGTTTACGATTTCAACCATGAATTCAAACAGCGATTCGAGATAATCAACAACCTGTTCGGGTTCTCGTTTCTCAGCGAAAGCAGTAAAATTTCTGATATCCAGAAACATTACGCACACGTGGCGCTTCTCACTTCTGAGATCAGGTTTCAAAGTCATTAACTTGTCCATAACTATCGGCGTAACGTACTCTCCAAATGTTCTGCTGACGCGATTGCGCTCCTCAATCATTTCGAAGGTCTTGAGAATTCTCTTCTTGATTTGCAGGGTAACCAAGCCTGTGACCACACCGGTCGCAAACAACAAAAAGCCTTTGAACAGGTGATGAGGGGCGCCCAGCAAGATCGGCTCGATTCCCGAGCCGGAGGCTTCATTGATGAATACCAGCGCCAGGAATGCATACCCAAAACCGGCAATAGCGCCGGTAAAGATACAGAGTCGAAGGTCTAATCTCAGGGCTGAGAGAACTATGAAAATGGGATAAACAAATGCCGCCGGAGTAAACAGGGTGTAAACAGGACCGAGAAAGGCTGAGCCAACAATCATCCCTGCCGTGGGAATACTTGTTTCAATGAAGGCGCTCAAGTATTGCAGACTTCGGGATACGTCTCTTTTTTTCCGAATCATGCGGTCGATCAGTGCGCGCTCGATGAGGAGGCACATCAAGGTCGAACCCGCGACCGCAGCGAAGGTGAGTAGGAATCCGCTGAAGTTGCCATGAAATGCGCGTTTGAATTGGTCGAGTGAGAGCGCGGCAAGCGTTGCGACTACCACGACGGCGCTCATTATGACGCCGATGAGAATCGTTACGCGTAAGCGGTCACTCTTCAGCACCTCCAGAGCAAATTCGCTCTCGAATGCCGTTAAGAGGTTCGCGTTTCGTTTCCGTCTACGAAATGTCATGCGATACCGTCCCTTCGTTGTCGCCGTACTGTGCCGATGAATGCCGGCTCATCTTTCCAGTACTCCTCTCGCTGTCTGGTACTGCCTGGCCGGCCTCGAGCCAATCACAAGTCGCATATTGGTAGCTACGCTGTTGGTAGTAGTTGTGCAGACCATGATCATCTATTTCCAGACTCAGTTGTCCTACGACTCGCAGCGCTCGACGCTACACCGGCGTGAAGCCGGTAAAGAACTCCAGAGCGGCAAGCCACATAAGCAGAAGCACGAGAGCACTGTGCGCGACCGCCGTGCCGCAGCACGACGTCCACTCTTGAATGCATCGGTCAACCGTCACATAAGACTTGTAGGCATTTCTCATTGTCTTCACATTCAACTTACTTTGCAGGCACGCGAGCAGTCAGTTCGGTAATTTGACCTGCACGCAACACCTTCACAGTCACCGTTTCTCCGGGATTGAGTTTGTTCAGATAATCAAAGATCTTGAGCGCACTGCTGCTGTCGGGCGTAATTGCGATGCCACCCACAGCCAGGATAATATCGCCGCCCACCAGCAAGTCAGCTCCAGCGATCGTGGCTTTGTAGCTGCCGCCAATCAGGCCGATATTGGCGGCCGGCGAATTGTCGGCGATTCGTTGGACCAGAAAACCTGCCGGTTGAGGAATGTTGAAAACTCTTATCCAGTCTTCGGACAGAAGCAGCCCGTCAATGCCACTCCAGAATCCTTTCGTAGCTACCAGTAACTTCTGCGCAACGTTTGCAGTCACGGCGAAGCCAAGACCTTCAAAACCACCCGATTGCGACAGAATATGGCTGACTACGCCAACCACCTCGCCCGCCATATTGAACATAGGGCCGCCGGAGTTTCCTCGGTTAATCGCCGCATCCGTTTGCAGCAACTCAAGCTTGATCGCACCTCCGAAAGAGGCCTTCGCCAGACGACGAGCGCTGATATGTCCCACCGAAAGACTGTGACCGATGCCATAAGGCGCGCCGATGATGAAGACGTCATCGCCAACCTGCATCTTGTCTGAGTCGCCGAGTTTAGCCGGCAGCGCATTGGAGGGTATCCAGTCAAGCTGGATCATCGCCACGTCCGCGCGCGGCACCGAGGCAATCACCTTCGCAGGAGCAACCTGACCGTCTACAAACTCGACTTCGATTTTATCGGCGGCCTGCACCACATGGGCTGCGGTCAATATCTTGCCATCCGCCGACACCAGCACGCCGGAACCGAGACCCGGTGAGCTGACGAAGACTGCTTCTGGCGCCGGCAATACATTCTTCTCCACCGTCCGAATGACCACGACCGATGCATCAACGCGTCGCACGATATCGCGTAATGGTTGCGCCGCGGCGCTGTTTGCGAATACGAGGCTCGTCCAAATCGCCGGTAGTAACAATAGTAGTTTTTTCATAACGTTCCTAAGCATGGCTAAAGCGAAAAATGTTCGGGTGAAGTTCACCGTCCTCTTCAATGGAAAGGGAATCGTTAGAGCTGTGCCAGTGCATAATCAAAGTTTTCAGTAATGATCACTACCTGGGCGCCGTCGTAGTTCACCTGCGAGCGCGCCATGTATGTTGGGCCTTGTTTCGGAATGTCGCGAAACTCAGAAACGATCCGCACAGGCTTGCCGTCCAGCCATGTGCCAATCTCAACGCGCCGCTGCTTGTGTGAAACTGCGTCAACCCACACGGTCATCGAGTCACCGGGCTGCAGTACGTCGCGTCCTGAGAGGCGAATTAGTTTCTGTTGCGCGGCTGCTTCTGGTGTAACCGTCGCCGTTGCCGCGAAACGTTGCAACCTTTCTGGTGGAAGCTCGCTGTACGACCGGGCAAGGGCTCCCAATTCTTCCAACCTGCCACGGAACTCACTCAACTTTTTCCTGGCGATAGCCTTGCGAAGTCCGAACTTTGGCAAGTCCGGTTCCGGCGTACTCGAAACCACAGTTTTTTGCACGTTGCCATTTGCGTCGTAACGCATCAGCGCCAACTGAACCCGCTTGGTTTCCGCCTCTTTTTGAATCTCGGTGCGCGCCTTCCATTGGTATTTCTTCAGAGCCAGCGCATTTTCCTGTTGAGCGTGCGCGAACTGCTGATTCATTTGCGCAGGAACTGCCATGGCGGTAAATAACATGATCGCGGCGTACCAAAATCCGATGCGAACCCTTAGGTTTGTGCTGTTCATTTCCTCTCCTCTCATTTTTTGCCTGCCTGATTCTTCTTGAATTTCTGGATCAGTTTCGCCACGCTTTTGTTGACGTCTTTGTCCAGGTCCTTCGGATTGATCGTTCCGGAAGCGTAACCGCGCCATACTTCCTGTTTGGTTGCGCTGTCGACAAAAATCACTACCAGCGTGCCTTCGGTGACCTCCGCGACATTAATGCTGCCGCGCCGCTGCAACACTCCAAAACGATTGTCCTGGATATCGAGAGCCTTGCGAGTAGTGACGAAGTAAGCAATCCAGAAATCCGGTTGCTGACTTGCGGTTAGGCCATTTGTGGTGAGCTGACTATCAAGGGCGTCATGGATGCGCCGATCGTTTATCGGGCTCGCGGCAAGTGGTTCGCCGGGCTTGCGCTCTTGTTCATAGAAGCCATAGGTTCTGAGTCGCGCCAAATTGAAGTTATGGTCATAGTCCGTTTGGACGTTTTGGGCCAATGTGCCGGCGGCACACAGCAATAACAAGACACTCCAGTTAACTAAGGTGCAAAGTTTTTTCATGTTGTTTCTCCTTATCATGGTTCAGGTTTTAGTGTTGAGCTTTCATTGCTCGTGGTTCGTTAATGCGTCCGATGACGTTATTGAAATAAGCTCGTAGCTCAGGTAACGAAATGCCAGTTGAAATAAACGCGATATAGTTGTCCGGTCTTAGCAGCACGTTGAAAGCTGCGTTAGTGACGAACAGTTCCGCTGCTTGCGGCTGCAGAGGCAGAACGTGGTAATCCACCAGGCCGGGGTAATCGCTACTGATTTCTTTGCTGATCGATTGGCAGTCGCTCCGGTCGTCAGTGAAGGTAAGGAGATGAAATGCCGGTTCCTGCAAGCGCTCGTAAATGCTCTTGCCATCCACCAGGAAGTAAGGCATCCGATCGCCGGCTTTGACTTCAAAGTCGTCGTTACCATTTGAGCTGAGCGAACGATCACGATAATTAATTCCAATTTGCGAGATCAGCGAGAAGATAAATTGATTAACGGATTCGAGCCGACATTCATAGCCGAGTCCACTGCGCTCTCAAAATCGAGACACAACTGGTAGACCAGACGACGACGAGGCAATACGTCCTGGCGAGCGCTAAAAGACGATGACGCCTACGAAATCCACAACGGGACAAATGCGTTCTAATATTTTGTTGGCGATTGAAACTGACATGGGACAATACAGGTTCCGAGGCCCAAAGGGCTCCGCTGGGAAGAAAAGGATCAACCCGCGCCGCGGAGAATCGGCGGGCCGTGACCCGAAACTCATCCCTCCGGTTCGGTGATAAATCAGGCCGTGAATAGGTATAAGGGCTTAAATAATATCACGACCCGCAATCAGGAAACACTGTTACTTCACAAACGATGCGGGTGCCCAAATTTTGTGGTTTCTCGGTTGAGATCGGCAACGTCGGTGGGTCTGTGCTTTGCACAAAAAGTGCTTCACCTCATCAGAACCAGGAGCGGTAGCGACTGGCCAAATATTCAACCCTCGGTCTCGACAGACGATTATCAGGTTGACTCCTTGGCCGGTCGCTAACCGCTCCCGGTTCTGATACGGCCCCGCCGCCGTTTATTGACTTTTTGTGAGAGTAATCATGCGTAATACCCACAGAGTTCCTGCGAATTACCAGCCTGACCGCCCACGCGCCCCAAATGCGTCAACGAGGATCAATTTGAAGCTTGTAATGGCGCGGTCGCAAAGTTTACTCCGAAGCGCCGACACCAGATCGTTACTGCGCGATACTTCGCCAAATCGACATCAGAGCCGATGTCGTAGTTCTGGTCACCTATATTGCCCTTCAGCGCCGCGATCTGAACAAATCCGGAGCGGGTAACGGTGTCATTGTCGGTCGCGTCGGTGGCTGCGACCAGATAGACCTGCACGTCGGGACCGTTTGAGGTTTGAAATTGCGTCAAACGAAGTGTCCTCTTGCCGTCGGGAAGTTGGTAGATGGTCGCGACACCGTTGGTCTCGTGAGCGACACTATGAAAACTGCCGGCAGCCAACTTGATTGGCTCAGCGGCAGCCGAGGCCGTCGGAAACTGCTCGCTAACTCTCTGGTTAATAAACAGTCGTTCTGGCCGGAAGGCATACCAGGCGGCACCAAGAACCAATAGCGCCGCAATCGTTATAGTAAGTTTGCGTCCTGACATTTGTGGAATCTCCTCAGTCTTGAAACACTGCTGTAAGCAGTTGCTTTGATTTAACCTCGCGGTCTCGCTTAGGGACACTCGACGCCTAACTGACACCGCACTATTGCTCGAAGTAATAGTCGGCTCCAGTCGGGAATCCTTACAGCTGACGCCTTTGGCAATTTGCGCGTGATGGCCGGCGAATGCGGCGGGTTAATGGCGGGTTTGAACTGGCAATTTCCGGGGTGTTTCTGTCCCCGCTTTGCACAAGAAGGGGTCGATAGACTGGAGGTTGAGTATTGGGCCGGTCGCTACCCGCTCCCGGTTCTGGTTGGGAGCGCGGGCGCCCTCGCCCGCATGTCTTCGTTACATATGAAGGGCACGGCATGCCGTGCCCCTAAAACCTGCGCTGAATTCTTTGGCGTGAGTCCACAAATTCAGAGCCGGAAGCGGTAGCGACCGGCCCACAGCGACTTCGTGCCCCTACATTTCGTCGACCAACGATGGAGTTTGGGCCGGTCGCTACTGCTCCCGGTTCTGATGCGGCCACGCCGGTGTTTATTGGACTTTTGTGCAAAGGCCCCTGTCACTTGACGACGTAGACGTCTTCAACCGCTGCGCGCAGAAGCTCTGCGACGCTCCAGGCTTGGGCGACACAGCCTCGGGGCGTGTGGGGCGCGTCACCATCAAAAATTTCTGAGACCTGTCCCAGACAGGCCTCATTCAAATGCCCGGCAAAGTTTTCGAGCCAGGCGGCGGCAACTTTGCGTCCCGCTCTCTTACCGAACGTCTTCACATAAGCCGTTATGTAGGCGCCCATCGGCCAGGGCCAGACTGTACCCTGATGGTAGGCGCCATCGCGGCTATGAGGGTCGCCCTCGTACTTTCCGACATATCGCCAATCGTTGGGCGAAAGTGTGCGCAGCCCACGCGGCGTCAGCAGTTCGCACTCCACGACCCGCAGAATGCTTTTCGCTTTTGCCAGCGACACCATCGAGTTGGTGAGACTGATAGCGAACACCTGGTTTGGTCTGATCGAAGCGTCGCGCTCGACGCCGTTCACCACGTCATAAAGGCAGCCGGTTGCTTTATTCCAAAACAATTCATTGAAACTCTGGCGGGCACGGCGGGCCATACCTGCGTAGTTCTTCCTGGCTTTCGTGTCCTTCAGCTTTCCAGCAAGCTGCTCCATTATCCGCAAGGCGTTATACCAGAGCGCCTGAATCTCGACCGGCTTTCCGTGTCGTGGCGTGACCACCCAGTCGCCAACCTTCGCATCCATCCAGGTGAGCTGCACTCCGGGTTCGCCTGACGAAAGCAAACCGTCTTCGTCCATATGAATTTTGTAGCGCGTGCCCTTAACATGCCAGTCAATGATGTCGACGAGGACAGGATAAAAATTTTCTCGGACGAAGTCGTAGTCATTCGTCTTTTGCAGCAGCGCGCGGATAGCTTCAAAGAACCAAAGCGTCGCATCGACCGTGTTGTATTCCGGAGTTTCGCCTGCGTCAGGAAAACGGTTGGGTAACATTCCCTGATCAACGTGCCCGGCGAATTCGAGCAGGATACTTTTGGCGATCTCAGTCCGGCCCGTGACGAGCGTTATGCCGGGCAGCGCGATCATTGTGTCCCGGCCCCAATCGCTGAACCAGTGATAGCCGGCAATCAGAGTTTTGCCATCCTTGCGAGCCGCGATGAATTGCTCAGCGGCCGCGCTCAGTGTGCCAACAAGATCATTGGCCGCCGGCAGCTTGATTGTAGTTGCCGCTTTTTGGCGCCGTTCCTTCTCGATTTCACGGTATCGCCCCACGGCCGCTATATCGCGACGCTCCGTCGATGCAATAATCCGCGCTTCGGGCTTGTGATTCAGATCGAATGTGAGCGCGAAAGGACTGAAGAGATCTTCGACAAAGTCAAGACCGCGTTCACGTTCAACGGCATATTGAAAGTTACGGTACCAAAAACCGTTTGTGTCGATTTCGCAGACATCGTGCGCAAAATGAAGTGCCGGCAGATCGTTATATGGTTTTACGGTCGTCACGCCCTTTTCGGTATCGACGTTGGCGTTGAGCGCGGCATTTACGTGGGTGGTGCTGTGGTAGTCGCGAAAGGCGATGAGAGGACGAATCTCAAGACGGACGTGGGCGGCATCCGGCAAGACGCCTTCCAGTTCATACTGAACGACTGTCGAGTTCTCCCCTTGCACCATGAATACAGACTTTTCCAGACGCAGTCCGCTAACCTCGTAAGTGAAAACCGGAAACGGATCCAGCCGGAACCCGGTTTGCAGCTTGAAGCCTTGTGGGTGAACTGCACCGGGATATTGATTTGCTGAGAGTTCGTAGCGCTGCCCATCGATGACCAGCGCTTCCTCCAGTTTCGAGAGCATCACGATACGGCCCACCGGCGGCTTCGTTGCTGCGGTGAGCAAGCCGTGGTAGCGGCGCGTGTTTAGACCGATGATGGTCGAGGAAGAAAAGCCACCGAGGCTATTCGTCTCCAGCCATTCACGAGACTGAGAAGTTTCCAAATTCGTAAGGCTATCTTTATTGAACTCGATCATATTCAGAGCCTTTGACATGTTGCGACTTGGCGTCAGGAAAACTCTGTGCAACCTCGGTGGGCTCCGTGTCTCTGTAGTTATCTACTCGACGAGCATCGATCAATGAGACACAGAGAGCATCGAGGTTGCTCAGAGAAATATCTTTACAGCTCCGCAACCTCGCAAAAGACTTTTATCGCGCCGTTGCCATTGCTCAACTCTTCGAACAGCTTCTGGTAGTTCTCCAGTCCTTTGACCGGGTGAGTGAGCAAACGCGAGAGCCAGCCTGGATATTCCGCTTCGGCCTGCGCCAGGTCCTTCACACCCATTTCGAAATATTCGCGATTGGCATTAACGGTGCCGACCATTACCTTGTTGCCCAGAACGAATTCCAGATTAATTTTGTCGGCGGGCACTTCTATTTTTCGGTCGCCACCAGTGACACTCGATAAAACCAACACACCGTTTTTGCCCAACGCCTGCATGCTGTCAAAAACCACTGGGGAAAAACCAGTTGCCTCGAAGATGATGTCGAACGGCCCATACTTCTTTGCGCCGTCAAGAATCGAAAGCTCCTCCGTGGACTGATAAGTTGCTCCAATGGCCTCGAGCAGATCAGAATTCAGGTAGGGTTTTTCTGTTTTGCCGAAGGTTGTCACCTGCAATCCCCTGAGCCGGAGCACTAGCGTCGCCAGCAAACCGATTGTTCCGGCGCCCATGACCGCCGCGCGGCGCGGATGCCAGACGCGCAACCGGCGCTGAATTTCGTAAGCCTGGGCAATTCCTTTTTCCACTACCGTCGTCGGTTCGAGCAATACTCCGACTTGTTTCAGTCCCTGCGGTATCTTGACGATAAACTCCGCGTCGTCGACGTAGTACTGACTCATATAACCGTGGCGCAAGTTGATGCCGCGTTCGAAATATGTGTCGTCGGTGGTCATGTCATTCGTGCCGATGAGGTCGTAAATGCTGGTTCCGGGCCGGCGCACGGTGGCGACAACATAATCACCCGGTCGCAATTCGGTAACGTTTGGTCCGACGGCCTCTACCTGGCCGAAACCTTCATGACCAATAACCAGAAAATCGTAACCCGGGGGAGCCTGTCCATACTCGGCGGCATTGATCTCCTTGTCAGTGCCGTCAACGCCAACACGCAGCACGCGCACCAGCACACCGCGACCATTTGGAATTTCCTCGACTTTGGGTTTAGGCAACTCAGTTAAATGAACTGTGTTCGGTACTCCCGGTTTTACAGCGATAGCTTTCATAATTACTCCTGAAGAACTAATAGTTTCAAGTTTCAAGTTTCAAGTTTCGGGCGTGCCAAGTGGCGTCAGACTCAACTTTTACAGTCCAGAAAACTCGAAACTTGAAACTCGAAACATGAAACTCGAAACATGAAACATGAAACTTGAAACGTGAAACTTCAAACTCGAAACTTATTGGATTGCGGACAATGCCGGTTCGGTGCGCATGCCGAGGCGCGCCAGCGTTGACAGCACGCGTCCCGGTTCGCCCAAATCACTCCAGCCAACCTCACCGACTCTCATAACAGCCAGATCGTCCGGCCTGCTCGCCAGCACGTGCTGAGAAAAATTCGTCTCTGAAATCCGCCTATACAGTTCACGGACAGCGCTTGCTTCAGTGCTCGTGCCAAAAGTGTGCACCACAGTGCCGAAGGCGTCATACAGATCAACCAACGCGCGTTGTGTCATCCTCAGCAGGGAATCGACGCGGCCGACCATCACAAAGCTGTTCCAGAGACACCCGCGCTCCATTAGTTGCTGTGCGACGCTGGCGGCCGGCTTCTCCCAAAACCGCCGCACTCGAGTAATTGAACCGGGCATGTTGCTTAGAATTGATGTCTGCGGCTCGATCCATCCGTATTCCACTTCGGGACCTGCGGGCGTAATTCCTAATAATGTGACAGTCGAAGGGTTAGCTTGTACGCCAGCGTAAGCCGAATCAACCTGCGACATAAAGGATTTCTCGTCCGCGAAATAATGATCGGAGGGAAACAGAGCCACGATCGCTTTCGGCGATCGGGCCGCGACCCGCTGCAGCGCGTAAAGAATTGCCGGTGCCGTTCCTTTGTTCTCTGGCTGCTCAACCAAAAGCTCTTTCGGTCGCCTGGCAGTCAAAGGCTGGTAAAACCGCCGGTGTTTCTCTGTGACTACCAACATCGTCCGTTTGTCTGGAATCGATAATCCCACGCGATCCAGAGTTTGCTCCAGGAGCGTGCGTCCGCCGACGATGGGACAAAATTGCTTGGGACGATCGTCGCCCACTAATGCCCGGGTCATTGAGCGCAGTCGCGTGCCGTCACCGCCGGCCAAAACAATAGCCCAACGTTCGTTATGATTCTCAGGAAGCGCGGCTCTGCGAAACGAGCGCTTGAATGTGGCGGTTTGTTGGAATGACAAGGTGGCCATGGTTCTCAATTCCTTGCGGGGCAGTTGTAGACCGCTCTTGAGTCGGGCCAACAACACTGTTCCTTACAGCCGGCAACAGCTTCATTCGCCGCTCTGCTGCAGCAGCTTGGCTACCAGCCCAGTCCAGCCAGTCTGGTGACTGGCTCCGATCCCGGCGCCGTTGTCGCCATGGAAATATTCGTGGAAGGGAACCAGGTCTCGCCAATTAGGATCAGTCTGGAACTTCTCAACGCCACCGAAGACCGGGCGCCGATCATCCGCATCGAGCAGAAAAATGCGCGACAGGCGCCGGGAGATCTCGGCCGCAACCTCCCAGAGCGTAAGCATCTGACCTGAGCCGACCGGGCACTCGACCTTGAAGTCTTTTCCGAGGTAGTGATGAAATTTCTGCAGCGACTCGATAAGCAAATAGTTAAGTGGAAACCAGATGGGGCCGCGCCAGTTTGAATTGCCTCCGAACAGTCCAGTGCTCGATTCGGCCGGTTCGTAATCGACCCGGTGTTTCGTGCCATTGACCTCCAACACGTACGGGTGGTCTTTATGGTGCCGCGAGATTGCCCGGATGCCGTAAGGTGAAAGAAACTCATTTTCGTCAAGCATAAACCGCAGCACGCTTCGCAGTTGATCCGGACTGACAATTGATAGCAAGCGACGTTCAGCATTGCCGGGGGTTCGCATACAGGCGACATTCTTCGTCAGATCCGGCCGGTTATTGATAAACCACTCCATCCGCCGCTTGAAGTCAGGTAACTGTTCGAGTATATCGGGCTCCAGCGTTTCGACTGCGAACAGCGGGATCAGACCAACCATTGACCGCACTTTCATCGGCAACGGTTTTCCTTCGGGCAGGTGCAGCACGTCATAGAAAAAGCCGTCACCGTCATCCCACAGCCTGACGTCGTCGTCACCGCGGTTGTTCATCGCCCGCGCGATAGACAGAAAATGTTCCCAGAACTTGCTGGCCACATCTTCATAGGACGGATCTTCCTTCGCGAGTTCCATCGCAATCGCGAGCAGGTTAAGCGCATACATAGCCATCCAGCTTGTGCCGTCCGACTGCGCGATGTGGCCACCGGTCGGCAGCGGAGCACTGCGATCAAAGACCCCGATGTTGTCCAGACCCAGAAAGCCACCCTGGAAAATGTTCATTCCTTCGGCATCTTTGCGATTTACCCACCAGGTGAAATTCAGCAGCAGCTTTTGAAAGACGCGCTTAAGGAAAACAGTGTCGCCGGTGCCCCGCCGTTTCTTCTCGATCTTGTACACGCGCCACGCAGCCCAGGCATGCACCGGCGGATTGACATCGCCCAGCGCCCATTCATATGCCGGCAGTTGTCCGTTGGGATGCATGTACCACTCGCGCAACATCAGGATCAGTTGCTCTTTCGCAAATTCCGAATCGACCAGCGACAGCGGCACGCAGTGAAAGGCCAGATCCCAGGCGGCATACCAGGGGTACTCCCATTTGTCGGGCATCGAAATGACGTCGGAGTTGTAAAGGTGCTTCCACTCGTGATTACGACCCGCCAGTCTCTCGGCTGGCGGTTTCGGGTTTTCAGGATCGCCTTTCAACCACTGCTCAACTACGTAGTGGTAAAACTGTTTCGACCAGAGCAAGCCTGCCATTGACTGGCGCATCACAGCGCGAGCGTCGGCGGAAAGATGTTTGGGAATAACCGAGTCATAGAACTCGTTTGCTTCACGAATTCGGCTGGCAAATATTTGATCGAAATCGCTGAAGATTTTTTCGGCTCGTGCGGCTGGCTTGTTCGTCAGGCGCAGTTTGATAGTTGCCGATGCGCCGGCTGCAATGTTTAGCCGGTAATTTGCTGCTGCCTTCGTACCCCGCTCTGCCGGGTTAACGGCATCGCGAGCGTTGTGAACTATGTAGTTATTAATGCCGTCCTTCACGTATGGCTGAGCATTGGGTGCGTTGAATAACCGTTGAGTATTGGTTTCATTCTCGGTGAAGAGAAGTTCCGGCGCGCCATCGCAATAAAGCCGGCGGCGACCCGTCTCAGGGTGGTCAATTTCAATTTCACCCGCGCTCATTTTGCTGAGCTGGGGCCTTTGTACTTTTTCACCGTCCCAGGACCAGGTGTTGCGGAACCAGATCGTCGGCAACACGTTCAGCGATGCCGCTTCAGGGCCACGATTTAGCACGTTAATCCTGATTAGAATATCCTCCACGTCCGCCTTCGCATACTCGACGAAGACATCGAAATAGCGGTCTTCATCGAAGACTCCGGTATCGAGCAACTCAAACTCAGAAGCGAGCTTGCCCCGGCGGCGGTTCTCTTCGACGAGTTGAGAATAGGGAAACTCGGCTTGCGGATACTTGTACAGATACTTCATGTAGGAGTGCGTCGGCGTGGAGTCGAGATAGAAGTAATATTCCTTGACGTCTTCGCCGTGATTACCTTCGCTGCCGGTCAGTCCAAAGGCACGCTCCTTCAAAATCGGATCGCGACCATTCCAGAGTGCTACAGCAAAACAGAGCGTTTGCCGTCGATCGCAAATGCCCCCCAGTCCGTCTTCGTTCCAACGATAAGCACGTGAGCGCGCGTGATCGTGTGGCAGGTAGTCCCATGCAGTGCCGTAAGCGCTGTAGTCTTCCCGCACGGTGCCCCAGGCGCGTTCGCTAACGTAGGGTCCCCAGCGCTTCCAATGCGCTTTGCGGTCGCGCGACTCTTCGAGCCGTTGCTGTTCGGCTGTTAAAGTTTTTACTGCTTCTGTGCTTTTGGCTGTGATTTTCAATGCGGTTCCTCTTTCAAGGTCAATTCATGCTACGCGTCTTCGCCGCATCATGCGCGGTGGCCGCTTTGCCTGCCGACAACTATCTAATCTGTGCCCCGGACCGCAGAGCCGATCGCGCTCCCAACAATCTCAATTCTCAACCAAAGCCATCACATGGCCATCGGGATCCCGAACAAGTAAGCCCTTGGTGAATCCAAGGCGTCCATCGCTGATCGAGACTACCCCAGGTGAAACCAGACGAAAACTCTCCCGCACCAGATTCTGCGCGACGCGGTCGGCTGAAGTCACAACCAGCGTGGTTTGCCAATGGAACAGATCCGAAGCCCGCTCATCGGCGGGCGCCGGCCGGCCGTCGCGCGGCGCAAGGTATTCGAGAAATTCGATGCCGGGCCCCCCGCCAGCGGCTCGCATACTCGTGATTCGCAACCTTGCACCGAAGACGTTGTTCAAATGCTCCTGCTCAGTGCCGTAGTTTTCGCTGCTGCCCGCAATGTTCAAGCCCAACAGGTCCTTGTAAAACTTCAGGCTTGCATCGGTGTTACTAACCACTATGGCCGTGTGATCAATTCCGAGAAACAGTTTCTGACTGTGCTGGTGCCATTTCTGAGCGCCTTTGCCGGCGGGAAACTGCAAAATCTCCAGCCAATGTTTATCAGGGTCCCGAAAGTAAAACGCCTTGATGCCACCGGCGTTCTTGTTCCAGTCAGGCAGCCGCTGTGGTCCGGTAGACGCATGCTCAACTTTGTTCTCTCGCAACCAGGCGTAAGCTTTGTCCATGTCGCTGGTGATGATTGCGATATGCTGAAACCAGCGATCGTTGCTGCGCGAGTCAACCGGAACCGGACGGCCTCGTGGCGCGAGATATTCAGTTAGTTCGATGAATTCGTCACCCAGCCGCAGGCGCACCACACGCATGCGCAGGCCAAACACACCTTCGAGACGCTCATAGTCTTCGCCTGCGACTTCGACATCGGAAACTTTCTGGAACGACAGCACTTTGGAATAGAACTCAATCGAGCGGTCCATGTCGGAAACTGTCATGCCGACGGCGCCGACGCTCGCAACCGCTGCCGCTGTTATCTGGTTGGAGTTAGAAAGGAGGGGGACGCGCGAACTTAGCGCTCGCGCGTCCATGGGTAGGGGCTGTGCTCCCGCGGTTGATCCGAGGAGGCTCAGCGCGAGCAGAAAAACAAATGGCAAACGAGAAATTTGAAATGGAAAATAGAAAATATTTCGACCCACCGACTCCCTCGGCAGAGATCTTGTTTTCCATTTATTAATGTTCATTTCTCGTTTACTCCTTAGGGCGTGTCACCGCCTCACTTTCAACGAAGCCGCTCCAGTAGATGATCACCAACGCGCAGGGCATTCGCCATAATCGTCAGGGCCGGATTGACGGCGCCGCTTGACGGGAAAAAGCTCGCATCCACGACGTAAAGGTTATCAAGCTCGTGCGCCTTGCAATTGCGGTCAAGCGCCGAAGTTTTTGGATCGTTGCCAAAGCGAATAGTGCCGTTCTGGTGGGCCACCGCAGCCAGCGGCAGGCGCTGGCCAAGGTACAGATTCCGAGCAAACAGGCCCTGGTGGCATTCCTGCCCATGCAGATCACAACTGGTTTGTTTCATGGCTTTCTTAAGACTGGCCTGCAAACGATCGTGGCCCGCGACGTTGTTCAGTTTGTAGCTGACTGAGATCTGTCCCTCGCGATTTACCTTCACACGATTTTCCGGGTCAGGCAGATCTTCCGAAGTGAGCCAGAAATCCAACGAGTGTTTGGCCATCAAATCCAGCGTCCAGCCGGGCGCAATTGCCGGCGCACCAGCCTTCAGCGTATCGGCGTCCAGTTTGCCCACAAACGAAATGTGGCCCATGGGATAATCCCAGTCTTTCGAACCGAAATAAAAATCGTTGATGGCTAGCGTCTTTTGGAAGACAGTAGGGTTGGGACACTTTGAAAGCGCCATCAGCACCGAGTTGATGTGACCCATATAGTGGCGGCCAACAACATCGGAGCCGTTTGCCAGGCCATTCGGGTGGCTATCGTCCGCCGACCGTAACAACAGGGCCGCGGAATTAACAGCACCGCAGGAAACTACCACGATGTCGCCCGAGTATTCTTCGGTCACGCCGTTGCGCTTCACCACGACTTTACTGACCTCGCGGGCGTTGCCGTTCGTCTCTAATCTCATTACCTGCGCGTTTGTTATCAATGAGACGTTTTCGTGCTCCAGGGCGGGGTCCACGCAGATCGTTTGCGCGTCAGCCTTGGCATTTATCAGACAAGGGTGGCCGTCGCACGTGTTACAGCGAATGCATGCGCTCTTGCGCGAGTTCTGTTCGTCGATCCTGATGCCCAGGGGTACGTGAAACGGCCTTAGACCGGCGCGTTCGAGGTCCTCGGACAGATGTTGAATGCGCTGCTCATGACTGACGGCGGGATATTTGTAAGGGGCGCTGGCCCATGGTTCTGTCGGATCTTCGCCGCGGTTGCCGTGTACCTGGTAGAGATGTTCAGCGGCTGTGTAATAAGGCTCGAGCTCGTCGTAGCTTATGGGCCAGGCGGGCGAAACGCCGCCATGGTGTTTGATCTCGCCAAAATCTTCCCGGCGCAGACGGAACAGCGCGGCGCCATAAAACTTGGTATTCCCGCCCACAAAGTAATTGGTGTGCGGATGCAAAGGGGCGCCGTCCTTGTCGAACCAGGACTCTTTAGTGTTGTACTTCGCTTCGAGGTTGACCGCGCGGGTGCTCCAGTTATCTTTTTCCCGAGGCACATAATCACCGCGCTCAAGCAGCAAGATCCGTTTACCGGAAGGTGCGAGTTTATATGCAAGCGTGCCGCCGCCGGCGCCACTACCGATGATTATCACGTCGTAATGATTGCTGTTCGACATTTTGTTGTCTCCACTTGAACCTTAGGACTGTCTGGGCATGAACTGTCCGATTTCGGAATCTGACCAGCCCTCGGGCGGACGCGCTGCTTATCAAATTGGTTACTGGAGGTTTTAAGAACTGCTGCGAGCGATGATCGCTCTCTCCAGCAATTAGTCGTCGCTCAACTTGATTCCTTACAGCGGTTTTTCTTGAGTTCGGCAGGGCCGAATCTGAAATGGTTGATTTAAAGTGAAGGCTGGGAACGCCTCCCATGGTGCGGCGACGAATTGTCTCTTGGCGCGACGCTATCGCTCAAGCAATCTGCGCCAACTTGCCCTCGGTCGCCATGCGCCGCTGTTCCATCACCTGCTCGAAGCTGGCGCGCATCGCCGGCAGGTTGGCCGCCAACATGCTGAACTCGCGTTTATGAATACTCAGCACGTCGAGCGGTTCAGCGCAGCGAACAGTGGCATTCCGAGTGGTTTGGTTAAGCAGGGCCATCTCGCCAAAGTATTCGCCCGGACCAAGTTGAGCTAGCAGAATCTCGCGTGCCCCATCAGTTTGATGCACCACTTCCGCGTGGCCATTGGCGATAATGTAGATACGGTCACCGAGATCGCCCTGGCGGAAGATCTCCTCCCCAGGCTCAAAGTGTTCGTGAGCGACGCCCATGGAATTCGTCAACCTCAATTGCACTAGTTCCGGTGGCAGAAACAGATCGAGCGTCCATGAAACGGCCACTTTCAAGCGGCGGCCCCAGCCCGGAAGTTTCATGAGGTAAATCGTGCGCCATAAAAACCAGGCCAGAACCCCTGAAACATTAAAGCCGAAAACCTGGGCTACCGCGCTGCGATGTCCCAGAGCCGCCAGCTTGCCCAGCTCCTTGAACTGAAACATTTTTTGCTCGCCACCGCGGATGGCGGCAACGATGTTATGAGCGGCCGTCCTCGCCTGGCGCATGGCAAACTGCGCGGTGGGTGGACAGGTATTGCCATCAGTCATAGTCACCAGCGCGCAATCCCCCATTGCCCAAACATTGTCTGTCCCCTGGACCAGCAGCGAAGAGTCGACCTTCAGACGTCCTCTTTCTTTCGGTAAGTCCAGAGTATCGACGAGTGGGTTAGGTGACGAGGGTATGGTCGAAATCAACGTCCGTGTGGGTATCCGCTTGCCATCAGCAAGAATGGCTTCGTGGCCGGTAGCGGCGTCCAGCCTCGTGTTAAGGCATATCTCAACGCCCCGGCCCGCCAGAATCGCCTGCGCATACAACGCCAGCTTCGCATCAAGTTCAGGGAGAATTCGGTCCTGCGAATGCAGCAACACGAAACGCACTTCGCCCGGGTCGAGTTGCGAATAATTCCTGATCACTCGTCGCACAAAGTCGTTCAGTTCGGCTACTACCTCTACGCCGGAGAACCCGCCTCCCGCTACTACAAACGTCAGCAGTTGTTTGCGCAGCTCGACGTCCACGTGCTCAATTGCCGCTTCTTCCAGAACGTGTATGACGTGATTGCGGATGAAAAGCGCATCACTCAGGTTCTTAAACGGAATGGCATGCTCAGGCAATCCACGCAATCCGCGAAAGTCCGTTACGTTACCCAGCGCCAGTACGAGATAGTCGTAATGAATTACATTTGGCTGGCGGCGGAAGCCGGGAGTCGTGGTTATCGTTTGCTTCCTGGTATCAATCGACTCGACGTCACGCACGTGCAGGTCTGTGCGCGGCAACATTCGCCGAATCGGACTCACGGTATCAAGCATGCCCACACTGCCTGAAACAACTTCGGCCAACATTGGCTGAAAGACGAAGTAGTTGTCCTTGTTAATCAGCAAAATTTCCAGATCGTCGCGCCGCCGCAATGCCTTCTCCAAATGCACGGCTGTGTGCACGCCGCCAAAACCGCCGCCGAGAATTACGATTCGTTTGCGTCGCTCACTCATAAGCATTCTCGTTATCGCCTTATTCTGGAAACTGTAAGCAGGTTCAGAACAGAGTTTCGGGACTCGCCGCAAGGTTGTTGCTCACTCGCAACGACGCCCTGCGTTCAAATAGATCATCGTTGTCGACGATCAGGTCGGCTAACTCGCGTGGTTTGTCTCGTTCGAAGTGGATCCGCTGGGCCGGAAAGTAAATGGTGTCGTAAGCCCGAATTGTTAGGGCGGGCGATAGACCTTCCTGCCTGCGGCTGAGCGCCCGCGCCAGGGCGGTAGAAAAAGAACAGTCAAGCCAGACGGCCAGGTCAAACAGGTTCCTGTACTCACGCTTGAAGATGAATATTCCTTCCACCAGGACCACGTCGATGTTCTCAAAAGCATAAGTGTGCCTGCGGTAATCGCGTGCTGCTTCCTCCGTATAGTCAGCAGTCAGCGTAATCGTCCGCTGGTCTCGCAGTGGCAGCAGCAAGCCGGCAAAAAACTCGTCGAGGCGAATGCCATTTTCATAAAAATGCCTGGCGGGCTCGTTATCACTGAAGCGCCTGTGCGGCAGGTTCAGCCAGCCATCTGCATTGATGTTGGCTACGGCGATTGAATGTCGCACCAGCCGGGCTTCAATCTGTTTGGCCAAATAGCCCTTGCCGCTGCCATCGATGCCACTGAGACCCACGAGCAAGCCGCGACCCTCAGTCAACGCTGCGCGTTCGCGAATAATTCTTGCCGTCACCTCATCCAGTTGCATCATGTCTGTCCCTCGCCCCCGTAACTAAGAATTGTTTTTTCTGCTTTTGCGCGCAGCTCCGAGCGAATCGCCGAGGGTAAACAGCGCCGCGCCCAGTAAAACTGTGTCCTTTAATAAGAAGCCGCCTGAACCAGAAAGGGCCGGAAAGCCTCCGAGGCTTTTCTCCCAGCCGGGAAGCGAGAACAAGAACGTAAGGGTGGTCAGGAATGTCAGCACCGCCAAAGCGCTGCCAATCGCTGAAAGCTTTGGCGTCAACGGCCGAACGGCAATCAAGAGCGCTGCAGCCAGCTCGGCGGATCCGATCAAGTTCGAAGCAGCCTGTAAGCTCATGAATCTGTACATCCAACTCATCAATGGACTAGTGGCAATCAATCCCTGAATCCCTGCCGCTTCATAGGCGGTGAACTTCATCGCTCCAATCCAGGCCAGCACCAACACCAGGCCATAGCGAATCAGAAACTCGCCACCCTTCTGCACTGCATTAATCTGTTGCTGTCCCCCAATCTCAATCTCCATAGCCATCTCAGTTTGTACCTCCAACTGTGATCGTTAACGTCTGTTAAGGTCTCACCCCGGGAATATTCAGGCGAATGCGATACAAGCCACTGCGCGCACACAGGTAAAGCGTTTTGCCATCGGTGTCGCCCCAGGCCATGTTGTGTGGGTGGCGTGGAGTTACTATCGTGCCCAGATGTTTGCCGGCAGGCGAAATTACCCATAGGCCGCCGGGGCCCGACACGTATAGATTGCCTTTCTGATCAACCTTGATGCCGTCCAGCCCGTCCTCGCCCGGCGCGTTGGTGAAGTCAAAGAAAAGCTTGCCATTCTTCAACGTGCCATCAGGTTGCACTTCATAACGCATGATTGCTTTGTGCTTGTCTCCCACTTCGCTGACGGGTTCGTCATCGGCGCGCAGTGGCTGGCCCACGAGGGCGCGCGGCCAATTGCCCAGGTAGAGATATTTTTCATCAGGCGACAGCGCGATACCGTTAGGACCGGTAAAGTCTTTGCTGACGAGTTGCAGTCTGCCTTTGTAAATCGAGAAGACGCCACTGAAAGGCAATTGCTTGCGCGGGTCGTTGAAAAACTTTGGGAACCCAAACGGCGGGTCGGTAAAAAAGAGCGTGCCATCCGAGCGGTAAACCAGATCGTTCGGGCTATTCAAACGCTTGCCTTCGTAACTGTCGGCCAGAACGGTTTGCGTTCCATCACGTTCATCGCGCACCACACGATGATTGCCATGTTGATTTATGGTCAGACGTCCCTGCGCGTCGAGTGTCAGGCCATTTGATCCGGGTTGGCCATATTGAGCGATGTCGGCGCCGGAATAACCGCTCGGCGAGCGAAAAACTTCCAGCTTGCCTTCGGCGTCGCCGTTAGGCATGTATTTGTAAATCGTGTTCGCGTTCGGATCGCTGAAGAGCAGGTAACCGCCGTCTTTAACCCACACCGGTCCTTCAGTGAACTGAAAACCTTCGGCGAGTTTGAAGACTTTGGGGTTTGGCCCAACTACTTCGTCCATCGCCGCATCGTTGCGGAGAACTTCTACGTTGACTTCGCTCGGCGTTAAGGCCAGCGGGCCGGCCGCCCCTTTGTAAAAATTGAGCCTTGCATAGCGCAGGTAAATGAAATTCGTGGGCGGATTCGAAAGGGGACCGTTGATGCCAAAGATCGCAAGCTGGATTTGCTGGCCGGGCTTGACGTTGCGGCCCACTATCAAATGGTTCTCGGCATTCCAGCCGGCGATGACTGAACCACCCGACTGGCCCAAAGCGCGCGACAGCTCGCCCTCTACCCAAACTTCAGCATAGTCGTCCAGCGAAGTCTCAAAGACCGCCGTCGTACCGGTCGGGTCAAAATCGCCGATGCGTTCGGGGATAGTCAGCTTGATGCGATACCAGTTGAACCCCAGTCTGCCGTTCCCACGCCGCTGATCCAGCGATGCGGGCGCTATAACTTCCCATTTTGAATCGTCGAAATCAGCGCCGCCTGCGTGCGGCGTATAGTCGTAGGTCTTTGTGACCGGGCCGGAGGGTTGTTTGTCCGCCCCAGGTTTGTGAAAGTCAACTTCGACTATTTTCGTATCGCTGTAGCGCCATTCGCCTTTGACAGTCTGCACCCCTTCGGGTGTAGCTAAATTTATCGATGCGGCCGGCTTACCGGCTGGGACATCTGCCGATGTGTTTGACGGTTGACCATTGGTTGCAGCGCGGTTCGAGATGCTGGAAAGGCCGGCGTAGAACGAGCCAACGATGACGGCCAGGAACAGAATTCTCATTGTGTTGATTAATTTTCGCGAGCTCATTTGTTGTTACCTCCAACTGCCATTGCGTTTCCGGCCCCCACTCGAGATTTTTTTCAGGGCTGC
The DNA here is from genome assembly GCA_035297925.1 of Pyrinomonadaceae bacterium. Classification (GTDB taxonomy): domain Bacteria; phylum Acidobacteriota; class Blastocatellia; order Pyrinomonadales; family Pyrinomonadaceae; genus PSRF01. The sequence continues at coordinate 4,250 of DATGYM010000386.1, read as the reverse complement.
GTATGGGGGTTTACGCGCCCGCTGCGTTAGCGAACTTTGACCGTGTAATAGAGAAAGGTGCCGTCCACTTCCTTGAACCAGTGGGGCGTATTATTGGGGACGACTATCACATCGCCCTTGATCAATTGGTGCGTTTCACCACCATCGATTCGCGAGCCGCGGACTTCGTCAGGAGCAATTTCCTTTGCTTCCACCGCACTGCCGCCAGTGACAAAAGTAGCGGTCCCTTCCAGCACATAAATGATGTCGGTATCGAGCGTATGTATCTCAGCGAGGCCCGGTTGTTCGCGACGGCTCGTGTGGACCATAAAGTTGCGGCCGGCGCCATCCAGCAGCACCGAGCCTTTCGAGAAGGACGCGGCAACCTGATCTCTGCCGAAGTACATAACCGATCCTTTGACCGCCTGCATCGCGTGACTCATCTTCTTGTCGCCGGTAAAGACCTCAGCACCCGCTATTGCAATTTCTTCATCCTGTTGTGCGCTGGAAGCGCCGCTAACGCCGACACCGCCCACAATTTGTCCGTCGACAATTATGGGAATGCCACCCTGCAGCGGCGTGAATAAACTGTCAGGAAGCGCCACCATCGCCGTACGACCATTCTTAATGACGTCTTCGAAAACTTTTGTCGGCCGCTTAAAAAGCACCGCGGTGCGTGCTTTGCCGATGGAAATATTTGCGCCGGCGGCAAACGTGCCGTCGAGACGCTCGAGCGCCATTAAGTTGCCACCGTCGTCGACTACGGCAATTACACCGCCGGGCGCGTTATTCTTCTTCGCGTAGGCGACTGAAGCAGCGATGACTGTTCTGGCGCCGTCGATCGTCAGCGTTTTCTTCTCACTAACTGTTTGTGCCGCGGCGATGGCGCTTACTCCGGCGATAACCAGACTGAGCACTGTAAATTTAACGATCGATTTCATAATGACCTCCTGGCGCAGCAATAGCTTTGCGCACAAATCTTGAGTGGCTGAAAGCGCGGGCGACTTGAATTCATTGCTACATTTCAGCGTGAATCCAGTAAGCGAGGCGGGCGACACCCGCGCTCCCTGAAAATTACATTCCCGGTTCGGGAGTGATCGTGACGCGAAAGAGTTTGGCGTTTCTGGTATAGATAGCTTCACCTTTTGCGCGCGTTACGACACCGTGCTGGTCAGCTCCGGTATTGATGGCCTTTTGGCGTGGTCCCTGGTTAGGACCAATACCCAGCTCCTCATTAACTTCGGTACCTGCGTCCCAAAGGATCAGCTTGTTGGTGATGTCTCCACTCACCGGCATACCTTTGGAATCAAACAGGGCAATGCCTTTCTCATCAGGCGCGTAGAACTCGTCGTTCGACTGACCGTTCATCAGTGTCAGCGACAGCTTCGTGCCGGGATTTGCAGTAAAGCTGAATTCGTAACTATCGCCCGGGCGAATAGGACCGGGGCCCATCGTCCCGGTCGGCGTATTGAATACCCCATGGAGTGACGAGAGGTGGTGATTCATCATCAGTGAGCCCGCCAGTCCGGACGGGTCGCCATCCTCGGCTTGTGATTCAAGGCCTTTACTGGCCGGCTTGCCTTCGGTAAAGAGGTCAAACCTTTTATCGTTCAGGACCCACAATCCGGGTGAAAGCGCGAATGACCATTTGCTGCCGTCTGAAGCCGTCTGGCCGTCGGCAGTGGAGATGTTTTCGATGCGGACAGTGAATTTTGTTTGTTGGTCCGCGCGATACCGCGTGGCTGTGGCCACCGCGAGTTGCGCGGACATGGCGGCAGCAAGCAGTATCAGGTTGATTAAAAGGCGGCGATGTTTCATGACTTAATCTCCTTCAAAAAGTTGGTTGATGTTTATCGTTTAGTTAGCGCTGCGCTTGAAAGTCGCAATGAAAAATGCAGCGGGCTTTGCCGTAGTGATTGAGTTTGGCGCAGGCGACTGTTCTACCTGCCTGGAGCCTTCGGTAAAGTTCCGCCGCCAAAAGCATGCCCAGCGGTGGTGCGCTGAAATAGATCCATAGCGCATGCCAGATATGACCGACGGCGGCCGAGCCAAACGTTCGTGCCGGATTCATGCTCATGCCGGAGATTGGCGATTCGATGCTGATGTATGTCGCCACCAACGCGCCGGCAAACACTCCCGTCCAGCGGCTTAAACGCTTAGTGTTTGAAACGTTCAGAATTACAGACATGAGAATGAAAGAGATGAGCAGTTCGGCAAGAAACGCGCGCGTTGGCCCACTCGGGCCGGGCAGTGTTGCGGAGTAGTTTACCGATTGATGGGCAACCAAATTACCCCATAGGAGCGAAGCCACGAGTACGCCGGCAATGGCGCCGAGGAATTGAAAAGCGATGTAAAAAACGGCGTCCCAGGCCGCAACCTTTCCGAGGCGGAAATAGGTCAGGGTGACGGACGGATTAAAGTGAGCGCCGGATCGCTTGCCGATAGGGGAAAAAATAATCGCGATTGCCGTAGAGCCCATCGCCACGCCCATCAACATCCGCTTTACTGCTTCGTTTTCTATCGCCTGACTGACCGGCGAAGATGGATGGAAGATAAGAACAGCAAAAGTGCAGGCCGCGATCATGAATATTCCCAACTCGCCGGCCTCCATCAGGTATTCAGGCCAATGTAGTCGCAAGGAATGGAACACTTGAACACTCCAGTGCTTTGAGTCTTTGGCTTCTTTGTAAACCCAGGTCTCAGGCAGCAGCATTCGGCGCCGCAGATTGTCGAACACACTGATACTGTTTGGAGTTGTTAGATCCATCTTCCATCGCGCGCCCACCAGCGTCGCGCCTCATTCGTTTATTGATGTGATCTGCGCGTCAGCTTACAAAAGGATTGGTCGGGCCGGCGCTCGTTAGATAGAAGTTGTGCGTGCAGGATTCGCGCGCGTCTGCTTGTTGTTTCGCAATTGCTCTTAACATTCTTGACTGCTTGCGGAGTCTCTTCTTTATCAGTAACCGTCGTCGCATGATGCTTACTTCCTCTCGGACTTCGTTTCCGTGTTCACGCGAATAGTCGGGCCAAACGGTCGTTCCTTACAGTGGTCTCGCAGAAATTCCAAAGTGGGTATCGGTTTGTCACAGGATTCGGGCAGAAGGGAGGGAAACTGTCCGGACCGGTTGACTACCTGTCTTCCGGGTCACTCTGGAGAAGAGATTTACGGATCCGTTCACGAGCTTCAGAGGAAAGGCTGGCGGGCTCTGCGTCCTCGTTTGCCGGCCTTGATGCGCGCTGACGGAGAAGGCTTCTAAGAAAGTTGAGTTGCTTGAAATAGCGGGCACACCATTCACAGACGAGGAAGTGCATTCTGAGCCTTACTTGTTCAAGCACGCTGAGCTGCCGTTCAAGCGCTTCGGACATCAGGGGGACCAGCTGCTCGCAGGGATCAAGCGTGCGCAGTAACGATCGCCTAAGCGCTCTTCTGGTATTTGAATATATTTTCAAGCTTTCCTTTTCATCCGATCACAAGCACAGAATTCAGGCCACCAAAGCTGTCCGGAACTTTCATCCCGTTGCTCGGATCTTCAATCCAGCGCTGATCATTAACGACGAATTTATAAAGGTAGCGGCCCGGTGGAGGCGCTTCGATCTCAGTCAGCCACAGGCCGTTTCCATCCCTGCTGAGCGGCGCCGCGAGTCTATTCCAGCCGTTGAAATCTCCGGCGAGTGCCACGTTTTTTGCCAGGTCATCATGAAAGACGAAGACGAGGCGGCCCCGTTCAACTCGCGGCGGGCTGCAACCGACCGTGTTCAGCGCGTGCGCTTCGCGCAACGCTAATTCCAGCGCACGGCGCGCGTTCACCATTCCAAAGCCCTGGCGGATCGCAGCTGCTGAACCAATGCGATCGGCTGTCGAGATAAGAATGTTTTTGATGGCCCCGGGAGTTAATTGAGGACTTGCTTCGATCATCTGGGCGATAATTGAGGTAACAATGGGAGCCGCAAAGGAAGTCCCATCGACATGCTGGTAATGGGAGGCCACGATTTTGTGGCGCTCAAGGGTAGATTCGAGATGAGTACGAATCGCATTTACATCTGCAACAGCGACGGACTCCGGCAGCTCAGCTTTCTCTTCGAGTTCACGCGCCAGACTGGGAAGGCGGTAATCCGGCGCCGCAGCCAGCTGCGATAAGGCTTCAGCTCGATGATAAGCAGTCGTGCCGGGAAGAATCGGCGCCGCGACCCACATCGCCGGCGCAACAACTTCGGGCTTAACAGTGCCGTCAGCAGTGATGCCAAAGTTTGAGTGATACAAGTCATTCTTG
>DATGYM010000385.1:0-5121 GCA_035297925.1 Pyrinomonadaceae bacterium | reverse complement strand
TGCCCCTCAGGGGTGCATAAACAGCGGGGCTGCGGGGGGTCTTTTGTGAAGAAGGACGACATAGGCAGTCGAGGTCATCTAAGGCCAAAACAGCCTACGATATCGAATACACGGGTGACCCGTGAATAGCGACCCGTTGGTTTCGGCCCGCATCAGGTCGATCCAGTCGGCTGCCGCCGCTCGCCGGAAGAAGCGGGAAGATGCCGAGGCCGCCGAAGCCGCACGTAAGCAGAAAGCCGAAGCAGAACGTCGGCAGCAAGTCAGCCCGCGAGATTTAGAGAGGCAGGCGCAGGCGCAGGCCAATTGGGATTATTGGGGGCGGATTTACAAGCAAGACCAAGACCGAGACTATCGCGAGAACCGCTCGGCGGCGATCAAGGAAATGGCCAATCTCAAAGCGGAGTGGGATCAGCCGGAGACGACAGAGACACGACGTCAGCACATTCTGAGGATGTATGGCGAACTCTACAGGAAGTACGAGAATGTCGAGACGCGCAGGCCGACGACAACTAGTGACGACACGATTCTTGCTCATTGGAACTCGGAGAAGCGCAAGGCGGCATTGGCGAGGATTTATGGCACCGGGAAAGTCTAATCTCACTGAGTTTCGCGATCCGTTGTACATCGATTCGTACGTCGTCGAAGATAATTTCAAGGCGGCCCTCGTCGCGTACACGGGATACAAGATCGTCAGAGTGGTCGGGAAATATATCGCGGACGCAGCCCTTCGTGCGCTCGATTCCCCTAGTTCCGCGACATGCCGCGCAAAAGCAGAGGAGGGACGATGAAGAAAACCAAAACCCGAGTTCGAGCGACAATCAAGCAACTTCGTGCGCCTTTCAATCTCGCCGCTGAACAGGAACGGATGAGGCGTCGTCATGGTGAGACCATTGCCAAGGCTGATGTGACCGTGACGACAAACTCGACCGAACGCTTTTACACCGTCGCGGAAATCGCGGAACTCTGGGGGCTATCGAAAGACACGGTGCGGAAGGCTTTCTGCAAGACCCCGGGCGTCCTCAAGATCGGCAGCAAGAAGTATCAGACCCTCCGTATCCCTGAAAAGGTTCTGCGGGAGACGACGGCGAAGTTGTCTGCGTGCAGGAAACAGGTCGAGTGATTCGTCATGTCCTGTTTCCGTGTACTGCTGTGTGTCCTGTTCGATCTCCGATTCTAGCGTTTTGACCTTTTCTCCGTGCGTTATTTCTCAATGAGTTGCATCAACTCCCGTGGAATAAACAGTGCGGAGAGGTTCAACTCCGTCCCTGGCCACCACATTTCAAAGGGACTTAAGTCAAAACTCCGAAAAGCCTTCAGCCCAGGTTCAGCCCAGGATTCGGGCAACTTGCTTCACTTCACCGCTGTACTGCTTGATTTCAGGATGGCTTCGAGCACTTGCCCCTGAGCCGCCATCCGGTCTTCAGTTATGCTGTGAGCGTAGAGTTGAAGCGTCGTTTTCACATCCGAATGCCGAAGCAGGGCTTGCACGGTCTTCGGGTCGGTCTTCATGCGCACCAGGAAAGACGCCAGGCTGTGCCTTAGGTTGTGAAACCCGAACCGTACCTTGTCATCCTTCGCCACCACCCCAGCCTTCACCGCTGCGGGCCGAAGATGGTACTCGACCAGCATGTTGGCTACCCGAGGCTGCTTCCCCTTGCACTTGAAGGACGCGAACACCCAATCTCCAGGTTGGGAGTAGGGGGTCGTGTTGCTCCATGCCTGCATGAACTCGGCAAGCAGAGAATGAAGCGGCACAGGGGCATGCGAAGACTTGCTCTTCGGCATACCGATCTGGCCACACGTCCAAGTGCGACGGACATGAATCTTCGCTTGTTCGAAGTCCACGTCCTGCCATTGCAGGCCCAAGCATTCCGAGATACGCAGCCCGGTCGCAGAGGCCAGCAAAGTGAGTGTGCGTTCTGGCTCTTGCAGGTGCATGAGTACATCAAACGCCTGCTTCGGAGTCAAAATCATCGCTTCATAACTGCTGGTCGTTTTGCAGCGAACAAAGCGCATCGGGTTCGACTCCTGGTTACGAGGAATCAGCCCGTGGCGTTGGCCGTGCTTGAAAACCAGACTCATCACCCTTCGTATCTTGTCGAGTGTCGGATTCGCCAGTCCTTCGTCCCGCTTCAGCGCCTTTAGCCATTGCTCGATTTCGAGCGGCTCAAGACTGAGGGCGGTCCGTTTGCCCCACCTGTCAATGCAGCGATTCTTGAGAATGCGTTTTTAGCCAGCAATCGTAGTATGGGATTTCGGATCAGCCGTTTCAATTTGCTCGCCTAGCTCGTGAGTCATAAAGTGTTGGGCCAAGTGGGCAAACGTCATGCGGGGTTTGAAGTCGGGCTCGTTGAGTTGTAGATGCTGCCGCTCTACTTCTGCCCATGCCGCCGATTCAGTCGGAAAGTCATGCACAAGTCCAATCGGAATCTTGTGCTCGACTCTTCGACCGTCGGAGTGCCGGGTTACGAAATAGCGCAACACCCAGTTTTCACCGTTTCTGCGGGATTCAATCCGCAAACTTCCACGTTGGAACCGCGCCATTTTAGGTCGTCTCCTGTCTTGGCGCGGGAGACTGCCGTGGACAGTCTACACCGCAGGCGCGGACCGCCTCCGCAATCTCGGAGAGCCGAAAACGCCACACTCGCCGTTTGCCCTGACCCAGAGGATAAGCAGGGATGACACCCTGGCGTGCCAGTTCCAGCACGCGGCGCGGGCGCAAGCAGAGAAACTTTCCCGCCTCTCCGGCGTCAACGAAGGGTTCGCGTTCTGTGCTGGTCGTCATGTTCTGTCACCGCTCGTCAGTTCTCTGCAACAACACTGTCCCCGGCGGTCCTGGTCGTAACAAGAAACATCAGAAACACCGCTGCTGCGACTCCGAAGGTTGCGATCATTCCCAACAATGTGAGTTTCATGCTGCCTTCTCCGGTTTGGCGATTCCGCCACATCCTGAATCGGGACACCGATAACCTTCCAACTTCCCGTTCGCCCAATTGGTCTTAATCAGTTCCGGGGTTAACCAGAACTTCTTGCGGCATTTGGGACACTCGAACTGGTAGCGTTGCTGCAATTCGGCCAAGCGCTTCCAAACGTTATTTCCCGCCGCTTCCGCAACTAATTCTTCAAATCGTCGAATCCCGGTTTTCCCTCTGACAAAGACTTGCACTCCGCAGGGATCGCAGATCAGGTAAGGCTTATCCTTCTTGGTCATCCCCACCTCGCGTGCCTCGCCGCAAACACAGCACGGGAAGAGTCGCAAAAGATCTGGTTTCACTAGTAAGGGTTTCATTTGGACTCCTTCGAGCCGCCACGCTTCTGAGCGGCTGGCCTACTGCTCTTCTGTAGTTCGGACAACGCCTTGTCTGTTGAGCTGATCCATTGATAGGCTTTCTTTCCTTCAGCCTGGGGAACCACTCTCACCTCGCCGCTTTGTACGAGCCGCTTGAGCACGGTGTGGATCACGGCTAAGGGATTCGAGTAGGGAGCCAAGTCGTGCTTCCGGGCTTCTATGCTTTTCTTGAGTTCGCTCGCGGTCATCGGAAAGAAATTCTCTTTCAAGATGATGCGCGCAGATTCGGTAATTCCCACAGTTAGGTGTGCTTTGATTACATGATCGACCCGTTTGTCAAAGGTCTTTTGATCCAGTTCGGCGCAAAGATTTTGCAAATCGCCGACGACAGCTTGAAGACGGGCCACCTTCTGGTCGATCTTCTGGCGTTGGACCAAGCAGCGAGCCAGGTCTTGCTTGGCCTCGAATAAGGTACGGTGATAGTTAGGATTCGGCACACACAAAGTATAACACATATAATGTGTAACATCTTTAAAAAAAGCGCGAATCTTTCGAGGGAAATCAGGCTGGAGATCCTAAACGGCGAGCCGGCGAGGGTTGGCTCCTACATTACGTACATACGTTACGTAATAGGGGAAGGGGGCGCTGACCGACACTATCGAAGGGTCTTACGACATCCCGAAGTCGATCCCAAGAAACCGAAGCGCCAGAAAGCGCGGACCCCTATGCCGAAATCCCTCTGACCATTTTTGGCTGGGGTTGGCGATCCGGTCGGCGAAGGGGACCGACTCACGCTCCCGACTTCCGGCGAAGGTATGCCAGTCGGGCTCGTCCTCGATCTGTTAGTCGATAGGCTAAGTGGCCCCGTCGAGAATTCGGGTGCCGGTCGAGCAACCCTTGCCTTTCCAGCCGTCCCAGATAGCTGTATAGCGAGCGGCGGTCGGGACCCTGCTGAAACCGACCAAGAATAGCATCGGGTTTAAGAAACCCGCCGTACTGAGCAAAAATTACTAAAACTTCTAACTTGGTCATCTTTGAAAGAGTATTCCGGTTTTGAAGTATTCCGGCAAAATCTTGGCAAATAAATATCAAGTGGATTAGGGTGTTTCTAACTATACATACGCTAGTGTATGATAACTCATTGGGGCGTTATTTATACGTTTATTTAAAAGGTGAGCTTTCCTTTTAAATTTGCCTTTAGTTATAAAAATTAAGAAACGCAAAAGTATTTTAAAGCGGTCGTTGCGTTAATACATGGGTCAGTTCGCGGAATCTCTGTGTTCCTGGGAAAGCCGCCTTACGTAAGGGTATCCAGGTCGTGGTGTTGTGGCTCGCCGCGCGGTGGAATTCTGCTCCGTCTTCGCTGTGCCGGAAGGAAAGGGTTCCCGCACAAGGCCGGTTCGCAGGATTACTGGTGAACTGGCGGTTTTTAAACAGTTAAGAGCGAACCTAGTGGACCTGCTTGCCTTCATCGCAGTCAAAAACCATGCTGATGACGTGACGCGAGTCGTCGATGTTGGCGTTGGGTATTATCGTGGAATCCGGGTAACCACGCCTCACGTAGGTGCTCCGTATCTGATCAACCCCCTGGCTGATCTTCGCGGGGCTGAAGACGTCGCCGGATGTTAATTTAAAAATAGAGCGAAGCTCCTCGGAAGAAAGGACACGATTGCTCCTGAAGCTGATCTGGCTGACCTGCCCCCCGAAAAGTAGTCCAGCGGAAATGTGACTTCTCCATTTACGATGGCCCGCTCAGGGCCAGAGAGGAGGAGTCGTGCGCAAGAGTCGCTTTAACGAGGAACAGATCATCGCCATCCTGAAGGAGGCGGAGG
>DATGYM010000384.1:0-6277 GCA_035297925.1 Pyrinomonadaceae bacterium | reverse complement strand
CTCGTTGTAGTACGCGGCCCCATAGAGAACATTGGGTTGAATCGCTCCGGGTGGCGGGGTGGAGCCCTGTGCGCCTGCCGCCAGGGAGGCGAGGCCAAGAGCCAGGAGCGTGGTGAGAAAACGCGGGTTAAGCCAGCGACTTATGAATGCCTTTCCTCGTCCTAATACTTCTTGAACAGAGTGGTATGTCATCGTGGATCGATGCGGCTTAGGACCAGATGGTATGGCCGATCGTGCCCAAGCATGCTACGGCGGAAGCATAAGCCAAGTCAATGAAAGCTGGGGAGTTGGCAGTATCTCAAAGGGATTGTTGTTGAAAAATCGCGATTTCACGTTTACCGCGTTATTGTGATCGAGAGGTCCTTGCTCGAGGCTATCGAGGCACTGATCACGTCTGCGCTCCCAAACGTCGTCGACAACCCAAACACTGAGAGACTCCCGGCAAAAGTCGCTGAAGTTGAGATTCGTGTGCCGTGGAAAACGAACGTAAAACCTTTGCCCGATAATGTCTGGGTGCCCGTCGACGCGAGAGTCGACCCGGGTACCTTCGTCCACGTGAAATTGAGCGTTACTCCGCTCCCGTCGGTCGGCGTACACACCAGGCCCTGGTCCTCAGTGAACACGCAAGTCTCATTGTCAAAGCCCGCCACCGTGTTGGTATCCACCTTGAGAATCACTTGCTTTCCTATAGTCACCAAGCTGGGGTTGGGAACCGTACCATCGCCAGACACGAGCCCCTGCGGTGTGGCGATGAAGTAGGACAGCGCCACGCCAGTCGGAGTTTGCGCTACCGTGAAAAACTCAACGCAAAACCCGTCCGCATTGCAGCCGGTGAAGACGTCCGCTTCGGTTCCGGTCACCTGGATCGACTTCGTCACAATAGCTTGCCCCATGGCCGCAATGCCGCAAATCATCAGCAGCGCGACTACGGGTACGATTTTCCTTGTGTACGTGGACACCAGAGTCACTCTACTTGATTTTGTGCGATCCAATTTCATAAGAATCTCCTTTCAATGAACGAACATTGCTGCTTGACCTGGGCGCTTGCGGCTCAGGGCCCGGGTGAAGCACACGTCGCTGGCGATCGCGAGTGCTGCGAAGGCGTTTGCCGGTGAATGGGAGCGACTTGCCCCTCGCGCAGTTGTCGCCGTTCGCTACTGCAGCGCGTTGCACTATCCGGAAATGACGCCGAATGGTTCGCCGAATCTCCGATCCACTTCCGGAGAACTGAGTACACACTTGTAAATACCGAGCTTTCAGCTACGACGCATTGGAGTTGCAGCTCAAAGCCGACCAGCTCGCAACCCAGTGTTCGGTTCGGTGTTCGATCAATCCACAAAAATCGGGCGCTGCCCTGGCCGCCAGTGGCTGCAGAAAAAGTATCGCAAGCAGTGCACTGCCGAGAAAGCCACCATCAGTTCTCGGTGTGGACCGATGCGTGGAAAGAGTCTCACTCGCAATCGTTGTGACGTGGGTCAGGCGCAGGCGGTCCCGCCACGCACGGAATCGCGCTCAGATACTCATAGATCGCGCGAATGTCACGATCACTCATGTTTTGAAGAGTCGGCCAAGTCATAACTTGGAGAAGGTTACCGTCGAAAGGCGGCGGAACGCAGCTCTCGTTCACCATGCCATCTGCACAGGTCGGGTGCAGGTGATCTAAATCAATCCCGGTCTTCAGAATCTCGCGAAACTCGGCAAACGAGCGGCCGCCTTCGGGCCGTCCGGTCTTATCTGGGGTTAAGTTTCGTGAGATTATATGCGCGGACCCAGGAATGAGCGGGCCGAAATCTTGGCCGCCACCCAGGTATACGTCCGGATTGACCTTCTTTGGCTGACCGAAATACGGATTGCCACCATTCACATACTCGACTGCGGGGCCGGGGGAATGGCAGTCATTGCAAGCGGCATGAGCGTTGACGATGTAGCTCCCCAGCCCGACTAGATCCCGATTTTTGCCGGCCAAATTCAGCGGGACCGGTGATATCTCGAGCCCAAGTCTGACGAATGACTCTTCACCGTGCTGTCCATCGTCTACATCAGAGGCGTGCCCCCGCACTAAGCTCATTGACACTGCCCAGGCGAGGACGAGGACGAAGGCGGTCACACCAAGGACTTTCTCAACATATTGCTTCATATCTGTTCTCCAGAACTGGCTTACTACTCCAGACCGGACTCTAGTCGCATTCCCGAGCTGGCGCCTAGTACGAATTCGACATTAGTAAGCTGGAGCATTCAAAATCTCTTGATTTGTTGAAGCAAGTGGCGTAACCGGGGAAGGGATGAATCCAGGAAAGGCGACCTACCGAATATCGCTAGGCGAGAGGGTCACTTCATGTCTTGTGGAAACTCTAGCAAGTGATTTATGTGCTCAGCGGGAACATCAGTGCTAACGCACCTTGGACTCGCTCCCCCCAAGTCCCAAAAATCTCTGACCAAATGCATTTGATCGAAATACCCGCACGCGTGCGCCACGGTCGTCCAGGACCGAGATGGAAATCTCGTTTTCTGCTCCAATGCAGCCTGGAATCGCGCAATTTTCCCGAATAGCTTCGGCGTAACTCCTGTACATTGTTGGAAACGCCGCTCGAACTGCCTGAGGCTCAGACCGATTTGTGACGCAATCTCACCGATTCGTGATCCCACCTCTACGTTTAATAAGGAGGCGGCGATATATACAAACGGATCGCGCTCCTCAACGCAGGCCAGCCTGCGGAGGAGAAATTCTTCAGCGATTCTGACCCTCCGGGCAAAGTGATTCACTTCTCCCAGACGCTCTCGAAGGCTCATGGCTATTGAGCCAAACACAAGCGACCCGTCCGTTCCGTCGTCGGCGAACTCCGAGAGCGGGATTTTGAAAAGCCGGTAGAAACCTGCTGGTTGGAAGATGATCGCGAAGGCTTCCACAGGACCTTTGATGAAAACCGTAAATCGCCTCCGCGTCTGTGGCCCTATGACCACCGCCAAAGGTGCGACACGGGCAATTTCAATTCCTTCCTGATGAATTTCGTAAGGAGTCTCGAATTGGAACTCAATTGCCTGCTCGAGCCGCGCTACGACAGGATCGACCGAGATCACACCTTGGTCGCAGCCAGTCCGCTGAGTGTAGCAGCGGACACAGGGTTTAAGAGCAAGACATGGTCCAGTGGATCGCACGTCCAGCATGGTAGGTTGGACAATATCACCTTTCGAGACAACTGGCATCGCGAATCGTGCCACACGATTCGGCCCGAGGGCGGCAGGCGGATCCGTGTCAATGGTTGAAAAAGACCGTTGTCGAAAGCTGGCCCGTCCTCAATTCGTTCACATTTCCGTATCGCTCCTGGATCACGGGCAATCGGGAAACTGACGACAAGAAGTTCGTTGGCGCGCCTTGCTGATGATATGCAACAGCAATCGCAGTCGGATGGTTTTGCAATAGAGACAGTGCAACACGTGAAGAATTCGGGCCGAAGTCGGTCAGACAGCAACGTGGAAGAGATTGCCCAGTTTTCCGGCTACTAAGCGGAGAGGAGTTCGCTCCCCGCCTGTAAACCTACCTGACCTTCGCTGCAAACACGGTTGATCCGGCGACCACGGTTTCAAGCACTCGCACGTTGGCTATATCCTCAGGCGCGATATCTAAAGGATTGCGGTCAAGCACAATCAGATCGGCGAACTTTCCGATTTCTAAGGAGCCGCAGACATCGTCTTCATGGAGTTCATAAGCAGCATCAATCGTCGCTGCACGGAGCACGGCATCACCCCGTAGACCTGGATCTTCGCCCAGTTTGCCCTGATATTGCAGACCGGCATCGCGCGCGTTCGTGCGGGTCACGCCGACTTTGAGGGCAAACCACTCATCGAGCCGATCTACGGGCCAGTCGCTGCCGAACACGACTCGCGCGCCAGCTGCTTTCAGCAGGCCTGCAGGCTCGAGAATCTTCATGCGCGCCGGGCCAAAGTAATTGATCAAACCGAGTGTGTCGCCGGCAGGTTTTTCCCACTGAAAAGACAGCACCGGCAGCGCATTAAGCGCCCGGAAGCGGGGAAAGTCCGTGGGGCTGACGATTTCGTCGTGCGCGATGGCGGGACGGACATCGGCACCGCGCAGTTCTTTGCGCATGACTTCGATCGCATCGAGGCCGGCGCGAACGGCGGCGTCACCGTCAGCGTGCATGTGGGGATCAATGCCGGCGCGGCCGAGGCGAACCACAATTTCTGCCAAAGCCTTGGGCGGGAAGTAGACGGCCGGGCCGCGATTATCGCCGTCAACCCAGTTGGGATTCTCCTGGGTGCCGACGTTTTTGCGATAGGGCTCGAGCATGGCGCCAGTGAGGGCGGGAGCGGCAATCACGCCATCGAGAAAGAGCTTGGCATTGCGCACCGTGATGCCGGGCTTCAGTTGGAGAGCGCCCTGATCGTACTGCTTGCGATAAGCGACCACTTTTGAGACTGCCTGGGCGGGACCGCTGGCTTCCGGCGGGTTGATCACGGGAGCAAAATGCGCACGCACCTTGAGTCCGCCGCTCGTCTGCACAGCGGTGAAGGCGGTCATGCTCTCTGGAGCGGCAGCGGCATCGAGGAAAGAAGTCACACCTTGAGCAAGCATCGCCTGCTGTGCTTCTTTGGCGGCGGCGATGTTTTCTTCGGGAGTGGGCTTGGGGATCAGGTCAGAGAACACGTCGAAAGCGGCGTCTTCGAGGAGGCCGGTGGGATTGCCCTCGGGGTCACGCCAGATTTTTCCGCCGAGAGGATCGGGAGTCGCTTTGGTGATTTTTGCCAGACCGAGTGCGCGCGAGTTAGCGAGCACCGTGTGTCCGAAAGAAGACCGCACGATGATGGGGCGCGAGGTTTTAAGCGCGTCGAGAGTGGCGCGGCTAGTCTTCACGCCCGGCGGACGCATGCTCTCCTGAAACCAGCTGACGACTTCGAGCCAGCCGTCCGGCTCCTGTTCTTTTGTTTTATCGAGGCACTCCTGAATGCGGCCCTGCATTTCCGGGACAGTCAGCGGCTCGTAGTTGAGGCCACATTTACGGAGGACGAGGCCTCCTCCAAGCGGATGCATGTGACCGTCAATCAGTCCGGGCATGAGGAAGCGGCCGTGGAGATCGGTGACTTTCGTGGATGCGCCGATGAAGGGGGCTAGTTTGTCGTTGGTGCCGACGTAGACGATGCGGCCGTCGCGAATTGCAATCGCTTGTGCAATAGTGCCGCGCGCGTCGATGGTATAGATCGTGCCGTTACGGAAGACGCGGTCGGCGGAGGATTGAGCGAAGCAAGAAGCGATGAGGGATGCGGCTACGAGACCGACGAGAAGGGAACGGGTCATGGTTTTTTGACCGCAAAAGAGTAAATCATCCGATAGCAGGGAGCAAACCTGCCCAAAAATGCGGCCACGTAGCACAGATTTAGCGCGCAGTAGACACGGATAAGAAACCCGCCAATTTCTCCACTCACAGACTCTAGGGGCATATTGTATGAATTCAGCAGCATCGGCACATGGCAGAAGCACACATTCGAAGCTCCACATCAGAAAACGACTAATGGAACGTCAGCCAGCCGTGCCGAAAAGAGCCGATGCTTGTTCCCGAGTCACGGGCAAGCCAGAAGTTATCGTTCGTCCGTCGGATTAGTACCGAGAAACGCCCTTGTAGCAGATGGTATTTCGGCTCAACCCTACCAACCGGGGGATTGTGGACTCACCCTCTCGGCTGTTGGTAGCGGTTCGGCGCTTCCGCATGGTCGATAATACAACCGGCAGTGCGTGGCGTCAGATTCGGGCCGGGCATCTCATCAGACTAGGCCGGAAGGATACACTACGATGTCCGAATGGCGCCTCGGGGAGAGGAACAGAGAACATGTCGTCCTCAGAGAAGGATCGGTTAGCGGCTGAGGCGATGCAATGCTGGGCCGATTTCCAGGAAGGCCTTTCCTCGGACAAGCGGAAATATCCCCTGCAACAGTTTCGAGCTTTTTGGGCGGCCACAAAACGCTACGCCGAGTTGACAAGGTCTGATCCTCTGATCCATAGGAGTGTCGCGGGTGCTGTTAATGGACTTGTCGATTTCCTCGAAGCGGAACGTAATTGCGTTCCAGGCGACGTTCTTCGAGATGCTGAGCGCCTGGAGTGCCTCCTTTTTAGCGGGTATGACCCGCATTTCGAGGGAGATGAACCACCTGGCTTGTAAAGAGAGACGACGGAGCCTTCTACCGAGGCGGGCTGCGGTTGGTGCCGAGTCACTCTTCTCGTCATTCAAGGTTTCCCCTCGCCAACCGAATTACTTCTCGTTTGCCG
>DATGYM010000383.1:0-2628 GCA_035297925.1 Pyrinomonadaceae bacterium | reverse complement strand
CAGCAGTCCGGGCGAACCTCTCGGCCAAGTTGAAGGCTTACTGGGCATCTAAAAAGAAAGCCGCTAAGCGATAATTCCACTCAGAACGAAAGGGGTCAGTAAAGACAAAGCGCACAACAGGGGAATCGCGTAAGCGAGAATAGCCCAGCCTACCGGGCGATGTCGTAATTTCCCCATTTTGTCGTAAGACAAATTTCAAAGCGTTTGCTTTCCTAAGCCACAGCACAGCTTGTAGACATCTCGTATCGCAAAACAAAGTTTTGATCGGATCTGACTTGCATTTCGACAGCCACTGCGAGCACTGCTTGATAAGGGCACCGTGGCGCTTGCCGCTGTCGCCCTCATCATTTTCGGCTGATCCTAACCTGGCGCTCCTCTGCACTCGCCGGGCCGCACGCAGTGCAACGCACTTCGCGCATAGCTGCAATTCGGGCGGGAGTTCCGCGAAGACGAGAACACGAAGCTTGCGCTTTCGAGCGGCCACTCGGGACAGCTCAATCTGTCCCCCGTCTCCTCTGGATCGATATTGCATTCAAGACACACCAGAGATTGCGAGCTAACAGAAATCTAAAGTCGGCAATTCCGCCGTTCCACGCTTGCGGAAGGTGAAAGGCGGAACAATTCTACCGGCGAGCTAACGGGTGAGTCGAGCTATGCACTGCCGGTATCTGCCGCGTTAAGCAGAAAACACAAAGCCCCGCCGTCCCTAAAGGAGGTACCCCGGCAGGGCTTGTGCGCTCACTGGAGATGCGGGCTCAGAATGTCACGAACAACTCCGATTTTTTGACATATAAAAGGTTTGAGCCTTCAATTTCCGATAATTTTATCGCGCTTTTCGAATTTTTATATTTGTGCTAGAAGTCCGGCTGGAAAAACATCGGACGGTCCTGGTATTCAACAGAGGAGGGCTGCATCTATGACCGACAAAGCGTTTGCATCGGACACTTCTGAGATGCTCAATAAAACCATGGATGCGATTGCACGGGAGATAGGCGAAATGAATCCCGACGATCCCGTGCGCGCTCAACGCCTACAAGAGCTTTGCGCGCTCTCGCAACTCAGCAGATCGTTCAAGTCTGAACAAACTAAAATGATCGATCAAAGGATGGGCGAGCTGGCGCGCGAAATTGTAGGGCTGCCGCCGGAGCATCCCCGGCGGGCACAGATCGTGGGCGAGATCCTTCATCTGAGCGAACTTATATCAAAATGACGGCTGGTGCCCGCCGCGGCACTGTAGATCTTGCCAGAAAAGATTGGGGAAGAATTGATCTTTTATGCCGGCTCAATGCCATGGGCTGAGCCTGTAAAAGACTATGGGGCTTAGCCGCGCCGCATCAAACTTCCGCTACAGCTTGCTTCGCTCAATACAACTCTTACAAATGGCCGCATCCTCTGGAAGATGAGTTAGTGACACGTATATGCTCTGTGGCCAGCGCGAGCAGTCGGAGCGAAAGTGCCAAAGCTCAGTTGAAGTGTCTTTTCGATAATCTTTTTCGGCTTCTGGAAAATAGAGATTGACTGCATTGTTTGTCATGGTAGCTCACCCGTCGTTTCTCTGGCTGCCACGTTTTATCTTGAGATAGGATTGCCAGGTCAATTTCTCTAAAATCTCCTTGAGATCGAAGAGGCGTTTAAAGTGGGGCGCATCCGGAGATGATGAAGCGGTCTTCAAGGTAGCAGTTGACGCCCCGTCGGGCCGCTCTGATTTTAACTTAGGGTGATCCACCGCAAAACGGCGACACGCAAAGAGCGGTCCTAGCTGGATTTCCTGGCACTTGACCGCTACTCTCGCCATTTCTGTCTGCAAACGCCTATAGGTGAGGCGTGAATTGTGTCAGATTACTGACACCGAGGACCAATGCAAACCGTGCGGGCGTATCGCTCGTATGAAGTCGAATCAATGTCTCCGATTTTCCGTCGCGAGCAGAAACCGAAGGGCACGCCAAAGACGATCGCCATCAATTTGGATAGTGGGAAAGATCTGCACACTCCTACGAATGGTCGCACTAGGCAAATCGATACTTCCGATTTCTCTTACGGGCTTACCCACGTTCTGCTTTACGATGGCATAGAGCTGGCGGCAAAATGCTGGATCATCAGTACACCAAGCTGCCTATGTAAGAAGTTGGCCATGGCTCAACCAAAAAAAAGCACGCTGCGGGCGGATCGAGTCTTGAGAGTGTTATGCTTGAAAGGACTCCTGATTCATCGCTCGATACGTTTGGACCGGGTCCACTGACCTTAATCCAATTGGGTGCCCAGCCACGCTTACCATCGCGGGATAGTAATGGGTGCTCGCGAAGTTGCATCGCCCGACTAGATTAGAAGCTGCCGCGGTTGTCAAATTCGCAAGCGCTTGGCTGGAAATCCAGTAAGATTCTATTACATGCCGGTGCCGCTGAGTTCTAAACATTCAATGCATGATTCAAAGTCCGGTGGGAGTGTTTCTGTGCGGATAATATTAAAGCCGTCACGCGGCCACTCCGAGCAGTGAGTGAGAAATGCCATCGATATTTTTCGATCTCTTTCTCCGCCGCGGCAACGAGTGAGCGCCAGTGGCGTGCATCGGCACTCTTGAGTTCCGCCATTATTTTTTCGATTTTTTCAGGCATAAGATAATTTCTGCCG
>DATGYM010000382.1:0-5977 GCA_035297925.1 Pyrinomonadaceae bacterium | reverse complement strand
ACTGTTCCGCCCAGAGACGACTTTGCCTCTTCTTCCGTATTGTAAGTTTGAAACGGCGCCGGGCTCGGTGGACTGACGATGTGAACCAACTCGAGCTTTGACTCGGCCTTCAGGAGCTGCTTGACGCGTTCCGGGTCGTGTATGCCCGGCATCTGCACCAGAATCTGATGGGAACTCTGCGAGCCGTGACGCTGGACCAGAGGCTCGGCAACACCAACTGCATCGAGGCGGCTTTCGATAATCTTCTGTGCCTGTTCGGTCGCCTGTTCGGCGATTATGGATTGGGCCGAGGGCGATAACGTCCAGGTGATGGTGTTGCCGCTGGTGGAAGACGTCCAATCCGGGGAGATTTTCTTTCTTGCTGCTTCCTCGATCTCAGCAAGTTTTGAGGAGTCGGTCGCCTCAAGCACAATCCGATAGTTGCCGCTTGTTTCGGCATTCACTGCCTTAACCGGTAGCCCTGCGTCCTTAGCAGCCTTTTCAGCGGCGTTGGCATCGGCCAGCGTCATGTTCTTGAGGACCTCATCCGTCTTCACGCGCATCACGAGATGCGACCCGCCTTTGAGATCGAGTCCGAGGTGGATATTCGTAGCGAGCGTGGCCTTTATTCCTGACCAGGTGAAATCGTGCAGCGTGGGCCGGCGACGTGGGCCGATAACTGTGTAGATGCCGGACAGTGTTATTAGGACAATGATTATGGTGCGCTGGAGGAGGTTCTTCTTTTTCATTGCAAAGAAATCTTCACTGGGTAAAGAGCGCTGCGGCTATTTCTTCTCTTCGTCCTGGATACCCGCAACCGCCGACCGCGCGATCTCAAGTACCGACTTATCCCCACTTCTAATAAGGAAACTGGTATCCCGGACCATAGTAATTGTACCGATGATTCCTCCGGTAGTGACCACGCGATCGCCCGCCTTGAGCTGGGAAATCGTCTCCTGCAGTTCTCGCTGTCGTTTCTGTTGCGGCCGAATAAGCAGGACGTAAAAGACGCCGATAATCAAAAGCATCGGGACCAATCCGCTGAGAGCCCCGAGGCCGCCTTGAAATATGAATAGTAGAGGTGTCATCGAAATGTTTTAGTTGCCTCTGAAGAAACTATATAGAGCGCGCAACTCTTCCGCTTCATCCCACACTTAAGTATTGCTGAGCGCCTTGTCTGCTTCGAATGCGTTCAGCCCCTCGGTGAACTCTCGTCGAAATTTGATGAAATCGCCAGACCGGATAGATTGCCTGACCCGTCGCATAGTGTCAAGGAAGAAGGCCAAATTATGGTGCGTCAGCAGGATGCTGGCGAGCATCTCACCCGACATATAAAGATGACGCAGATAGGCGCGCGAGTGACGCCTACAAACAGCGCAAGTGCATGCCTCATCAAGCGGCCGGGTGTCCACGGCCCACTGGGCGTTCTTAACGTTTACCTTTCCAAGAGTGGTAAAGGCCTGACCGGTCCGGCCGTTTCGTGTAGGCAGAACGCAATCAAACATATCAACCCCGTGGGAAACTGCTTCAACCAGATCCCACGGGGTGCCCACACCCATTAAATAGCGCGGTTTATCTGTCGGTAGTGCAGGCGCAACCTCGGCGACAACACGCCACATGACGTCTTTCTCTTCCCCCACGCTCAGACCACCGATGGCATAACCGTCAAAACCAATTTCCGTGGTGCGCTCCAGACTCTCCCCTCTTAGGTCGACGTGGGCGCCGCCCTGAACAATTCCAAACAAAGCCTGAGCGCCACTGAGATCCAGCGTCGGATCTGTGCGTCCGGAGTCAGCGACTTCGGACTGCAGGCTGTCAAATTTCCTCCGCGAGCGCCGCGCCCAGCGCGCCGTTAGCTCCATACTTTCTCGTGATACTTCCGGTGGCGCATCGCCGGCGGCGCACTCATCAAAAGCCATTACGATCTCTGAACCTAGTGCCGCCTGTACTTCCATCGAAACCTCAGGAGACAAAAACTGCAAACTGCCGTCGAGGTGTGAACGGAACTCTGTACCCTCTTCGCTAATCTTTCGCAGTGCTCCCAGGCTCCAAACCTGAAAGCCGCCCGAATCGGTGAGCAGCGCTCTCTGCCATCCGATGAAACGGTGTAAACCTCCGCACCTGCGTATTACGTCAACGCCGGGGCGCAGCCAGAGGTGATAGGTGTTTCCGAGAATGATGCGCGCGTCGAGTTCGTGTTCGAGCGTTTCGAAGCGCATGCCTTTAACGGTGCCGGCTGTGCCGACGGGCATGAAGACGGGCGTTTCGATCGTCCCGCGGCGCAAGGTTAGTAGTCCGGCGCGAGCGGCGCCATCGCGGGCCTGGACTTCAAATTTGATTGGAGGCTTTGACATCACAAAACGGGCTTTGGACTTTCGTCTTGGTCTTAGGTCTTGGGTCTTAGGTCTTATTGGTCTTGGGTCTTTGGTCTTGGGCCTTTGGTCTTTGGGCTTAGATTTGACGTTAATCGTTTGTCATGTGGAGACTCTTACTTCACCGGAGTTTCCCAAACAAAATTCAAAGCCCAAAGACCAAAGACCTAAAACCAAAGCACCAAGTTCAAAGTTCAAAAGTTCAAAGTTCAAAGTCTTCATTTCTTCAGACGCTTTTTATGCTTTTCGATAATCCGCAGCGGCGTCGCAAAGAAATCAAATTCTTCGCGCAACCGATTTTGCAAGTAACGCAAATAGGAAAAATGTAGTCCCGACTTGCCACCCGACGTGAACAACACAAAAGTTGGTGGTCGCACTCCTACCTGCGTCATATATTGCACGTGAAGCCTTGATAGGCCGCCCTTGACCGGCGCCGGCGCGCTGCCGCCACGCGGCTGCGACACCGCCGCTTCGAAAAAGGCATTCAGCTGCGAGGTCGGAATGCGCCGGTTGCGCGCTTCATTTGCTTTGACAGCAAGCTGCAGCAGATTTTCGACCCGTTGCCCACTTAACGCCGAGATCATAACTACGGGGGCCCACTCAAGAAACTTCATCTTCTCGCGGATCTTCCGCTCAAACTGCATCGGTGTACCGGTCTCTTTATTCCTGATAGCGTCCCACTTATTGCAGGCAATGATGATGGAACAACCGGCGTCATGCGCGTAACCGGCGATATGCGCATCAAGGGCAGTTGGTCCTTCCTCAGCGTCGATCATTACGATGGCGACGTCGGCGCGCGTCAAACTTTTCATCGCCATCACTACCGAAAGCTTTTCGGCCATCTCACCGGTTTTGCCCTTACGCCGAATTCCCGCTGTATCGATAAGGCGGAATTTCTGCTCGGGCGTAGTTAACAGAGTATCAATTGCGTCGCGAGTAGTGCCGGCGACCGGAGACACGATCACTCGCTCTTCTCCTATTAATCGGTTTAGCAAAGAAGACTTCCCTACGTTGGGCCTTCCGATAATCGCCAAACGCAACTCGCGCTGGGCAATTTCAACTTCAGGCCCGGGGATCTCAGACTCGGGGCCAAACTCTGAACGATACTCTGTTCGATGGGAGGCGAGGTCCGGCTCAAACCTCAAATCCTTCACCAAAGCATCGAGCAAATCTCCCAGCCCAATTCCCTGCTCCGCCGAGACGGCAAACACTTCTTCAAAGCCGAAGCGGTAAAACTCGCCGGCCTCGGCTTCTACCCGTGCCTTTTCGGATTTGTTCGCAGCCACCAGTACCCGCTTGCCCGTCGCGCGCAGTAGTTTTGCCAACTCCTCATCCAGCGGGGTCAGCCCGAGGCGCGCATCAACCACCCAGATGATTGCCTGCGCGTCCTCGATAGCAAAGCCGGCTTGTTTAAAAATATTTGCGGGAATTACAGCGTCGTCATCGGGAATAATGCCGCCGGTGTCGACTATCGAAAAACGCTTGCCGTTCCAATCCACTTCGCCGTAAATACGATCGCGCGTTATGCCGGGTTCGTCGCCAACGATAGAACGACGCTGGCCGATCAGGCGGTTAAATAAGGTTGACTTGCCCACGTTCGGCTGCCCAACAACGGCGACCAGCGGCAGGACCTCATAGGTCTCCTTTGCGCGCCGCTCAGTTTCGTTTGTGATTTCGGTAGTCATTCGCCTTGATTGGGCGGCCTTAAGCCCTTCACTCGCACCATCCACTTAATTAATCGGAAAGCAACGTTAGGGCAACCTGCGGGAATTTGCCAGCGGCCTGCAAACCCTGGCAGTGAAAATCTGGACACAAGAGCAGCGCCGGAGTAAATTCATGCGAATTCAGATTCAGGCGATCTCAGGGAATCTTCCGGCTGAAGAGGAGCTGCGCCGATGACTCCAACCGACACCGGTCTCTCCACGATCGAGCAAATTGCGGTAAACGCGCATGACGTCGAGAGAGCCACCACTTTTTATCGCGACAAGCTGGGGATGAAACATCTCTTTAGCGCGCCTCCGAATCTCGCTTTTTTTGATTGTGGCGGGATTCGGCTAATGCTATCGCCTCCCGCAAAACCGGAATTTGATCATCCCAGTTCGATAATCTATTTCAAGGTAGACGATATTCAACTGTCGTATCACACACTGTCTGCGCGCGGTGTTCAATTTGAAGAGACGCCTGAGTTCGTCGCCGATATGGGCACGTACGATCTCTGGTTAGCATCTTTTCGCGATTCCGAGAATAATCTGCTGGCGCTGATGAGTCATGTGCCAAAGGGCTCGGGCTGAACACCCGGTCCCCGGTTGGCATGCGGCACGACTACATCGTTTTAAATGAGTTGTGCGCTGAGGGCTCATTGCGCGAGACACCATTATCGACACAGCATTCACTGGAGGCATAAATGAAACGTCGAGAGTTTCTCGAAACGGCAGCGCTGGGATGCGCTGTTGCCATCGCCAAACCGGCTTCATTAATTGGCAGGGCAGAGTCTGGCTATAAGCTTCTTCCCAGGGACTTTGAGCTTGAAGAGCTCACGATTTCAGAATTGCAGGGCGGCATGCAGTCGGGCAGGTTCACATCGCATTCGCTGGTAAAGAAGTATCTGGATCGGATTGACGCCGTCGATAAAGGCGGACCGGCACTGAATGCGGTGATTGAAATCAACCCGGACGCAATCGCGATCGCCGAAGCGCTCGATCGTGAGCGCAAGGACAAAGGCGCACGCGGCCCGCTGCACGGCATTCCGGTTTTGATAAAGGACAACATCGACACCGCCGATCGCATGCTGACAACAGCCGGTTCTCTCGCGCTCGTTGGTTCGCGCCCATCGCAGGATGCATTCGTGGCGGGCAAACTGCGCGAAGCCGGCGCGGTGATTTTAGGCAAGACAAACCTCAGCGAATGGGCCAACTTTCGCTCAAGCCACTCGACCAGCGGCTGGAGCGGGCGCGGCGGGCAAACAAGAAACGCTTATGCGTTGGATCGTAATCCCTGCGGCTCGAGTTCCGGTTCAGGCGTGGCACCCGCCGCGAACTTATGTGCTGCCGCTATCGGCAGCGAAACCGATGGCTCAGTAGTTTGTCCCTCATCCGCGAATTCGCTCGTCGGAATAAAACCGACGGTCGGATTAATCGGACGTTCCGGGATTATCCCCATCTCTCATAGCCAGGACACCGCCGGTCCCATGGCGCGTTCGGTCAGCGACGCTGCCATCCTGCTCGGAGCGTTGACGGGAATCGACCCGAACGATCCGTTGACAAAAACGAGTGCGGGAAAATCGTTTACCGGCTACACCCAGTTTCTTGACAAGGACGGATTGCGGGGTGCGCGCCTTGGTGTGGCGCGCAAATATTTCGGCTTCAGTGACCGGGTCGATAAACTGATGAACGATCTGATTGCCGAGATGAAGAAGATGGGAGCGGTCATTATTGATCCCACGGACATTCCAACCTCCGGAAAGTTTGACGATTCAGAACTCGAGGTGTTGTTGTTTGAGTTTAAGGCCGATTTGAATAGCTATCTCAGCCGCAGTGGGACCGGGTCACAGGTCCATTCATTAAAGGACGTGATCGACTTTAACGAGAGAAATCGCGATCGCGAAATGCCTTATTTTGGCCAGGACC
>DATGYM010000381.1:0-3517 GCA_035297925.1 Pyrinomonadaceae bacterium | reverse complement strand
GGACCATGAATCACTATTCCATCGGCCGAAAACATCGAGCCGTGGCAGGGGCCGCTGTTCGCCTCCTGTACACACGCTGGCTGCGCAGTGAAACATCTTCGCGCGGTTTTGACGCGCACGGCTGACGAAAAAGAGTGCCGTCGGATTGTGGAACTGATCGAACAGTGAAGAGAAGGCAGGGCGAAAAAGGCCGGGGCCGACAATCCACTATGGAAAAATCCGTAATTGAGGACGCGCCGCCGCCTTATAATTGGGTGGCATGAGCCATGCTGCTGACCCGCTAACCTGCCCAAATTGCCTCAGCTCGATGGCCTTGTTCCGAAGTTGGTGACCTTCCGGAGATAGAAAACTTCAAGTGCGACACTTGCGGCGAAGTCAACTAAACCGAGTGAGTTTCAGGCGGCTTACGAGGCTCGAGCGTTTTCAGTACGTCGACTATTTTTGGCGGTAAAGGTCGCGCCTGATCCTTCTTATAAGTAGCCTGAAGCTGCTCACTGAGGAGGTGCCGCAGCAAGCGGTAGTAAGCTCGCTTTTCGTCCAATGATTGGAAGTCTTTTGTCCGCATGACGAACTGAACCTAATATTTCACAGGTCCATTGGCCCGCTTGCTGCTGTTTTCCTTTTGCTGTCGCCAAGCTGACATAGCGTCGGGCTTTTTCTCTTTTGGCATCGCAGCGCCGCGGCTACGGCGCTAATACCAATCTCCTGATACCGATCGGCAAGATCAACTTTCTTGTACTGTCGCTTCGTTTTGATTTGCTTGCTCTTCGACATGACTACTATCTCCCGCGGTTTCTAGGAACAGCGGGCGATCAGTCATTCCGCCGACCTCAAGCTGGCGCGAGACGGTCTGGCTGCCGCTCCCGCCGTGATGTTTGCCAATTTTTCTGTTCCCTTCTTAATTTTTTGACCAAGCTCTCTTGTTTGGTCGGCGACTGTCTGTGATTGCCGAGAAATGAACTCACTTTGAAGCTCCACGAGTTCTTGTAGCTCTCTGAGGCGCGTCAGTTTGCGGCCAAAGTCAAACGTGTTTGACAGTGTCTTCTCAGTCAGTGCTGTAGAATGTTCCCGAATAGCCAACGCTTGGTCATCGAACTCTTCGGCCATCTTACGGGTGACCTTAAACAACCCATCAAGCACAACTTTGCTCTGATCGAGGCTCTGTTCTGCAAGTTCGCGGGCCCAATTCATACCGAGATTGGCCGCCTGCATCGCGCGTTCGCTGTTTTGCTGGGTAAATTCTGTTGTATCTTTGGTCATAGTTTCATTCTCCGGCTTGGTTTCGACTCTTTCACCTCTCGCTGGTGCTGTTTCACGCTGTTGCGCGATCAGCCCGTCGATCCCGGCTGTCGTTCAGCTTCGATTTCTGCGGCCTCTGCGTGATAACGCTCCGCCTCTGCTTGCAGGTTTTCGACGGTCCTGTGATCACTGATCTGGCGCGCTAGCTCCAGACAGAATTCCGCTTGGGCGCGGAGGTGTTGCGCGTCACGCATGCGCTATCTCCGTCTTTCTGTTTTCGTTGCTGCCCGGGGTGAGCTAATCGCAGCTCAACTGCACTTTTTTCTTTTAGCTGTGCGGTGCCGATAGGCTCGGCATCCTTAAGGCCCATGATGGGTGAACAGAATACCTTCCGTCATGTTCCGTACATAGTGATCTTTTTTAAATAATTCGAGTGCAACCCGTCCGACGCCCGCCCCGCAATCACCTAGTCCATAATGGAACACATGATTTGATCACAGGAAGGTTCCTGCGAGTGCTACGGCACCGTGAAGGCGCATTACGAACGGTTGCTATTGGGCTAGAGATTATTTGGAAGAAGCCACTAACTGAGGTCCCGCAGCGGTTCTACGCATGCCCAACGCGTTCAGCGCGCGTTCTTTTATTGTCTCAGGATCACGCTCGCCGGTCGCGGTCACGTTGACAATCGACTTGGCGTCTTACGAGGGCGCTGGCTAATTTTATTTGTTCCATGCAAACTGTGGCTCAGTTTCCAGATAGGGTAGACATAGCCTGTGGCTAACAGATCAATCAACGTGCATGGAGGTCTGATTCCGTAACGGCACGGTCGACCATAGAACATTGGCGGCGTCGTACATGTCGGAGGATGACCTCGCAGAAGATTACGCCAAGGAAGAGGCGAAGACGGCGCGGTCATACGTATAAAGAATAAAGGACCACCGCCTGTTGCGCGGCGGTCCTTAATCAAACTGCCGATCGAGAGAGTGGAACTCCGGCAGTTCGCCGACAAACGCGGGGCTCTGCTTATCCCTCGCTGCTTAGTCGTATTTGAACTCAGGCAAGTTCTTCAATGAGTCTTTGGTTGCGCCGCTAAGGACCGCGTGATCAGGATACCACTTGCTTTTTGTCGTGGACGTCGTGGTCGTCGCGGGACGGTTGGCTGCGCCAGTCGCCGCAGAACCGGTCGTTGTGGTGGTGGCCGATGACGTGCGGGCGGGCTCGTTGACGAATTTCAGCTTGCTCATCTCAACCATGATGTCGTGCTGGCCCATGCCAAGGAAGCCGCCGACGCCGATCACGACGCCGTCAACCTTTCCAGACTTGTCGAGCAGAATTTCGCTGATGTCGCCGAGTTTCTCGTTCTGATCGTTGTAGACGTTGAGGCCGATGAGCTTTGATGAACGCCACATCTCGCCATGTGCTTTCGGGGCCGTACTGGTCTGTGCGGCAGGCGCCGGCGCAGTAGGCGCAGGATTATTTTGTGCGAGTGCGGGGACAAGCATCGCCGAAGCGAGCAGGCCGCCGAGTATGAGTGTGCGCATTTGGGGTTACCTCCTGGAATTTGCATTATCTGTGTCCAAACGCACGCAGCTGAATTTTTGTTCCTTGCAAGCGAGAGCGTTTGCGCGCGCGGTCTTATCGCAACTTTGGGTTCAAGGCGTTCCCGAAATTTTAGAGTGATGTGCGTGGTACCTTTGGAACTCATTGGTTCTGCGCGGACTTGGTTCGTCGTAACTTCCAGAGGAGGCTCCTTGGAAAATCGGATCCGGTGTTCTGGTCTATGGTGCAGAAATGACCTGCATCAGCGAGCCGGTTACCGTGGATTTGTGTCATTGTGCAGCGTCGTTGGCGGTCAAAAAACAAACTGGGAGGCATATGCCTGCGTATCACCGGCATTGGCATCACCGACACTGGCACTATGAAATCGAGCGCTGCGGACCATCGGTCGCACGGAACGAGTGCCGTTCCTGAAGGTTATTTGGTCAGTCACTTAGCGAACGAATCTTCGAAAGAAGGGACACGCGCGGGTGGGTCGTCGTAATGCCGCGATGGCCACGTCTTACGGCTATTTGCTTTTGTGAAGTATTCAAATGAAGCGCCGCGTTCTGAGTATGAACTAAACAGACAATCATGCCAGCGACAGGATTGTTCGTATCATTGGGGTCGTCATGACAATTTGCGGTGCCGCTGCGGTCATCGCCGGCTCAACTAGTGCGATGGCCGAGTCTGGAATTGCGTCCGTGTATGCATATTCCGGTTCTAAAACCGCGAGCGGCGA
>DATGYM010000380.1:0-25148 GCA_035297925.1 Pyrinomonadaceae bacterium | reverse complement strand
CCTGTTCCTCCTGTACAATCCGGGTTACGGCTTCGCTTTCGGGTCTTTTAAATCGCTCAAACATGCGCCACTCCTGGCCCGCCAACACTCAAAGCAAGGGGGCTTGGTACAGCAGCCGAATCTTCTTCGGAAATTCGGGATGACTAATTCTTAACCCAAACCGGTGATACGCCCACCTGCCGCGCCTTATCATGAGCAAGTAAACTAACACCATCACTAGCTTCGACGGATCCGCGCCCAGATACTTAACCCTGGGTTACTACCACTACGCCCACCAAAAACAGATACCGGCTATTGAGTTCGTCATTCTTCTTTTCAGCGTCTATCAGAGGCTTGAGCGCCAAAAGCAGTCTTGGAACCATGCGTTCGGCTGTCTTCCTGGACTTGTATGGACCTACATAGACAGAACTAATAATTAAGGTGGGTTTCGAGACCTGTTCCAGCGATTCCATGCTCTGCAAGCGGTCAACGCTGGTTTGATTCTTTGGATTGCCGTTGAATGCGTCAAAGCCCCTGGCTCTTAGTAAGTCGATGGTTTCTTTTTGCCATCCCGGATAGGCACGTATATATGACCTCTTGATTTCAAGATAAAAGCCTGGGCGAGCTTTGGTGCTGGTCGTCTGCGGGTTTTGAGTCGCAGCGTTTTGAGCACTTGATGTGTTTCCTGCAACTGAACAAGGAAAGATCAAGAATATTAGCAATGTGGAAGTTAGAAGTTGCCTCATGATTTCACGAGAGAGCATCTGCTCAGCTAAGTAGCTTAAACGCGTGAACCCAGTCATTACGGAGGAAGCCCGGGATGCACCAAAGCATCGCCAGCGGCTCGATAGCGCGGGCTGCTTCAGCTTTGCCCATGTCTGCCGTTTCCCAACCGAACTCATCAAGAATCCCGCTCACGATCTTCTTCGCGCCCTCATCGTTGCCGCAAATGAACATAGTTGGTTTGCCGCCTTTGAACTGTGGATCGACCATTGATGCACTGCCCACCGAGCTGAATGCCTTGACGAAGTGGGTGTCGCCAAAGTCTGCCTGAAGGCGTTCCATAAGAGATTCGTCGAGATTGGTAAAGTATTTGAGCACGCCGTTGCTGGGAGGCGCATCGGCAATGGGATTGGTAGCATCGATGACCGGCTTGCCGGCCAGATTCGCTGAGCCTGCGCCACGTAATACATCAAGCGCGGCAGAGCCCTTGACCGCCAGTCCGATGAGTTCGCCGAACTTCGCCGTCTCAGCAAAGCTGCCGACTTTGCCCTGCGGATTCTGCCTGGCCCAGTCAGCCAGCTTGTCTGGTGAGCGCGTGCCCATCATTACTTCGTGACCATGTTTTAGAAAGCCGCTACCCAACGCCTTTGCCACATCACCCGACCCGAGAAGTCCTACTTTCATTTTGCTCTCCCTCCAGGAAACACTTTATTCACATTATTTCATAATCCTATCCAGGCCTCTTACCAAGCCAACCTGATTTCTCACTTCACGAATTGCCAAAAGAGTGCCTTGTATGTACGGCCGGGCTCCGCTGCCGGCATCGTGACGAATGGTTAAACGCTCTTCATTGGCGCCAAAAATCGCTTCCACGCTGATAACGTAACTGGGCAGACGGATCGAATGAACTTGAATCCCGTTTAAGGTCGTCCCACGGCTTTCCCTGTTCCCAATTGTTTCATTAATCGGGTGCATCACTTCCGGTTTCCTGACTTCTGACAGTCGAAACGCCAACTCACGCGCCGTACCACTGGGTGCATCCCTTTTGGCGTCGGAGGCGTAATCGATAATCTCCCAATGAGACAAATACTTTGCCGCTTCCAAAGCAAAGCGCTGCAGCAACACCGCAGTAATGGCGAAATTGCCCGCAGCCACAACGCCCACGTTGTTATCCAGGGCAGCCTGATTGATTTCAATGAAATCCTGGTCCGTCAAACCGGACGTACCAATGACAACATGAACGCCCCTGCGGATTGCCTTCATCACATTCTTTTTGACGACGTCTGCTTTCGTGTAATCAACCAACACATCGGTAGGCGTGACCAGCGCTTCTTCAACTGATCCGCTGACTATTACATCACTATTCAAGTCAGCAAGAACCTCTTTCAGCGCACGACCTTTATGAGAACGCGAGACAGCACCGATGAGGCTCAAATCTTCTGCCTCAGAGACAGCCAAACAAAGAAGCTTGCCAACCCAACCGGTGGCTCCCGCGATGCATACATTAAGTTTCATATCGGATTCACTCGGCGGCACCAGCATCGCGCCCGTAGTCATTTAATCGGCGGCGCGTAACGCGCGTCGACGTATGCCCATGCGCGTTTTCCTGATCGAAGCGTTACAGCTACTCTTTGACTCGGCGCCACTTCATACTTATCGGCCCGCTGAATCTCTTCCGGTGTGACAGCATATACTGTTCCGGATATCGTGTCAGAAGCGTGCCCCGTGAACTTTCCAATCGTGTGGTGTACTTTTCCGCTGAGCGCAATGACACCCTGGTCTTCAATAACCAATAAGGTTTCCTCGAAGCCGGACAGAACATCAGGCTCACCGGACAACTGCCGGCCAAAGATAGCCATCTGGACCGCCTCAAGCTGGAGCGTTCCGTACGAGAAGAGAAACTCCCTAAGCATTGCCTCCGTGTCATCACATTTCAGCGTGTCTGCTTGCCAAGCAGCGCGATCAATCCATCAGGCAGTGTGCCTTGCCAATACAATATCGATCAGCGCCGGGTGGTGTCACACTTTGGGGATTTCAGATTCTCTGCGCGTCCTCAGCGCTCTCGGCGCCTCGGCGGTGACCGTATTTTCGTTGGCGATTCACCGCAGAGGCGCAAAGGTCGCCGAGACTGCGCGGAGAAAACCGAAATTACGACACTACCCAGCGCCGTGTTCTTGCTGGCCTTGTCTCGAGCACCGGCGCAGCATCTGGAACAGCCAGGATAGAACTGTCCTGGCCCACTGAAATGGGTCCAACGATTTATGGGGCGGATTGGGTGGGCTGTCGCGCCAACCTGTCCTCGCCGGCGCGGCCGGCAATAAGACGCATCACGACGTGTCCCAGGGCCACAATACTGACATAGGTTGCGCCGTCCGCGAGGATAGGAGCAACGCCGGGTGCGAACACCATCCACTTTGGAAACATCGCCGCGATCAGGTAATCCCGCGGCGGGCCGATGACCGCCACGACGCAAAGGAACACCGCCAACCCGCGCCAACCCCATCGGCGAGCCAGTCGCCAGGTGACGAGGTAAATTGGCGTAAGCGAGATAGCGAGGCCCAGATAGAAGAGCGGCAGGAAGTATGGCGTCGAGGCAAACGGCACTCGCCACCAACCAAGGGTCTCGCAAAGAGCGATTCCACCCAGCGCCAGTAATCCGGCAGCTGCCCCGCCAACCAGCGCCCCCACCACGCGCCCTGCGGTCGCGCGCGTAAAGTAAATCACAGCGACCAGCTCGACCAGATACGCACCAGCCCAGAGGATGATCTGCTGCCTTGTAATGCACCCTCCTTCTCCGGTCCCACGAAATGTTCGGCGGCACCACTGAAAAGATTTAAGCTGTGCCGAGCGCTTTTACGAATTCGCCCGAGCTTGATACCCAACCCAACAGCGCCTGAATAGTCAACAGGGATGCTTCGTGATTACTTCTCGGCAAACCGTAACCGATGGGCTCAGCTGTACAATCCGCCAGCAGCACCGGTTGATAGTCTCGGAACATCGCATCTCTGATTGTCGAGTCGACGCAAACGCTTGTGGTACACCCCGTAATGATGAGGTGTTTCATTCCCAGGCGCTTGAGAACGGTGTCCAGGTCGGTTTGATAGAAGCCGCTGAATCGCGTTTTGTACATCACGACATCACGGGCTTGCGGCTTCAACTCGGCAACGATATCAGTGTTCCAGGTGTCGCGAATGAGAATTCGACTTTCGCTTCCGTCAGGCGCCCGAACGGTAGTTCCGACGTGCATTATCTTGAGATGCCGCGTGCGATTCACAGAGTCGGAAGCGCCAAGATCCGAGAGGTCGGGATGATATCCCATCTTGAGATAGATAATCTTAAGTCCGGCATCGCGCGCGGCGGCCAATACTGTTGCGGTCGGACCGACCGCTTTTTGAATCATCGAAATATCAATTCCGGCTCGGTCGAACATTCCACCCCTGGTGCCGAAGTCGTTCTGCATATCAATGACGATCACGGCAGTCTTCGCGGTAACAATCTCGATCGCGTCGGGCTTTGCATCCAGCCTGACAATCCCGCTCCTGGTGAAGTGAAAGGAATCGGATGCTCTGTTTGGTAGATCAAATGGCGACGCTTTTGTCACGCCTGCCAGCGAAGATACCGCCATGACCGCGAGCATTTCGCGCCTGGAAATTTCCTGCGTTTTCTTCTTCATTTCTGATCTCCTGAAAGGCGAGGATTGTAAGCCCGAACGCAAAAGTTAGGCGAACGCGTCTGAATGCGATGATGAAGTATAAAGCATAAAGGCGGAGGTTGAGGGCTGAGAACGCAGAGAAGCGCAGAGAAATTCAGATTAGGCCGACTTCATTCATTCATTCGGAGGATAGCTGTCTCACTGCTCAATTGATGAAAGAATGTATTCGGACAATAAACGATCAGTCAGTTCACCTGCCCCGCGAACATTGTAATTAGTCGTGGTGATTACAACTACCATATCCGATGCCGGGAAAACTGCAACCTTGTTTCCACCGTTGCCTTGCATCAAGTAGGCGGCAAATTTCTTGTCACCAGCGTTGAAAGCCTTCAGCCACCACAAGTATCCATACTCCGTTTCATCGTCAACTCGAGCGTGCGGCTGAATGGACGTTTTCACCCAACGCTCCGACACAACCTGGCTGCCATTCCAGGCGCCTCCATTGGCATATACCTGTCCGAGCTTCAGGTAGTCTCGACTCTGCAACCCCAAACCGCCGCCGGTCATCGCCAAACCCGTCGGAGTAAACTGCCATTCCGCCTTCTTGATTCCAAGCGGAGCAAACAAATTTCTGGTGGCAAAGTCGGGCACAGACATCTTTGTGGCTCGCTCTAACACTCCACCAAGTGTAGCGACGCCCGCCGTACAATAACTAAAGCTGCGGCCGTAGGGTGAATCCTTTGGTTTCGTCACCCACCCCGGAAACCCCCTGACCGGCAAATCCAGCGTGAACTTTACGTAGTCCTCAATCAGGTACATTCGCTCCTCGTTCCCGCGAGAAAATTGATTGCTGTCATCGCATTCGAGGACTGAACTCATTGTGAGCAAATCTTCGATCGTTATTTTTTCTTTCCGTCGGTCTGGATTCTGATCGGGCAGTTTGTCCGGAAAGAATTGCCATACGGGAGCAGCTACTGCCACCATTCCTTTGTCAATAGCGATGCCCATCAACATGCTGGTAACAGTCTTGGTGGCGGAACGAGTGTTTCTGAGAGTAGTCCAATCAGAGCCGTCGAAGTACGCTTCGTAAACCAGTTTTCCGTGTCGGGCAATCAAGACACTGGTGAGTTTTTTGAACTGCCCTGAGCGGATCGCACTTTCCATAGCCTGGAGACGCGCCGCGGAAAGTTTGACTGACTCGACACTCGTCGTAGTCCACCCGTCCTCTCTTGCCTGCGGCGGAGCCAGCCCTTCCGTAGTCTGTGCGAAAGAAGCAGGCGTGGCGGAGAGAGCTAACATCCATATAAGTAACAGCCGCATAATGAAATTTCCTCCTCTATCTTGAGGATAGCCTTTTATCGAAGGTGAAAATCATCGAAATCTGATAATTTTGCGCGGAAATAATGCTGTTCGTCCAATGTTTATGACAGAAATTCTGCGGAGCAAAGAGAATGGACTCATTCGACGTTAAGATCCTTAACATTATTCAACATAACAATCGCCTGCCCACAGAAAAAATCGCTGCTCAAGTGGGTCTGTCTCCTTCAGCCGTACAGCGCCGAATCAAACGATTACGTGAAGACGGAATTATTGAAGCTGAGGTAGCAATCATTTCGCCGGAAGCAACCGGGCGGAGTTTGACTGCGATTGTTGGAGTGATAATTGATAAACAACTTCCGCTTTCGGTGGCCCTGAAGGAATTTAAGGAGCTAATGCTTCGCACGCCTGAAGTGACGCAGTGTTATGACGTGACGGGGGAGGACGATTTTATAGTTATCGTCTCTTCAAGAGATATGCAGGAGTACGAGGCTATTTCGCGCAAGCTCTTCATGGAAAACCCAAACGTTAGGCGTTATAAGTCAAGCCTCGTAGTTAGAAGAGTCAAGTCAGGGACAGTCATTCCACTGATTTCCAGTCAGCCTTGAACTGAAAGCACTGCTCTCGAGGTGTTGGTTGAATGAGTTCTTAGATGGCGAGCCGATTCACCAGGTCCTTTCGTGAAAAGACCTGGAGCGGTAGCGACGGGAGCCGGCCATCGAACCTGATGAGTCGAAGCAAAAGCTTTTGCTCTCTGCGTTATAAAGAGCGTTGAGTCTTTGAGCGGGTTGCCATCGCTTCCGGTTCTGAATCGGCTCGCCGTCGTTTATTGACTTTTTGTGCAAAGCCCACCGTCAGCACTTGCAAGTTACATCGATTGCTCATCGGCCGTCGGACCGTAAACGCCGGGAAGTGGGATGTCGTTGAGGCGCAAATAGACCGAAAGCTGCCCGCGATGATGAATGACGTGATTGAAGCAATCCGTGCGAAGAACCTGTAGGCGCGGCTTTTCAAAATAGGTACGTTCACCGTTTCTTACTGTCCAGGTTTTCGTAATTGCTTCCTCGGATATATTTTTCAAGGCTTCAATTGCACCTGCGACGTTCTTGTCGAAATACTCAAGCAGTTCGCCGTTGCTTTTCGGCTGAAATGGTTTATATGGTTGAACTGCGTAATCCAGTTCATCAGTTGTCACCGCAAGTTTTACCCAATCAATCATCTCGGCGATGTGAACAGCCAAAGCAACAAAAGGCGTTGATTTTTCGTGTGGTTTCCACTCAAACTTTTCTTCGGGCATCCTTTCGAACATTTTTCGGGTCGCCGCCGCTTCGTGTTCCAACTCAACGGCCAAAGCTTGTCCCGACGTGATTTTTTCCGTTGTCATGGCTTAAGCTAGTTCCTCTCTTTGCCGAAAAAAGTAATTGCATTCTTCGCCGGATTAAGTTAGTCGAGAGCACGCTGTACGCCTCAGACCTCTCCACCTGTCGGGCCGTAGAAGACAACCCATACGGCAAGATCCTCGCTAAAGTCCTCGAAGTGATGCTCGATTCCAGCAGCGATGAACATGACGTCGCCAGCCTCGAATGCGTCTCGCTTGCCGTCGTGAAATATAAATCCTCTGCCCTGGACGATCACGTAAATCTCGTCCTGTTCATGCGGAGTCTGTCGGTTCGGAGTCACTGGGAGAGAGAGCTTCAGGTTAAGGCTACCGCGCTGCAGGACACTGACGGAGTGCTCGCCTGCAGGACCCGGTATACGAGCTCGCGCATCTGCCAGGTGGATCACTCGACTACGATCTGGGTTACTCATGCTGTGCTCCTTGTGTCCGTCCGGTTTTTCCTCTGCGCTGCTAATACCGCTGTTGATCTAATGTGTTTGCGAGGCTGTACTTGTAGAACGCTCGGGTTCCTGATAGAGGCCGATCACATTTCCTGCGGGATCGCGAAATCTTGCCGTTATCTCAAGCGCATCGACGCCCATCGGTTGCACCAGCTCGCCTCCATGGGCCATCACGGCGGCGAGCGTCGCTGACACGCTGTCGACCACGATGTAGAGGAGCAGTCCGGGAGTCGACGAGGGCGGCCGGCCGACGTGCCGCTTACCTCGCCGGTAGTGTCATCAAATGCGATACGACCATCGCCGCGTTGTCTGAGCGGCCAGCCGAAAACCTGGGAGTAAAAATCGGCAGAACGCTGAACATCGACAGCCGAATCTCGATGTAGCAAAGCTTGCCATTCGCCGTCGTAGCGGGCATCTGAACTCCTTTCGAATCGCTAAACAATGTTGGATTTGACGGGGCCGTCGTCCTTCGTCATTAGTCTTAGTCCGGCCGCCACTGCCAGCGCGACAATAAAGG
Source organism: Pyrinomonadaceae bacterium (assembly GCA_035297925.1). Lineage (GTDB taxonomy): Bacteria > Acidobacteriota > Blastocatellia > Pyrinomonadales > Pyrinomonadaceae > PSRF01. Next base: position 17,121 of record DATGYM010000380.1, on the reverse strand, counting down.
CCGGCACTGCGGTCAGCACGGGCCAGGCTATCAGGGCGACAAGCATTCGGGGTCGATAACCTGATGGTGAGGCAAGATCATGAATATTGGCACTGAGCGCAAGAGCAAACGCGCCCAGGGCCACGGCTGCGGAGAGGTGCAACGCTGTCATGCGGGGAGAGCTACGTAAGCGAAAGCGCTCATAACTCAGGTGAGCCAGGAAAGCGACGGCTGAGGCCATGAATGCCAATCGGTTCCAGGTGACACGCAACGAATCGGACGCAGACCAGCGGGCAAACGCAGCGAAGCCGATGCCTATCGCAAAGTACAATCCGCCCAACAGTAACACTGTTGGAAGCCACCGTTTTCGATCATTAGCCAGCATGGGTTTGACCCCATGCGGACGCGGCTGAAAACCAACGATGAATTATGAAATGAAGGCGGAACGCGTTTCGTTCATCCTTCATCCCGAACCGTCGGGGTTCCTCACCGAGGAGCACTGTTGTTATTTCATCTTGTCCCATCTTGTTGGTGCAGCGCTCTAAAGTCCTCGCGCTCCATTTTGCGATGAGCGACGAAAAAGGCATGGTCGTTGCTTAATGGATCTAGTTGAGCGACAGGCGGAAAAGGCTGCGGGAGAACAGTGTTGAAAGTAAAGACTGCTGCCACGTCCTGCCCGTGACATGAAATACAGCGCGCGCGTAGCGTGGCAACGATAGGCGAGGTGTCTCCGCCGTGATTCCGCTGTAGTGATGCGAATCCGTAATCGTCTCCCGCTTCCGGCAGATAAACCGGAGCCTTATCATCCAGGCTAACCAACCCACCTGACGCAGGCTTGTTTATCAGTAAGCGACGGCTGAGTTCATACTCTTCGACGCCCGTTTTTATGAGCGCGCCACGCTCGTTTTTAATGAAACGCCGCAGCTGTACATCATAAGTCAAACGGCTAGGCACTACTTTCCCATCCCGGTCTACTAACAAATCCTGAGTCACTAGTGCCACCGCCGCAAGCCTTGAGGTAATGTCCGGGGCATTGCGCAGGCTGTTAAGGAACTTCTGTTTGTCCTGCGGTGGTTCGGTTGGCTTGATAAAAATGCGTGTGGCACGCCGATAATCAGCCGCGTGATCATGGAACCGGTCAGGTCTCCACTGAACCTCCACCCAGCCACTGCGCTGATCAAATAATTCCGGCAGCTGATAACTACGAGCCGCCGCAGCATAGTTATCCGGCAGCGCCTCAATCTCATTATGGGTCAGCGCAAGCTTATTGATCAGTCGCGCCAGCAGGACGAGTAATTGATTCCTGCGCTCATGAAGCTGTTGACTTCCAACGTCTGAGAAAGAGTTCTGGAACATCACGTCATAGGCAGCCCAGATATCGCTTTGCATCAGTGCACGATCAAGCGGAGGACGCGCTCGTTCCTCTGCAAGTGCTTCGGTTAGCGCCTGTCTGAGTTGAGAGTAAAGCGGCTGAGATAGAACCTCCGACACCCCAAGCGAGGTAATAAATGATGGATAAAGTGGCTCGATAGCGCGATCTCCGATTTCCACACGCTCAAAGAGGCGCTTGCTGACAGACAATTCATGGGGAAATTGACTATATCGAATCCGAGTGGACGGCGCTCCTACATCGAGGTCGGATGACGGATGAGCTTTGACAGTGCGTGAGAACAGACAGTAGAAAATGCGATTCCATGCATCATCCGGATCAGCCGCATAAATTGCCTGCCTCGCAGTCGTTTGCACAACGCTGGCCTGAGACTCAAGCCTGTTGCGCGCAATAGACGAAGAAAGAATTAGCACCGCAGCAACCCAAACGAATATGGTAGACAACGGCTTTACGGCGACAGTCGGCACACAACCCGGCGCGTTAGTGACTGGATCCAGCCATCCAAACTGATGGGACAAACCAAAGTTGCTCGATCCTGATTCTGTCATGAGTGTCTTTCTGCTCGCTGCATCAAGACGAACGTTGAGTTTGGCCGCTCCCGGTTGTGTTCCCGGGCCCGCGACTTGTAGTCCGATTCGCCGACGTGCTGGTACCCGGCATTAACCCAAGACGCGCACACGTTTTTTTGACGTTTGGACTAACCGATATCTATTCAACGAGCGCCGCTAACTTTCGCGGCGCAATTGACTGAAAAGCTCTTCGCGAAAGTTCACCCACAGCGTCCCAATCAACACCCTCGAGATCAAGGCGAATAGCGATCCAACCCTTCGCACCAAGATAAGCCGGGACAAAGAAGCTTTCCGAATCGTCTCTGATCAATCGACGCTGCTCGCTGAGGCTCGACTTGCAGCAGAAAGCGATGATCCCGTCGCCATGATGGTCAAAAAGGTAGTAGGCGAATATCTTCTTGCGAACGCGGAAGGCGATATGTTCCTCGCCAACAACTTCATAGTTGACCTCAGGAAGAGTCTGGCAAATTTCAACCAGCCGGTCCCGACGGCGCGTTGATTGGGCGAGTTGCTTCGCCGAAAGAGTCATAGTTTAGTTGCGAGCGATAAGAGCATTAATAAGCGGCAGAACCCGGTGAGTCGAAAAATTCTCGCTCCTGGTACTGCCATGTATTGCTTTTTTGCACTGCCACTAACGTTGAGTCTTTGGCCGGTCGCTACCGCTCCCGGTTCTGTACCATAGCGCCGCACCAAGCACGGTGAAGAGCTGCAGCTCGAGCGCAGACAGCAGCACTTTCGCAGGCCAAAAGGCCATTCCTACCTCCATGCTTCGAGACGGAGTGTTCATTCTGGACGTTCCTCTCAAGGAACTGTTTCTCATATGCCTTATGTTGACGCTATCTCACTCAGGAAACCCAGCACTGTTCGATTGAACTCTTCCGGCTGCTCCATATTGAGCATATGACCGGTCCCGCCAAGTACTACGTACTGCGAACCTTCAATATTCTCACGCAGAAGTCTACCCATTTCCTGAAAGTCCGCGTCATCTCGCTCACCCGTAAGGATCAATGTCGGTACACCAATCTCTTGTACCCTTTCAATGGCGCGAGGTTCCGGCCAGCGGGCTAAACCGGGGTCTACAAATAGAGCCTTGTAATTTTCTGTAAGCATCTCGGCCATCTTCTGCCGGGCAGCCACCTGCTCTTTGGCAGGAGCTAAAGCAACATCTTCCAGACATGCCTTCACAAAAGCTGAAACCCCTCCCTGCCTGGCCGCCGAAAACATTCGATTCATCTTTTGTTGATATGGCTCGGAATAGACATAGCCGCTAATGCCTGGGGATGCTAGGATCAGGGCATCTACCATTTGCTGGTGTTCCAGACAAAAATCTATAGCCGTTATCCCACCCAAAGACATGCCGAGAATATGCGCCTTACCAATAGCGAGGAACCGCAGCAGCTTGTAGAGATCTTCCGACAGAGAAAATGGGTGCTGCGGCACATCCGATTCACCGGCCCCCCGAGCGTCGTAGCGAATAACCTGGTAGTGCTTGCTAAACACCTCAACCTGGTCATCCCACATTTTTCTGTTCATCCCGGCGGCATGAAGTAGAACGAGAGGATACCCGTCACCGGTTGTCTCGTAATATAACTTGCGTCCATTCAGCTCAACGTACCCTGACGCCATGGCATGTTCCGGCTTTCTCTTTCCCGACCAATTGATTATCTACGAGCCCTGGTACGGGAGCGGTAGCGATCGGCCAGGACTCAACGTTGAACTTATGCATGACGTTGATTCCCCAGGAGAACAGCTATATTCCTCATCGCGGGATCACCCCGTACCAGCCTCTCCAGGCTCTTGCCTTGCGTCGAAATGCCAGGACATAGATTGGATTAGTGCAGATTAACGTGCGCCAGAACGACCATTGATCAAAGCGTCTGGTTGAAGGAACAACCTTTATGTCTGCTATGAAACAAACCTGGCCGTGTTGCCGCTGCGCGAACCGCTTCAGGCGCCAGTGGAAATCAACATCCTCACCCATGAAGAGCGTTTCGTCATATCCAGCCAGGGAACGGAAAACTTCTGCGCGGCAAAATTGAGTCGCTCCCTGCGCCATTCCCGCGACCTTCCCAGCCAACCGCCACAATTGCAGATAAATCTTCACCAGGGGTTTGGCCGGGCGATAATCGGTGTCCACCGCTCCACCAAAACAAGTTGGACTGACCATCAATTGATTGATGCGCCACAAAAGTCCGGAAGGCACAATCGTGTCAGCATCGATGAACACGAGCACGCTACCCTTTGCGAAACTCGCTCCCGTATTACGAACTCTGGCCACGTTGCGTTTCACCTCTTTTACACCGCTCGCGCCAAACGATAGAGCGACGTCAGACGTTGAGTCTGTGCTGACATTGTCGACAACGATTACTTCCGTTAGTACACCAGCTTCCTTTAGCAACAACTCCGCCGCTCTCTTAATGCTTTTTAACGTCTCGCTCAAATACCTTCCTTCATTATGAGCGGGAATAATTACAGAGATAAACATTGCAGGTAAGCGGATGGTTACCGCCAACGTCAGAATGAATAACGACTAAATCAAGCTTGCTTATCAGCTTTAACCAGCCGCGGAGCGGCGGCAGATAGTAGCCCCGGTGAGCGAGCGAGAGTAACCCGGGGATCACTTTCCCCTAAGAATCCCGAGCCCGCGAGCGGGCGACAGAGCCAGCGCCTCGATCGAATTAAGGTCGAGTACTTGACCCATGCGCTACTGCGGACCGTACTGACTTCATCTCGCAAGTTGAGTTCTTGGCCGGTCGCTACCGATCCCGGTTCTGTACCGTTGAAGGCGGAATTGCGATTTCCTTAATGCCTCATCCTATCCCTCATCCTTTTTGTCTGTGGATCGGCTCAAACGTGCGGGTTGTGTGCTCGGTCACGCTCGAGGTTGGTTCCGGCAGCATTCCCACTTGAGCAGCGTCAAGCTCTTTTGTTGCTGGTCCCTTGAACATCGCAGTATCGTGTGCTTCCTCAGCGCCACGCCTGCGACGCAATAAGAGTCGGATGAATACAGCTTCCAATGAAAGCATTATCAGAAAGCTCAGCCCGGCGAAAGCGAGAATCGGCCCCACCTCTAAACGGAGCACGGCTTTCATCATTCCAAGCAAAAGAGTGATAGCTACAAGACCGAAGACGAAGGCAAACACCATTGCCCCCACAAGGGTTCCTGGTCTGACCTCCGGCGACTTGATGATGTTATCGCCCTCACCACCACTCAACTTTGCGCCACAATAATTGCAATAGCTTAAGCCGGGTGCGATAGCCACGCCGCAAGTTGAACAGTACATATTCTTTCACCCCCACGGGGTACTACGATAATGAATGAGGCTGAGTTCTCAGTTCAACCGTCCTTTTCCCCCAAAAGAGACCAAGCGTTTCACCTTTTATCAGAACCGCGAGCGGAAGCGACCGGTCCAATACTCCAACCTCGGTCTGGATTGACGATTCTTTGCGTTCGGTCCAACTAGTTGTTGGTTGCGCCGCTTAGCCGAAAGTGTGTCTGCCATGCTTTGTCTTTAATCTTTTCCATCTTGTCGAGGGGATCATTTGGTCACCTGCACGCCAACCACTCAGGTCTAGTTCGAATGTGCCGTTCTGAAATGGGGGTGAATCTATAACTGGCCGGCGGTCAGATTGGGACCTGGCAATATCCAGATTGAAGATCAATCGCATCCTTTTTTGATGGTAGACCAGCGTAACTTCGGTGAGGTGCATGGTGCAGGTCGCGCTATTAATGAACTGTAAGGCCGGTACTTTTTTGCCCTTATCCCAATCAACAGACTCCGGCCGATAAAAAGATCTGCCATCCTGTGCAAAGGAAACCTCACCCAGGAAGGTGCTGGCATCACCGATGGACTTCGGCAACTGTTCGTAAACAGGCTTTAGCTCTGTCTCGCTCAGCAGTTTTCCTTTTTCATCGTGGACGATGGAGCTGACAACTGCCGGATTACAAGACTGCGCGTGAGTCATACCAGACGCACAGATTACTAAGATAAACAGCGCAAATGCTATTCTCATTTTCTTCTTTCCTCCAGCACAACACAGCCGTCTAACGCCGGCCTTCAGCTGCAGCGCGCGATCAGCATTCGAGCAATGCCCACTAACTTCGCTTTTTCTTCTCCGCAGAATTGGCAGCACGACGCTTCGGGGTTTCCAATCACTGAGTCGTGGCAGCACGTAGAGCCGAGCCGCGGCGGTAGAAGACCAGCGTGCTGCACACGAGATTGACGGCGAGGATCCGATCGAACACCTCTTCCATCGCCCCTCCTTTTTTTCTTAGCAGCTGCCTACGCCCAGCTGCCAATGTTGCGCCTATGCGGCTCGCCCACGCAACTCAAAGAAGCCGCTTACCACCGAGTCCGCAGCAAGCGCTCATGACTCTCTAGGTCAGAGATGTGGTGCCATTCTTTCTGCCGCCTCGTTAGAGGAGATGACCGGATAAACTTCGAACTCGACAAGATCATTCCAATTGACAATCCATTCGTCGATAAGTTGGCGACTCTCAGCCTCCATCAGTTGGAAACAGCGTTCGAGCTTTTCATCGACCCAGCTTGATACGTATTGCACTCCTGCCGGGGCGAGGCGACCGCGATCCCTGAAGCGTCGATATACGGGCACAGGATCCTGATTCTTAAAGTGCTCAATAATCATGTAGAGCAAAGCTCTTCCTCCAAAGTAGAATTGACCGGGCGCTGCTGAAAAGCAGTGATGAATTATGAAGGATGAAGGCGGAATGCCGCCCTGGCAAATGCCATGTTTCCCTGTACCCAGTAATTTGCGCCTTCGCCGAAAGAGCCGGTCAATAGGCCTCCCAACTCCGCGCCGGTTCGCGGGTGGACAAAATCACCCCGCCGGTACAGCGCCTCAAGGTAATGATCTCCGATCAGGCGATTGCCCTTTACCAGGCTCGTTAAATACAAGTGACCGCCATCCACCAGCAACTTCGTTAGGCCCGTAATCAGACCACCTGCATCCGCCAAGTGGTGCAGCACGTTCATGCAGAGCGCGGTGTGAAAACTGCCCGCTTTGAACGGCAGAGCGCTCAGGTCTGCTTGCAACAAGAAGATGCGCTCCGGCACTGAACCAGCCAACTTTATTAAGCGTGACCGCGCTCGCCTCAGCATGTGCAATGACTGATCGAAGGCGAGGATCGGGCGCTCACAATCGAGGTGGGCTGGCGCTGTAAAGAGTAGCGAACCGCAGCCGACGTCGAGCAACATGCCGTCGGGGTGGGAGGCAGTCGCTTGCCGGGCGAACTTGAAGTAATCGGGCAAGGAAGCCCCCCACATCACACGATTGTACAGGCGCGTACCGACAACTAAGTCGTAAGCGGCTGCCCTTCTATCATAGAGATGGGTCTGCGGGCCATCGGGAAGCGCGGAATAGATTCCGTCTTCGACTGATCGGATTGCGTGGCCCTCCGCGATCACAGCTCTCCATTCGTCCTGAATACTCATACAAGCACTATCATGTCAGAACCGCGAGCTATGAAGCGGACGCCTGACGGTTCAGTTCCTGTGGCCGCCTGATTTTCTCCATTGCGGTCTCAGACGACTCGAAGCCCAGCTTTTCCCAAAATCCAGCGGCGCCAGCACCTGCACGCAGCACCCAGGTAATTGTGTCGTCCTCATTGGTCAGTCGCTGAATGAGTTCGCGACCGATGCCCCGCCCGCGCCAATCGGGCGCCACCGCTACCATTGAGATATAACCGTTGGAAACCTCATCGCACAACGCTCTGGCAAAGCCAACAATGCGCGGCCCCTCGACCGCTACAACAGTCCGGTTGGTATTCTCCATCATCCTGTTGAACTGTTCTGCATTGGAGACACGTCGCGACCACCCTACCTCAGACAGAAACTGTCGAACATGTTCATAATCAGCGGTATTTATAGGCCTGAATTCCATTCCTTAACACCTCTCAGCCTAAAGACAAGTTGCCGGCGATCCAGCGCCGCGCTCCAGCAGCCCGGGGACAACTGCAACGGCCGGCAAGTTGAGATGCGAGGCACGCCGATTTCGGTCCAGTGCAAGCGCTTATTGCTCAAGAGCCTTCCTTAGGGCTGCTCTGGCGAGCAAGCGCGTCGAATCTAATGTGGGTAGCGGAGTGTCGTCCGGGCGCACAATCAGTGGTATCTCAGTGCAACCGAGGACGACGGCATCACAACCACGCGCCTCGAATTTTCTCGCAACTTCATTGAAGTATAGCCGGGATGGTTCCGGGAAGACGCCGTTGACTAACTCCTTGAAGATGATCTCATTGATCTTTTTTCTATCGGCCTCGTCCGGTATTTCGCTCTCAATTCTGAATTCCTCTAATGCCTCTGGGTAGACAGTTCCTTCCATTAGATACTTCGTCCCTAAAATGCCGAGCCGCATGTAGCCCGAACGGTGGGCTTCTGCGGCAACTGCTCCGGCGATATGTAGCCACGGAATGGGGGATTGCGGGATTAAATACTTAAACGCCTGGTGATAAGTGTTATCAGGACAGATGGCAAAGTCGGCCCCGGCCCGCGCGATCTTATGCGCGGAAGCTGCCAGAAGTCTCGCCACCGCCTCCCAGTGGTTCGCACGAATGTGGGGCATGTGTTCGGCCATTGGCACCGAGTTCATGGTTATCTCAGGGTGATTATGCTCGCCCATGATGGCCGGCGCTTCCAAACAAATTGTGCGATAACACAGGGCGGCGCCCTCGGCGCTACCAGCTACGATACCAATGTGTAGGGTCACTGTATCTTCGCCTCCGTCTCTCTATAGGTTTCGGAAATACAAGGAGGTTGGCTTTCAACCAGCCGCGGAGCGGCGGCAGACATTAGCCCCGGGTGAGCGAGCCCGGCGAGCGTAACCCGGGTATCACCGTCCCTTAAGAATCCAAGCCCGCGGTGGGCGACTGAATCATCGCCCGATCAGATTAAGTTGCGTCTTCAACCCACCCGCTACCGCGGACGGCGCCTTTTTCTTGTAATTTAAAATTGCAGCCTTATCCCCTGTCCTTGTGCCTCGCCTCCACCTGGAATTGGCTTGCTTAGTTGATCAAAGACTTCGTAGGAAATCGTCGACGTAAAGGAATTCCCATCAGGCGAAAGAGTAATCTTTTCCTTAAGGACGCCATGACCAGCGGGAAGCCAACCCCCGCCGCTACTTGTGCTTTCTGCTGGACTGGGAATTCGCGTCATATAGAACTCATACTTTGCTTCATACTCGTTGCCGTCTACATGCTTCCAGATTCCATAAGCAGGTGGTACAGGAGGAGCTGCATCATAGTTGGACGATTCGGTCATCGTACCGCCAGCATTGAACACAAACATGAATTCGAGATCTCTTATCTCAGCAAGTGGGCCGGTTTGGAATTGCAGTTTCTCCTTCCATGTGCCGGCCAAACTCGGAAACAGATCTGTTCTCTTTGAATTGTCGGATGGCTGCCGGCAACTGCTGAACAATAGAGTTGCAAGGAGCATAAGGGAGCACAACGTAAATATTCTGTTCGAATTCGAAATGTTTACCATGACTATCCCAGGACACACGCTTCTCAGGTGCGCCGAACGTCAGAGTCGACCAGACTTGGCCGAAAGCAAGGATGAAGGCGGAACGCGCTTTCTTTCATCCTTCATCCTCATTGTTGCCTATTCGCGGTCCGGTCCAGTTGGGTTGTTGGGCGCGTTCATACGCTCACGGGGCGATCATTGCTTTGAAGGCCGTAGCACGCGCCAGGCCCAAACAGACAATCCAGCGGAGGCAAGAGTGATCAGAATGTACACAGGATCAGTGACCAGGTGCCGATTCTCAAAGGCGATTCTCAGGAGATGCGCAACCGTCAGTAAACCAAAGACTGCGCCAGACGTAATGATATAAGCTTTCATAGAGCCCCCATCAAAAGCATAGAGAATGAGCGCCCAACGACCGCGCATCACCTTGCCAACGGGCCAGAGATACGAATCGGAGGCCCACCACCGCGCCGGCCCGTGGGTCAGCTGCACGCGCATGTCATGCGGCACCTCCCGACCACCCTTCCTTCACTTTGCTGGTCCTTCAACGAGGGCCATTAGTTTCGCCATCGTGGTAATGTTTCGTGCCGTGCCTGATCGCTCAAGCGTGCGGTCAACCGCCGTCCAAAGTGGACTGTCCGCGAGGCCTCTTGCGCACCAGAGGTAGGCAACGCGCTGCCCAAGCGCCAGCATCTCCGGCGCCCACCGTTCCTTGAGCAGAGGCCTCAGCCGGACCTGATCCGAGGGCCTCTTCGGCACTACCACGAGCAAGGATGAAGGATTGGTGGCAACGTCGGCGAACGGATTGTCACGCACGGCCGCCGTGACTTCGTCGCCGGAGAGAACCGTCACTTGTGAGCTGAGGCCGAGTTTGGCAACGAGCGCCTTCTCGATGCGAACGAGTAAGTCGCCACGCCTGTTGTTCGGCACCGAAAATACGATGTTGCCACTATTAAGCAACGTGCACACATCTCGGAATCCAAGTTCTTCAAACAGGACCCGAAGGTCCGCCATCGCCACGCGGTTCGCGGTGCCAACGTTTACGCCCCGGAGGAGCGCAACCTGCTTAGACATCATCGACCCCTTTCACCCCCAGCCGCGGAGCGGCGGCAGTTGTTAGCCCCGGGTGAGCGAGCGCAGCGAGCGTAATCCGGGGAGCGCCATTCTCTAAAAACCCCAGGCCCACAACTACGAGATCAGAAGACTCTGCAAGAGATCGGCCGCCCTAGATGGATTCCTTATATTTCTCTAAATTGTCCTGAATCTTATTAAGTAGCTGGGCTTTCAAAGTGTTCTGGTCGAGCTGCTCTGGCGGAACCGGCCGCCATTTACCTGGAATTAAAACTTGCGAATCAATGAAAGCCTCCAGGGCCTCCTGCAAGCCGTCAATCCTGATCTTACCTTTTACGGCAATGACCTCTTCAATGATATAGACGACTGCATCTCCCGTTATGCGATGCCGATGGTTGATAACGGCGGATCTCTCCTGAATTGTCTTAAGTACGATATCTAATGGTTCATTTAGCGCAGCCACGAGTTTCAGGTAGCTCTTTTGAAAATTCCTTACGTGCGAGATGCGTGCAGGGGTCAACTGTAGATCCCTTTTTCCTACATAAGAGGCCGCCATGATGTCGCAAAAAATATTGTCCGGCATGTAAGCAGTTTCCTCGTCCGCTTTGGTAATCGCCTGCGCGACATAATAGGCCGGCAATAGGCGAAGCAAGTTCCGGATAAGAAACGCTGGTTTGTGTGTGAATCCGTCGGAAACTCTTTCAATTCCTTTGGAAATTTTCAGGTCTTCAAAGTAGCTCAACGCTCTATGAAAATCCCTAATCTCCTTTTGCGCGTTTTGCGTTAGATGGTCTATCTGTTCGGGAGTAAAGCCTATCCGCCACAGAACGCGATAATTTCTTTCCGTATCGTAAGCCAGATCGAAGACCTGTAAGGAGGCCGCGTTCTTCGAGGTACGGAGGTTTGCTTTTTGACCTGACTCGATGAATGCCATCGCTTGCGCGAAGACTTGCACCAACAAGCGAGCCCAGCGTCTCTGTTCTCGCAAAGATGCCGAATAGCGATCCACATCCTTGAATCGATATTTATCGTGCTTGGCTGCAAATTGCCGAATGGACCCGTAATCGAGGATTGCGCCACTAGCCAGCATGTTGTCTCCGTCCCACGACAACCAGTTAAAGATGTATTCCTCCTCGAGCACGGCGGCCATTTTTCCGTACGAGCGCGCGAGGTAATCCAAGGCTATCGCGTAACGCTCACTGCCGTCGTTGGGAAAATGCCAGATTCCATTTTCAATTTGCCTGTCAATGAAATAATCCATAGCCGCTTTAAGTTCGGCGTGTCGATTTTGTTTAAGGTAACGAAACAGGTGTGCGGGTCTGATCAAATTGGGCGCACTTCTGACGCCAATTGCTGTTCCATCAGGAAAACCAATCACCGCCAGACAGCGTTCAGTCGGAATACCCTGGCGGTAGAAGATCTCGGACATTACGGCGCTTCCCAACATCTCATCCAGGTCCGCCAGGCCTGACGAATAACCGTAACTCTCGTCGCCCGTCTTCACGGCGCCATCTGATTTCTGTGCTCCCGGGCTTAAGATTGTGGCGCCTGTTCCACGACTTGAGATGTCAAACTTCAGTCGCTCAGTTTTCAGGAAACCATTCCAGATACTTCTACCATCGCCCGAAGTCTTGCCTTGTTTATTGTGGTGTTGGGTCTGTAAATAGCGCGTCGCCATGTAGCGCTTGGGTTTGAGACTTTCGGACGGGTATTTCTTCTCATGTCTAAGATCGTGTTCATTGATGATTTGTAGAGAGAATGTTTCAAGTATGGCCCGTTCCAGTTCCTTGTTGAGTGATGGTGAGTGATCCGGGGGGACCAGCTCCATTTCCTTGGCGAGCGGAAAATTGAAATAGAGGACTCGACCCTGTGAGCGGTGGCGAGCTTGATAGTCAACATAGCCATCCGGGCTGACGTGCCGCCACGGATGAGTACCATCTACCTCTTTAAACTTCTCATACATAATTGGCGGTTATGAGAAGGCAACTTGAAGACTTTTAAAACGGTAGGGCGATAACAGTCAAGAAGTATTTAATAGGGCATAACGATTGGTCACGCGCTCCAACGCTTGGTTAGGCGGTCGTTGGCTGGCGCCGCCGGGTCTCTGAGCACGGAATCAGATCTCCGCGAAGAAGGCTGCGATGTCACGCGCAAGGCGCTCAGGCTCCTCTGCGGCAGCGAAGTGCCCGCCGCTCGGCATTGAGGTCCACCGACGAACGTTGTAAAGCCGCTCCGCCCATTCCCGTGGCAGGCTTCCCTCCGACACAAAATTTTTGTCGAAACTGGCAAATCCCACGGGTACCTGCACACGAGCGCCGGGTTGAATATCCACCCCATGCCAGCGGTTATCGAAATAGTCGCGCATCGAAGGGGTGATTGTCTCCGTGACCCAGTAAAGCGTGAGCATCGTGAGGAGAAATTCTCGCGAAAAGCGAACTTCGAGGTCGCCGTCGGAGTCGCTCCAGGCACGCCACTTCTCAAGAATCCAGGCCGCGAGTCCGGCAGGTGAATCGTTCAACGCATAACCGAGTGTTTGGGGTTTCGTCGACTGGATGGCGGAATAGCCCCGCTCGACCTCATCCCATTGGCGCACCTGGGTAACATATGCGCTTTCGGCTTCCGTCAACGAGCGTGTCCCTTCACCTGTCGGCGGCCAGAGATCAGATTCCATCGTGGTCAGATGGATGCCGATCATGGGCGCCGGATTCTCGATGGCCATATACGTGGTAACACCCGAACCGAAGTCTCCGCCTCCAGCCCCATATCGCTCATAGCCGAGTCCACGCATGAGCTCATGCCACAGCCGTGCAACGGTGCGGTAGTTTGCCTGTGCCGGCCGCTCCGAGAAGCCGTATCCCGGAAGCGAGGGAATGACGAGGTCGAAAGACGGAGCGTCGATACCGTTGGCTTTCGGATTGGTCAAGAGGGGCACAAGCGGCAGAAGTTCGAGAAACGAACTGGGCCATCCATGGGTCAGGATCAAAGGGATGCCGTTTCCCTCCCGTGCCCGTTCGTGTACGAAGTGAACGTGGATGTCACCCAGTTCAGCACGAAAATGCTTGAACGTGTTCAGCTGGCGTTCCTGCGCCCGCCAGTCGAAGCCGTTGGCCCAGTAGTCAAGCAGGCGCTTCAGGTACTCGAGGTCGGTCCCCTGCGCCCAGGCCGTGCCCGGCGCCTGATTAGGCCAGCGCGTGTTACGGATGCGCGTTCTCAAGTCGGATAGAACCTCATCCGGAACGCGGATCGTAAAGGGTTCGATGTGCATGGGCTTGCTTTGCATGCTCTCAGATTCAGTTGTGCTGCCAACCTTACCGGAGCCGGCTAACTGTCGTGTTCTGGTCTTGCATGACCAGCCATCGGTTGCCTCGCTTTACAACAACGAACGTTCGAATGTGTCGCTCGTTCTGGTGAGTGATGCCGTCTGGGGTTGTAAACGTACTCATCTTGCTCGTCACCGTTACGACCGCAACCTCCCGATTGGCGAACCTTACCTCCACGTCGTCTATGGCTTCTGTGACGCCCTTCAGGAAGGTCGAATGTACGTCCCGTACCTCCTTCAGCACATTATCGCGCCCGCGCGTCCACCCACCGTACGGGTTAATGTGAGCCCAATCCTCAGTCGCAAAGTCAGCCGCGCGCGTGAAGCCCTCATTGAACGCCACATAAAAGGACTCGACAGGCTTGCGCGCCGCCGCCTCATCGCGTTGGCTGGCACTAGGACCAAATGAATACAAGGAAAGGCTGATCACACCTAAGATAAAAGGTTTCATCATCATGTACTCCTCCTGTGAATAGCATCCGAGGGGCCGACGTGCTGGCATTTTCGGGGGAAGCCGCCGAACGCTGCGCTTTGCGGCGAGCCCACGCAACTTAACAAAGAAGCCTGCTCATAGGCGAGTCTGCTGCAAGCGTCTGTTCGACGGCGGGTTGCGTGAGCGCCGGGCCTTCGACCAACTATTGGTAAACCTCGCCATTGTGCCTGATCCACCCGGGCGGGTGACGTTTGCTCGAGTCGCGATGTGTCCAATGAATCACGCCCCCTTCGGCGTTCCATTGGTACTCGCCGCTGAACGACACAATGTCGCCTTCGCGAAGGCCAACGACTCTCGGCGCCAGATCGATGTTGTGCGCGATGAGAAGCGTCTGACCCGAAGAGAGAGCCAGGACGAAGCGTTGATGCCGGCTACCGTTGTTGTCGTCCGAGAGCACCCGCTGAATGACGCCTTGCCCTTCCACCTGCAGGTTGCTCGTGTGCTGCTCGAATGCGCGGGCGAGTACCTCGTCGCTGTCCGACAGTGCTCGGGTCGATGGAGACAGGGGAGCCGACGAGCAGGCGAGACTGAGGGTGCACACAAAACCAAGGATGAACTGCACGTAGCGCATCACTACTGTTGTTGGCGAAACCCTTAGCCGTTGAACGTCAGTTGACCGGGCGGCGCGTATCCATTCAACCTTCGCCGCACTAAGCTGGTTGCGAAACAGGGCTCCCGCCGCTCCGGTCCAACCAGTTGTTAGGCCGCTACCGTCAATGTTGCTCATCTCCCGCGCGCCGCAGCAGAACTACGCCCAAGAAGAAAGGCATGATAAATGGGACAGCCGGGACGTGGAGAATACACCTGGCATGACGTACCACGGTGCCGAGAGCGCTGCCGGGTCCGGATACTTTAAGACACTGATCACCAGGGAGAACAACGCGACGAAGTTCAGGATGATGTATGCCAGAGTTGCCTTGCGACCCAGCCATTCGATCCGTCCGAGGGAAGCCAACGCGCTTCAAGTTGCCGGCCGACGTTTACCGACAAGTTTTTGTCTCTTGCATTCCTCTCTTTTGCTTGATCCGTTCTCAAATTCAAATTTAGCTGTCTGTGCATAATTTAGACCCTTAGCGAGCCACGGAACGCCCTGGCGGCATAATAAGATTCCGCACCGTTGTGATACACGAAGACATGATCGTAGCGGCGATCACAAAAGAGGGCACCACCGAGTTGTCTAATATCAGAAGGTGTTTTCACCCAGCTCGACGTTTTCGTATCGAAATTTCCAAGTTTCTGCAACTCTCGATATTGTTCTTCCGTCAAAACCTCGATGCCCATGGCAGCTGCCATATCAATAACGTTATTTTTTGGTTTATGCTCTTTTCTTGACTCCAGAGCTGCACCGTCGTAACAGACACTTCTCCTGCCTTTAGGACTTTCCGCTGAACAATCATAAAAAATGTATTCGCCCGTCTTCTTATCATGACCAACAACATCCGGTTCACCACCGGTTCTCTCCATTTCATTGAGAGACCACAGTTTTTCAGTATTAACTTCCAGCTTTGCTTGTACTTTAGCCCATTCGAGACCTTTGTGGCGGTTCATGTTTTTCTCAAAACGGGCTTTCAATGCTCTGAGTAGTTCTTCACGTTGTTTTGCTTTCATGTCTTTTGCTCTTTGCATCTCTGTCTTTGCCTCCCTGCTCTGTTTCGTTGGGCTTTGCTCGCCCCGGCCTTCTTACGGCTTGTTCTTTCGCTTCACGACCGCCGCAAACATGAACCCGTTGCTCACAGACGAGGGATTCAATTAGCGCCTGCGTAAGGCCCGGGCCTCCGATTCAACGACCGCGGTAGACAACGTCGACACTCAAGAGCACTTTGTAGTTCATCCTCAAACCTCCAACCTGATTTTGACGTAGCAGGCGACGGCGATGACGAAACTGTTCATCACGTATTTGACGCGACCCCCGCCAGCCCGCCGTGAGGGGTCCCCGTTCTCTCATTTGTCAGGCGCAAGAGACACGGGTTGGGTCCGACACGAATGCTCGGGCATGAACACGGCTTCCTTATGGCGTCGATCAAAGATCAGAAAAAGGGCCACCAGCACCGGAAGAATGAGAATACTCGCTTCAATTCCGCTTTGGCCTCCAGTCAGCCAGGCTGATCCGTGAAACCTCAAGTTCAATAGGTGGCCATCCACGCTCTTCCCCTTGTTGCCGAGGTGGGGATGAGCACAATTGCAAGTACTACAATGCCAATAAGCAGAAGGCCATATAAAAAAATCGAGTTCCACTTGGCGTGCGAAAATGAGAGGCTTCTTTTCATATGAGAATAAGTTGTTTCTTCAATGCGCTTCTTTCAAGTCAATGTCAATCACAGAATAGAGAAAGCACTCGAACGTCAGAAGTGATCGGCCGGCGCGATTTCATCCAACCTTCGCCGCATCATTGAAGTTACAAAACACGCTCCTGCCCCTCCGGTCCAACGAGTTGTTGGGTTGCGCCAATTGAATAACGGGAACTCAGCACAGCGTCAACGTGGATGTCTGCGTCAACGAGCCGCGAAGCGGCGACAGAATTTAGCCCGGGGTGAGCGAGCGCAGCGAGCGTAACCCCGGGATCACTTCCCCCTAAAGATCCAAAGCCCGCGTAGCGGGCGACAGAAAGTAGGTCCAACGAGTTGTTGGGTTGCGTTTGGTTATCATCTTTTGATCTGGGAGTTACTTCGGGTTCGACGGTTGAGCCAAAAATCCACTTGTGCGGTTCGAACCGTTCAAGGTTAATTTTCTCGGTCTCGAATTTGATCCGTCGGAGCATGGAAGAAGCCATATAACGCTCGGCATCAGCGGCGGCGCGGAGGCGCCGTCCGCTGCATGCCGTT
>DATGYM010000379.1:0-20647 GCA_035297925.1 Pyrinomonadaceae bacterium | reverse complement strand
GTCGTTGTTGGCGTCGAAACACCGATGCCCGTCGGACGGCGCCGCCGGCAGAGCCTCCAGGGCGCCGGTCGAAAACACCACGCCGATCGCCTTCGGGGCGCCGCACTTGTCGAACTCGGCAAAGCTTGCGACGGTGCCGTTGCCGAGGTTGGACGGTGTGCCGAGGAAACGAGCGGTCCTTTGTGTGGAATAGCCGAGGCTCAAGGCCGCAAGAATTGCCGCGACGGTGGAGACGACTCGACTCATTTTCATTTCGCTCTCTTTGAGAGCCCTGCCGACGCCCGGAATCCCAGAGCCGACCTGCGTGATGCGCCAACAACACTCACGCGAGAGAAATCCTGCTCTTATTCCTGGCGAGCCACTGATCGAAGGTCTGCACCGACGGATTAAGCGATCGTGTGACGTCGATGCTTCGCGCACCGAGGACCTCCTTCTCAAAGTCGCGATAGACCTGGAACATATTGCCCATCTCGTCGGCGCCGGGGAAGGCGAAGCCGCGATATGCATCCGCCTCGACGGCGTGGTACTTGACGACGATGCCGAGCGCCTTCGAGAGTTTCTCGCTCATCTCATCGAGGGTTAGGTTTTCGCCGACTATACCGACGGTCTTGCCGATGTATTGCGGCCCGGCCTTGAAGATGCCGTAGGCGACCTTGCCGATATCCTCAACGGCGATGCCGGCCAGTCGCTTGTTGCCCATCGGGAACGCCCAGCTGTACACACCGTCGTCCCCCCTCTTGGGACCCAGGCCGAATGAGTACAGGTTGTCCCAGTAGAACGACGTCAAGAGGTACGTGACGGGGAGCCCTGTAAAATAGGCGTTCGCTTCAGCCTTCGCGTCGAAGTGCGGGACGCGGTACTTCTCCTGAAGGATCGGCATTCGGGTATCGTTTGCAGCCATCAGCTTCCGTGTGTCTTCGAGCGTCGACCAGATAACGTGCTTCAATCCAGCCGTGCTTGCCGCCTCGGCCATGTTCCTGGCCTGGGCCTTTTCCTTCTCTCCGGAGAAGTGCTCCCAGAAGTTGGTAACACAATATGCGCCGTACGCTCCCGCAAACGCCTTCTTGAGGGTGTTCAGGTCGTCGAGATCGGCCTTTACGACTTCTGCGCCCTTCCCGGCAAGGTCTTTGGCCGTGTCCTTGTTCGGATCACGGGTGATGGCCCGGCAGGCGAAGCCGCCGTTCGGGTCGGCGAGAATGGCGCGAGCCAGGCCGCCTCCCTGTGCGCCTGTCGCGCCCACCACTGCGATGACTTTCTTTTCAGTCATGTGATTCTCCTTGAATAGGTAGTACGGCCATTCCTGGCCGTTATCTTTGCTCCCCATCACGCCGATGACATCGGCAACTTCTGCGGGAGGTCCAAACGATAGAACGCGGACAGCGACGTTCCCAGTTTTCTCCATTCCGGATCGCCGCTCCGATCGGCATGACCTCCGCGATCTTCTCGGCTGACACGCCCATTCATGACTCGAAATGTCCCAGGAATGCGTCAGACACGCTGTCGTCCAAGCCCTCAGATACGAGTCGGGCGTGCCTCTGCTACAAGGTTGGGCCGTGATAGTCGCTCGAGCCTCCCAAGGAATCGCCCCGCAGACTCAAAGTGCAATCTGAACAAGTCTTGTTAACATGCTCGCAGAGCGAGATCTTTGTCTGTGCCCTAACACACATAGCGGGATTCCAGCTTGTTTAGACATGTGCGAATCCACGAGTCGACAAAACCCAGGCTTTTGATTTTGATTGGCGTGTCGTACCGGAGTCGAACCCGCGTCGCCGTGGAAGGGAAGTAAACTACAGTAATTCAATGAAACTTAGCGGCAGGGATTAGCACTTTACCGCAGATGAAGGGACTCACGGGAACGCACAATTGACGCTTAGTAGGCTATCGTTGGCCAGTTTCGCACCAGCTATGGCGTAGCCCTCTTCTTAGGTGCCTGCCATTCGGATTCAACTGACGGAGGGAGATCGTGCGAGTTCGCAAGCAGACTCACGAGCTGCCAGATCTCATCGTCGGAGAGCATGGCTCCCCAGGCGGGCATCCCGGTATTCCTTATGCCATGCTTTATGAGCCAGAAGAGTTGCGCGTCAGTGTAGTTGGGCCTTCCTTCCAGGAGCTGCGGCGCCTGGGGATAAAACGATTGACCGTACACGCTTGGATCACCTCCGGGCGTGCTGTGGCATCGCGCGCAAAATTCTTTGTAGGTACCCACCGCCGCTTTCAGATTTTCTTCATTGACTGAAATAGGATTGGTGTCTCCAGAAGCATGCCGGGCGATCGAAGCGTGAAGAACCACGGGCATGATCTTCGCTTCAAGACTTGAGTGGTTCCCGTCCGCATTTGCCGGCATTAACCCGAGCCGCATTACCGCGAGAGCTGATAGCAGCAATATCACCAACATCAGAACTGCACCTGATAGAATGTTTCTCATGTCTTTTCTGCTCAACTTGCTTGCCTCTGCTCGCAACCAGCACGCTGCCAACGTCTGTTGAAATGCTAATTGGCCCAGGC
This sequence comes from Pyrinomonadaceae bacterium, assembly GCA_035297925.1. Classification (GTDB taxonomy): domain Bacteria; phylum Acidobacteriota; class Blastocatellia; order Pyrinomonadales; family Pyrinomonadaceae; genus PSRF01. The sequence goes on along the minus strand of DATGYM010000379.1, from coordinate 18,142 downwards.
AAACGTTGTGTGTGATTCGACGCGCGAGCTGGAGAGATTTGCCCCCTTAGATCTCCAACCCACGCGTCGAACCGACAGCGTCCACCGCCTGCCCTGACGGGGATCGCCCCGCCTACCGTGTAAAGACTGACCCCGGAGTCTTTGCACTTTTAGTGGACGCTGAGTCCTTAAGAACGTCATTCAGTAACTACTATCGTTCCCGTCATGTCCTCATGACCTTCGCCGCAGAATATGTCGCATGAGAAATTGAACTTGCCTGTCTTGTTGGGATTGAAGGCAATACGGGCAGTCCCTCCGGCGTTGACGTCGGCGCGGATTCCAAACGCTCGCAAGTTGAATCCGTGCTTGCGGTCCTGGGAAGAAAGCACCAACACAACTGGTTCGCCTTTCTTCAAGGTGATCGTGTCAGGCGTAAAGTCAAATTTCTTTGCTGTTATGTGAATCTCTCTTGCTGCCGGGAGCGCCTTTGCATGCACGTAAACAGCTAAGCCCGATATGATTGTGCTTATGAATAGAAGGCCTGCGACAAAGGCTGGTTTCTTCCGATACATGAATTTATCCTCCGTTAAGATTAAGTTCCGTTATGCCGTATCTGGCCTGCCTTACCTCAGCTTCGATATTTCTCAGGCCAAGCCCTTTATAGGGTGCGCTCGCGTCCCATGGTATTGGCGCTTTCTTGGGCACGGAGCCGGGCGCCGGTAAAGGAAACATCAGTGACTTTGCTGAGTGGTGCGCTATGTGGCCCGTCATCTGGTGGTGCTCCTGATGAATGTGACCGTAGAAGACGGTTACATTCTTGTGCGGCATCAACGTCTCGATTACGGCGGCGCCGTCCCTGGTGGCCCAGTCCCAGTCTGGATAGAGATCGAACAGCGGCCGGTGTGTCAGCACTACGATGCGCGCATCTGTTTTCTGTTGCTGCAAGTCTGCTTTGAGCCAGTTAAGTTGTGATTCGCCTACGATGGCCCCCGGATCGGAGACGTTATCGAGCACTATGAAATGCACGCCCTTGTGATCGAAGGTGTAATTGAGTTTGCCGAAAAACTGCTGATAGGCATCACCACGATCGAGGGAAGCGTCGTGCTCGCCGGCCATAAAATGGACGGTAGGAACCTTTAGTTGTGCGACGATGTCTTTGAACTGCGCCATTCTATCTTTGCGGATCTGCACGTCATCGGTCGTGTGCGTAAGGTCTCCTGTGAACACTATGAAATCCGGCTGCTCTTCAAGGGCATTGACAACCTGAACCGCTTTCTTGAGCGTGCCTCCAGCATCAGGATTCACCTTCGGTCCCGAGAAACCCCAGTGCGTATCCGAGAGTTGGACAAAGAAGAAATCCTTTTCAACCTTTTTGCCTGCATGGCCGTTTGCATATTCCAGGACTGAGCCCAGGGTGTTAAGACCAAGACTTGAAGCAAATACGATCCCGCCGCCTAAGCCGGCAAGTTTTATGAAACCACGCCTGTCCATTTCGCTCATTCCCGTCCTCCTTGGTTTCTGAATCTCCAAAATGCCTACCGTCTACTAATACCGAACCGGCGCGAGAAATATTCCTGTCACTCTGATTGCGGGCCGCGACCTCGCATTAATAGTCGTTGTCTAAATTTTCGGGAGGGTTTAAGCGCGGACGCGGTACTACGGCTTTGCCTCAAGAGTCCAGAAGGCGTACCAGGAGCAGAAGCTGTGAAGAAGATTGTGATCCTTGAGTGGTTATCCCGCAGTTGATTTTTATTTTCTTAAGATCTGCTTCCCCGGGATTTGAAAGTCTGTCACTGACATTCCCAGCAATGACGCCGTTGCAGCTTAGGTCGTGATGGAGAGACTCGCTCCGTTCTTAACTTAACCCCGGAAGACGTCATCGGGGCCTTACCGGAATGTTTCGATTGCCTGATAAAATGACGCAGCTTCATCCGAGCTTTGTGCAGTTGCGACTTGGATGTTCCAGCCGAGCACCCCAGAATGTTTGCGATTTCGTCGTGTTGCAAACCTTCGACATCATGAAGGACAAAGACGGCGCGATATCCAGGGGCAAGTTTGACAATCGCTTCGTCCAGCGCGAGCCGATCAAGTATCGGGAAGCTTGTTAGCACGTTTCGAGATTTGATTACATGCTCCGGCAGTTCGCCGTCTTCGGTTAGTTGCTCTTTGCGGCCGCGATTTTTGCGAAAATGCATCAGCACAAAGTTGACCGTCAGGCGGTGCAGCCACGTCGTGAAGGCGCTGTCACCACGAAAGGTATCCAGCTTGCGAAATACCTGGACGAAGACTTCCTGCGCTAAGTCTTCCGCGTCCGCCGTGTTTCCGGTCATACGCAAGCACAAGGCATAGACTCTTCTATTATGAAGCTTGAAGAGTTGCTCGAAAGACGGTAAATCACGTCGTATGAATCGTTCTTTCTGGACCGCATCGTCTATTAACATAATCCCTCTCGCCCGCACTGCACCTTCAGCGGCGCAAAGTGATTTCGGAAATGCTCTTTTCATTCCCAATTAGCGACTCCGAGCGCTGTTCACCCGCTATTACCGGCTTTCCGCGATCAATATTCCCTGAAAAGATCGGTTAAAGCGGGAATAAAAGTGACGAGAGAATGGTCTTACCGATTGATGGCTTAGTGAGACGAGCAGGAACGGCCATTGCAAAAGCAAAACAAACTTGCCAATTTTGAAGAAGCAGTCTTACCGCACCTTGACGCTGCTTATAACCTGGCACACTGGCTAACGCGCAGTGGCACGGACGCTGAGGATGTGGTGCAGGAGGCCTGCCTGCGGGCATTCAAGTTCTTCGGCGGTTTCCATGGCGAGGACGGGCGCTCCTGGCTACTGGCGATTGTGCGCAATACCTGCTGGACGTGGCTGCAGCATAACCGTTCGTCGCAATTGACGGTTCCAGTCGATGATGAGCTGCAAGAGATCGAGAGCAAAGACCTGGATCCGGAAGCCCTCTTAGTGCAACGAGCTGACCAGCTGATGGTTAGACAGGCCATGGAGGAATTGCCGCTGGAATTCCGCGAAGTGCTGGTGTTGCGCGAATTGGAAGAAATGTCATACCGAGACATAGCTCACATTACGGATTTGCCGCTGGGTACAGTCATGTCTCGTCTGGCGCGAGGCCGCAAGCGCTTGCAGCTGGCGCTTACAAATCAGATGACGAGGAGGTCTTAGGTTGAGCTGTCAAAAAGCACAGGAGTTGATTCACGGTTATCTGGATGGCGAGCTGGATCTGGTCCGAAGTCTGGAGGTTGAGCAGCACATGCATGAATGCGAAATCTGCGCGCGCACCTATCGCAGCCAAACAACCTTGCGTTCATCGTTGCAGCATGAGTCGCTCTACTACACCGCTCCAGAGCACCTGAAAAAGCGCATTCAGTCGTCGCTGCGTAAGGAGACCAGACCCGAAGTGTCCCGGCGAGCATTCAACTGGCGCTGGCTTACGGCAGGCGCTTCACTGGCTTTCATGCTTTTGATTGGGGCGCTCGTGTGGAAACTTGCGCCTACGTCTATGCGCCCTTCTACCGATGAGCTTCTGGCCCAGGAGGTCGTCTCAGATCACGTGCGCTCATTACAGATGCCCGGTCACCTCACTGATGTGCTGTCCTCCGATCAGCATACAGTTAAGCCCTGGTTCGACGGCAAGGTGGATTTCGCTCCTCCAGTTAAAGACTTTGCCAGTCAGGATTTTCGACTCTACGGGGGTCGACTGGAATACCTGAATAACAGAACCGTAGCTACCCTCATTTACCAGCGCCGCCTGCATTACATCAATCTATATATCTGGCCGGCTGGACAAGCCGGCTCGAGCCGCGAAGTCGCGAGCCAGCGTCAGGGATATAACCTGATTCACTGGACCAACTCGGGCATGAACTATTGGGCAATATCTGATCTGAATAGTGTCGAGTTGCAAGAGTTTGCGCGCCTGGTGCAGGCAGGGCAGTGAGGAATTAGAAACCCACAGCCGCCAATTGGTTTGCGATCGCCTTGTTCCCGTGATTGGTCAGGATGAGTTGGAGCCGTTTACGGGCGCGTGCCAGGCGGGACATCACAGTCCCCATAGGAATATCGGCCACCTGCGCAATTTGTTTGTAGGATAGACCCTCAAATTCTCGGAGCACCAGTAACTCGCGAAACTCAACCGGCAGCTCTTCCAGCGCTTGTCTGACCATCTGGCTATCTGCCCTTTGCAGTAAGATGGCTTCCGGATTCAAGTCTTTGCTCTCAATCTTATGCAGATCGTCATCCAACGGGATCATCAATTCGGGCGAACGATTACGCTGCATCCAGGTGTAGCAGGTGTTGCGAACGATCGCGAGCAACCAAGGCCGGCCATCGCCACCATGAAAGCTTTCAAAGTGCTTATAGGCGCGCAGGTAAGCTTCCTGGACCACGTCTTCGGTATCAGCTTCGTTCCGAGTGAGCCAGCGCGCCAGATTGTATGCCGCTCTCAGATGCGGCAACACAGCTTCTTCAAAATTTTGTCGGAGCTTTTCCATAACTCTCCTACGCACTTGTTCGCCGCGCTCTCCGTCGTCCGCGCTGAAGCCTTCGCTTTATCAGTAGCCTGCGTCGCATGAGGCTTGTACTCCTTCGACTCAATCGCCTTCGTCCTCTGAGCACTTCCTGATCTGTTCGAGCACGAAGCACGTTGCGTTTACCTGTTTAACCCCGCGGTTCACCAGAGCCTTGATCAGCTTAAGTCCGTCACAGTCGATGAAGCAGATGTTCTCCAGATCAAGAACGAGACCTGCGCCTTCTTTCAAAACAGATTCAGCAGACTGGCTCAGTAACTCCACCCAGGGTCCGGTTACCCGTCCATCCAGTTGCAAAGTCACCTTGTGGTTCGACGACGCAAGTCTTGTGATTTTCAGCATCGATCAAACCTTTCTCCGGGAAAAATTTCGCATTGCGGATTCTTCGTCACAATAACCCCCTGATCGTTTTGAGTTTTCGTATGGTTTGCTCGCCGGTCGATTATCGTTGTCCGGCTGAGTTGGAGCGTGAGGAGCAAGACCCGCGAGCATAACGACTCGTTGCGTGTGCACACTGGCTTTACCCCTCACGTTCGCTGAAGCGAAGGTCAGCGCGCCGTTGTAACAATTGGCTGCTGACTCACCTCGGGCGCAGAACTAGGGAAGCGCTCTGGGCTCGCCATAAATAAAGTCATCCATCATGACGATGTCGTTCTTGCTGTCATCGTCCGGACCCGGGGCGACGCTCCCTGCCGTGATCCGCACGTGGGCAATCCGCGCGTCGTTAAATATGACGCCCAGGAATGACTGATTGCCATCGCCCGGTGCAGCCGGTACAAAACTGCTGTACAACAGCTCGCCGTTGGCGCCGAAAAACTCCATCAGGGTGCTGGCTCCGCGGTTGCCGTTCTTTTCGCCGGGGCCACTTCCATCCGGCTGGTCGACATCAGTAAAGACTGCGCCGAAGCCACTAACTGTTGCTGGAGTACTTCCATTTGAGCCGGGCAGAAAGAACAAGGCGTCGGTGATATTGCTCCCTACCGGCGTGAACAGACGCAATGGACTGAAGGCCTTGAAGATTGTCCCGTAGGTCGCATTGTTGAAGAGGACTGCGAGGCCGCCCTGCGGTCCGCCAGATGGGGGTGCTTGCGAAAGTCCCGCCCCAGGTGTGGTGTACTGGCTGCCCCGCGTGTTCAGAAATGTGTTGAATGGAGTTACTGGAGCTGTAGTAGTGTCAACACCACCTCCATCCCAATTGATCTCGCGGTGACCGGTCTGTAGAGGCCCCCCATTTTTGTTATCCGGGTTTCCCAGCGCAGCTCGGAACGCATCGACCGTACTTTGAATCGAGGCACCGTTTGGCCCGGCAGCCTGGAACACAGTCGGTGGAACAAAATCCTGGGTTGTGTTGTCCTGAGCGTGGGTCGGACGAATTGTGATCGTAAACGATAACAAGCTAAAGGCGGCGGCGAACGTTAAAAATAAATACTTCTTCATAGTTGCAAATCCTCTCTAGATAGCTGGTTGACTGTTGAAAAGACGTGACATTCATCAGACCCAAAGCGATAAGGGGTCATTTGGCTTTCAGATCAAGTTGTGTCGCCTGTCTCCTGTTTGAATTGCATCGCGAGTGGACCAGAGTGCAGATTGCGTACCGCGCAACCCGGCCTTGAAATCTTCCTTGCAGGTTTTCCTTTAACTATCGGAGAGGTGAGGAGTTGTGGTCCAGATTGTGTTACGACACACAGCAACCTCCGAGAACGATTCGTCGGGGAGTGCCACGATATTTAGTAGTTAAGGAGATTGGCCTGTGGTAGGAGCTACGATATACGGTGGGTGGAACGCTTGATCCCCAACTTTTCCATCCTGTGTCGCAGCGTATTCGGGTGCATACCAAGAGTTTTCGCGGCGCCGTTTACGCCCTCTATTACCCCACCCGCCTGCTGCAGCACGGCGGAGATGTAAGCCCGCTCAACTTCTTCCAGGGTCTTATGGGTAGAAGATGGCCCACTGGTGCCCGCCACTTCAGCGACTTCCTCTGCTTTTTCGCGAGGGGCGTTGGCTGCCGAAACGCTGCTCAGATCGGTGTCTAACTCGAGAATGGGGCCATGAGAAAGAATCAAGGCCCGCTCGATTACGTTTTGCAACTCCCGTACGTTGCCGGGCCAGTTGTAGCTCTTGAGCTTTTCCGTGGCTGCCGCCGAGATGCCCTCCATCCTTTTGCCGAGATTCCGGCAATATCGAGAAAGGAAAAACATGGCGAGCTGAGGGATATCGGAACAACGCTCGCGCAGCGAGGGCACTTCAAGCGGGAAGACGTTCAATCTGTAATAGAGGTCCGAGCGGAAACTGCCGGCACTGATAGACTCCTGAAGATTTCGGTTTGTTGCGGCGATGATCCGCACGTCAACGCGCACGGAACGATTGCTGCCAACTGGCTCGAACTCTCGTTCCTGCAGAACACGCAGCAACTTAACCTGAGTCTCCAATGGCAGCTCGCCCACTTCGTCAAGAAAGAGTGTCCCGCCATCGGCAAGTTCGAAGCGGCCGATGCGCCGCTCAAAGGCGCCGGTGAAAGCACCCTTCGCATGCCCGAACAGTTCGCTCTCTACCAAACCTGCAGAGATGGCACTACAGTTGACCTTTACCAGTGGACGATTCCTGCGCGCGCTGCGGTTGTGAATGGCGCGCGCAATCAGCTCCTTCCCAGTCCCGGTTTCACCAAAGATAAGCACGCTCGAGTCTGTAGGAGCGACCTGGTCCACTCGTCGCAACAACTCGAGAAGCGGCGGACTGTTGCCCACGATCTCCTCGAAGTTGTGCTCGGTACGAATTTCTTCCCGAAGGTAGACGTTCTCCTTTTCCAGCCTTCCCTTCAACGCCGCGATCTCTTCGTAGGATTTCATGTTGGCGATCGCTAATGCGACCTGATTCGCAACCTCCTGCAGCAACTCGGCATCAGCCTCAGAGTATCGGTTCTTTGCCTCACTCCAAACTGTAAACGTGCCGATGCTTTTGCCCATCACCACGAGGGGTACAACGCAATAGGACTGGATACCTTCACCGACAAGACGGTGGTCGCCGGCGGACTGTTGTTCCTTTTCGAGATCGCCACGCACTACCGCCTGTTGATGCTCAAGCACCCAGGCCGAAATGAGGGTTTCTTGGAGATCATATTCCTTTCCCAGACGGAAGAAGTCAGACTCAGTGTCGCTGTCCATAGAGAGAAGCTTGAGGGTCTTCGTCTCGGGCTGGTAAAGAAGGAAGGCAGCCCGGTCGAAGGGGACCACGGTACGAATGGCTTTATAGGCCGAAGCGAAGAGCGCTTCCTGAGTGAGGTTGTTGATAATGGCATTGTTGATCTCGAGCAGGCTGTGTTTCCGTTGCTCGCTCTTGCGCAGCTGCTCTTCCGCCTTTTTTCGCTCAGTGATGTCGAAGAAAGTTATGACGGCACCGACGGTTTTGCCATCCCGAATCATGGTATGGGACCAGTACTCTACCGGGAAACTGGTGCCATCCTTTCGCCAGAAAATGTCATCATCAATATGAACGCCAAGGTTATTGTGAAAACCCACATAAATGGGGCACTCCTCGATCGGAAACGGACTCCCGTCTTTCCGAGTATGGTGTTCAACTGCATGCATGTTCCTGCCGAGCAGTTCATCTGGTTCGTCGTAACCGAGCAGCCTGGCTGCTGCTGGATTACAGAAAAGACAAGTGCCGTGAGGATCGCAACCAAAGATTCCTTCGGCGGTGGAGTCGAGAATGAGGCGGACTCGTTCCTCGCTTTTTTGCACAGCTTCTTTTGCCAGTTTTCTTTCAGTGATGTCCTCCGAGAGCGCCATGATAAATCGCGGCATGCTCTGGGTGCCCGGAACCAGAGAGACATTATTTCTTACCCAGACAAGAGTGCCATCCTTGCGTCGATACTGCTTCTCGATTTGAAACTGCTCTCGTTTGCCTTCCAGCAGTTCCGCAACCAGCGCCCTGTTAGCCTCGCGGAAATCCTCGTGAGTAATTTCGAGAAAGGAAAGACTTTGGAATTCCTCCGCCGTGTAGTCCAACATTTTCTGGTAAGTGGGGTTCGTGGCCAGGAACCGGCCATTCAGATCGGTGAGCGCAACGCCGATAGCCGAATTCTCAAAGACAGATCGCCACCGTTCCTCGCTCTTCCGCAGGGCCTCCGCCGTTCCATTGCGTTCTGTAATTTGTTCGGAGGGGACCTGACTTTGGCGTTGTCTCCTGGTTGGCCCAGCAGGCAGCATACGATTTCCTTCCACGGCTGCTCGACAGAAGGCAGACTCGTCAGCTAAAGCGGGCAGCAAGCTAAAAAGCCCATAATAGAAGTGCGAGGAATGACTTAGAGATAAATGAAACAAGGAAGCGCGTTTCAGGGCTCGAATGGTGCGACCTAAATATTTGTCTGCGAACCCCGCAGGGAACCAACCAGTTCGATTTAATCTCCAAGTGCTAACGGATCTTGTTTCACGTAAGTCACGAAGTCAAGGCACAGAATGGGGTACAGTCCTAGTTTCGGTTCCTCTGGCAACCTCCGTGGGCTCTGTGACTTTGTGGTAAAAAAGCTAAGCAAATACTCACCACAGAGACACGGAGAACACGGAGAACACGGTCGTTGCACAGAGAATTTCCAATTACCACGCCACCCAGAGTGCCCACTCCAAACCGGCGAGATGCAATGATGCTCGGCTGCCCAGAAAGGGCTAACGAGATATTGCAACTTACTTCCTGAGTTGGCGAACGTAGGCTACCAGCGAGTTGATTTCCGCTTCAGAAAGCTTCTTGCCCCAGGCCGGCATATGTCCGCGACCATTAGTAATCGAATTGAACAGGCGCTCGTCAGTCACGCTGACCTGCCACGCAGGATCGGTGAGATCCCGCGCGTGATTGAATTTTGCCTTGAACGTTTTTGCCCTGCCATCTTTCCCATGACAGGTCGCACAGTTCTTCGCAAAAAGAGAGTTGGCGTCCCGGTTTTTCTGTGACCCACGTGATAGGGGAGAACCAGGCGAGTGGACCGCAAGCACAAGCAAAAAAAGACCGGAAGTTGCTGATAAGACGACGGACGCTTTGCGCATCATTGTTTTCATGTCGTACCTCTTTTCCTGGACACTGCTTTGCGGTAACGAATCTTCGGCGGGTTAGTTAAAGGCCTAGCGTGTTGGCCGAACACTTGCAAATTAGCTCGACGTTTGGGAAGTAAGCGCACCCGTCAGGAAGAATGTCTAAAGACCTTACAGGCGCGCCTACTTCCGCAGGCCGGTTTAGCCCCCTCGCTCGCCAGCCTCGCTTTAATCCTGTGACGTTCCACTATCTATACTCCCCGAGCCACCAGGATATTCCCTGCCTTAGTTAGTTTGCACCCAACATTAAGCCATTGGATTCTTCCCGAGGAGGACGCAGGATTGAAGTGACGGTTCGAACACCGCACCGCGCACCTCGTACCTGTGCCAATCTAAAAGACGTAGCGAAGTTGGATCTGACCGATCCTCCCCCCGGTCACGTTGCCAATGCTGAGATTACCAGTACCGAATCGAAAGTCGTCGAAAGTCGGGTCTGTCACATCGCCGCTTCCTGGCCCAAACTGCGGTGTATTCAAAACATTGAAGTAATCAGCGCGAATTTCGAACCGATTGTTTTCCAGGCGCTGAAAGGGCAGACTGATCGCCCTGGTCAGACTCAGATCCAAACGGTTCTGTTTCGGACCGCGCAGGGTATTACGACCGGCAACATTACTCCGAATTGACTCACTGACCAGGAACCGAACGTCACCCCGATTGACCGGATTACCATTGACGTCGGAGAAGCCAGTTGGCGAGGTCGCGCCCGAGACAAAGTTCTCTGAAATGAAATTGGAGAAGCCAACCGAGTTTGCCGGCGCATTTGGATTGCTGATGATGGGGCGGTCGTTAAAGGCACTGCCATCGCCGTTCAGATCGATTCCACCCACAAATGGCGTCTGCACGTTGCCCGACTGAAGTCGATAAGTTCCCGCGATCGAGTAACCACCGAGTAATGCGCGGCCGAATCCGGATTTAACCAAACTTGGAACATCGTAGATGAACGTGGCAACAAAGCGATTTGGCACGTCAAACGCTGCCAGACTGCGATCTGATCTGCGGTTAAAAGGATCCGACCCGACGCTGCTGCCGCCTGTCGTAACAAAAACTTCGCTGTCGACGTCGTCGATCGCCTTCGAGAAGGTGTAAGCGAAGCGCAGTAGCAAACCATTTTTGAAGCCCCGATCCAGGCGGGCTTGCAGGGAGTTGTAACTCGAATCGCCGCCATTCGTTCGCGCGGTAACTGAACCTCGATTCGGGAACGCTCTGATGAGGGTGTTGAAACCATTGATGCCGGGATTCAACTGCTCGTTTATGAACAGATGGGTACCGCGCGAGCCAACATACGCAACGTCTGCAATCAGATTAAAGGGCAGTTCACGCTGGACGCCAAAGTTGTAAACATAGCTTTGGGGATTCACCAGATTGCTCGGAATCGTGCTAACGCTGGCAAATGGACTAGGGGTGCCGGTGGTGGGCAGCGAAGCACCCCCGAAGTTTGCAATGCCGCGCGGGTTTGTATCCGCGGGCAATGAAGCTCCAAAGTTTGTAGCCCCAAATGAATTCGGCACCGTGGCGGCGGTGTTGCTTAGAATGTTATTGAAGAAGACGTCGTAGTTGACCGCCAAGCCACCACGAAAGACGGTCTTGTCCCCACCAAAGATTCTGGGCAAAAACCGCGGCTGGTAAGCAAAGCTGACACGCGGCGCAAAGTTATTGTTGTCGCGCTGCTGGCGGACAACCGTATCAACCGGCTGATCGAAGCCGCCAAAAGCAGGAAAGGGAATTGAGTTGAACGGAGTTCCGTAGTTCTCATACCGCAGTCCGAGGTTCAGCGTCAGATTGCTTTTTACCTTCCACGTGTCATTAACGAAGTAGTTCTGGTAGAAGGCATTGGGGAAGATGACCGGGCTGCCAAACTGAATGGTTGCTCCTGCGCCTCCCCTGCCAGAGAACTGATCGACGAAGTTTCCGAGCGCGTTGAAACCCCCGCCACCGGCAAAGGTCAGAATGCCGCGGGAGTTGAAAGGAATCGACTGTCTTGCTCGTTGGACATTCACATCGGCGCCAAATCGCAGTTCATGGTTATTGATTGTGTACGACAAAGTATCCTGGAACTGATAGTTGTTGAAAAGGCGCCCTTGCGGAAAGCCGCTAGGCAGACCGACTGAAGTGATCCCTTCACCCAGGCCGGCGCCAGTAAAAGCGAAAACGGGCCCGCTTAATCCCACCTGTGGATCGCGCGATGCAAAGTTGAGATCAAATCGCCCGTAACCGAAGCGAAACTCGTTCGTGGTGGAGGTCGAGAGGTTGCGGGTGTAATTGAAGTAGAAGTTTTGCACCAGGCTCGGCACGTCGATCTCGAATCCCGGGAATGGCGATCCGCCCGAGGCCGCCGTAGGGAATTGGTTGTTGAAACTCTGTTTGTCGAGAAGGTAACGAAACACGAGACTGTCCTTCTGAGTAGGGGTCCAATCAACGCGCGCCAGCGCCTGATAATCGTTAACCGGTTGCCTGTCGCTGATGGTCGTCTCGCCAAACTCGACATCCGGACGGCCGTTTCCTAACGGCACGCTCGTGAGAAAACGTTCACCGCGAAGGTTTCCGACGATGCCCAGGTATCGATCCAGGCTTGGATTAGCGCCTATCGGGAAGAGAGAACGAAGCGTGTTGAAGCCGGTGACCGTAGGTACTCTCGCTGTTGCGTCAGTACCTGAACGGAATCGATCGGACTGAAAGGTTCCGAAAAAAAACAGTTTGTTCTGCTTGATTGGCCCACCAAAAGAACCCCCAAAAACGTTCTCAACCACCACCGGTTTTTTTGTGCCATTCGCTCTCTCACTGGCGGTCAAAGAATTAAGCGCGCTGTTGTTGAGCACATCGTAACCCGAGCCGTGAAACTTGTTGGAGCCCCCGCGAGTAATTACGTTTACCACGGCGCCGCCGGCCCGACCAAATTCCGCAGAGTAGTCCGACTGGAGCACTGTGACCTCGTCGTAACCATCGCGCAAAATGGGGATATAGAACTGGCCGGTAATGGAGTTGTCATTGTTATCAAGGCCGTCAATCAACTGATTGTTTCCGCGCGGGCGCAAGCCGTTTACTGAAAACTCATTGCCCTGGACAAACCCACCGGCTAACGGGCCGGGATCAACAACGCCCGGCAAAGTAAACACCAGGCTCGTTGGGTTCAATCCGGGTGTGGGCAGGTCCGTGATTTCACGTTTGCTAAGCGTGTTGACGCGAGTTCCGTCCTGGGTTTGTAGAATTACATCAGAGTTAGAGGTAACATCCACTACTACCGACTGAGTTCCCACCTCAAGCTGAACGCGGGCCGTCGTAGTTTGCGACGCGGTAACAATAAGGTTCTCGCGTATCACAGTCTTGAACCCGCTCTGGCTGACCTCTAGTTTGTATTGACCAGGATCAACCGCATCAAGCCGAAAGCTTCCGTCTGGTGTGGAAACCGTATCGCGGCTGATACCCGTGCTGACATTTGTAATTTTGACGTTGGCGCCCACAATGACGGCCTCATCGGCATCAACGACGTTTCCCACAACAAATCCTTTGCTGGTTTGTCCAAACATGCTGGAGCAAAGAGCCAGCACCATTGCAACTGCCGCAATTAGCGTGAAGTTGATTCTTGACACAATAGTGTTCTCCTTAATTAAGTTAAGTTCGGCAGTGGAATTGAATTGCGAATCACCGGAGGGAGAGCTATCAGACGTCTCGTCAAACTCTTCTGTCTTTACGGAGGCCCGCCAGTTTGAAAAGGGTTCAGTCTGCCCCGCGACACCAGTCAATCATTGCCGTGGTGCAATACCGTTGGATCGGTAAAAAAATTCCCGATGAGAATGGATTAGCCGCGGAAATAAAAAAAGGCACCCACAACACTCAGCCCAATACATTCATTTGAGACAAGACCTGCTCACTGAACTTGTTCTCGCCGTCCAGTAGTAATTACCCCCAGGAATTTTTTGTGCGCGCTCGCGGTAATGAGTAGCAGAAAGGCGATAAGAGTTTGGGTTTGAGACAACTCGTTGATTGATGCCGCCTGGAACATTGCAAGGGGAGAACCAACTTTGCTCTCGAACGGATTAAACGTAGGTGGGCGCAGTTTGGGGCAGTCGATTGGCTGCCGCTTGCCGAAAACAGATAGGGAGATTATATGGAAGGGAAAGTTTTCAAAAGGCTCACAATGCTGAGCCTGGTTTCGATGTTCACTCTATGCGCGGCGGTCACATCTGCGAACGCCCAACTTAGTAACCCAGTGAGGGCCAGAGTCCCGTTTGACTTCAACGTTGGCGAGAAGAAGCTTCCGGCAGGCGACTATACCTTCAGGAGTGTATCGGGATTCTCCGGCGGCAACTTGATAGAGGTGAGCACCGCTGATGGCCATAGAAGCGCGCTTCAGTCAATGATCAGCGCCCAGCTTCTTACCTCTAAGACCAAGACTAGTCTGATCTTCCACAGGTACGGCGATCAGTACTTCCTTGCACAGATCTGGAGGGGCGGGGAACAAGAGGGAACGGAGGTGCCGGAGTCACGCAGTGAGCGAACCATCCGGCGCCACCAATTAGCACAAACTCAGCAGAGCAATATGTCTGGGAAAATGGAAAAGGTCGAGACGGTCGACATTGTCGCCACCTCGTTTTGATTGTTAATCAGGACACACTCCGGTCGGGGCGAAAGAGATCACGTCTACTTAGCCCTGACTGGGGAGGGCGTTTAGCGCAAGGATACGAGACAAGAAGAGCAGCGGTTCATAGAACCGGAATAACTCGCTCCAAAAAGTAACCGAGAACGTTTTTGAATAGGAGCTGATCATGATTGCTACAATTGAAAGCCCGCCTGATGCATTGCAGGGCCAGTTCAATCCCGCCCATCCAATTTTGCTCGATCCAGAGCGAAAGAGCCTCCGGGTTGAAGAGTTTGAAGAGAGATTATCGGAACTCATCATAGGCCAGGAGCGAGCCGTTCGCTCGATGAGCAGCTTTTACCAGATCTTCCTGGCGGGTATGAATCAGCCAGGTCGTCCTCTCGGGACCATGCTGTTCCTGGGACCAACAGGCTCAGGAAAGACACATACGGTTGAAGCAGCGGCCGAAATATTATTGGGTGCGCGAGATGCTGTCCTCAAGATTGATTGCGCAGAGTTCCAGCACAGCCACGAAATCGCAAAGCTGGTCGGGTCTCCTCCAGGATATCTGGGCCACCGGGAAACTCATGCCCGGCTATCGCAGGAAAATCTGGACGGCTATCACACTGAAGAAACCAAGCTTTCTTTCGTGCTCTTTGACGAAATCGAGAAAGCTTCGGATGCATTGTGGCAACTCCTGCTGGGCATTCTCGATAAGGCGACACTAACGCTGGGCGACAACCAACACGTGGATTTCTCGCGAACGGTGATCGTGATGACCTCCAACCTCGGCGCGCGTGAAATATCAGAACTGATTTCAGGCGGGATCGGTTTTGCTCCTGCTCATTTTTCGCTGAATACAGGCGAAACTCAAGTAGAACAGAAAATCTATCACACGGCCCTGGAAGCGGCTCGGCGAAAGTTTTCTCCAGAGTTTATGAACCGCATCGATAAGGTGGTCGTCTACCGACCTTTGAAGCAATATCACTTGCAACAGATTGTCGATCTGGAATTGCAGGCCGTACAGGACCGCATAACGAATTCGGTGGGAGCGAAATTTGTTTTGCATTGCTCAGACGCGGCTAAGGACATGCTTCTCAGAGAAGGTCTCGATTTCAGGTACGGGGCGCGCCACGTCAAGCGAACCATCGAGCGCTTTCTTGTCTATCCACTATCCAGTCTGATCGCAACCGAACAGATGCAACCAGACGACGTGGTTTATGCAGACATGGGTGATGAGAAAAGCAAGCTCGTCTTTATGAAATACGCGGGCGGTTCACCGGTCAACGGCATGCCTCAGTCAACGTCAGAAATAAAGTTAAAGGGAAACGCTCGCTCAAGTAGAGTTACATTACCGCTCTCTCTGGTGCAGGGCGCGCGTAACGGAAAGAACACTCCAGCAGCCTGAAGTTGATTCTAATTTCGAGATCGACCCTTTGAAATCGACCTTCGCGCGGGTGAAGACCACCTAAGAATCCCATCCTTGCCAGCGAAACTGGCGGCCTCGCCCCGCGACTATCCCACAGGCCAGCTACCTCAACTCCCTGAAGAGGCCCGAAATGTTATAAGGAAGAAAGCCAGGTCGCAGGGGTCTTTGAAATTAGCGTCGGGTACAGGAGTCGAACCCGAGTTCGACGTGAAGGAGAAGCGATTCACTGATAATTCGTTGAAACCTTGCGGTATGGATTGCACTCTATCCCATTTGAAGGACTCCGCCGGGGGCGCTGAGTAGGCGCAGAGAATTTGAAATCCCAAACTAAGCACCACCCGAAATCAAATCAATCACAATATGGTCTTGTAATACTCCCACTGCTGTTTCTGCTTCGCCAGGAACGTTACGAACCGGGCATCCTGGCGCAAGCTGTTCAAATTGGCGTCCCGCTCGAACAGCGGGTAGCAAGGAAACCCGTCATCAGCCGCAACCTCCAACCACTTGACTGCCTGCTCAGGTTTATTCATTAGGGCATAAGCACAAGCGATGTAATAGGCCGTATGATGGAAGTGACCAAATCCCTTCCCCTTTTCTACAGCCAACTTAATCTCTTCCTGCGCCTGGCGTTCCCGCCGCGCGGAAGCTGCCAGCACCGCGCGCAGGCCGCTAAATAGGCCGCCATTGTCTTTCGGGTAGTCTTTCAAAAATTGCTCGACCATGGCGGATGCCTCCTCTTTCCTGCCGAGATTGAAGAGCGCCCAAACAACCTGGTGCCCGACCAACTCCGGATTGGCTGCCTGCGGGATGGCCCGCAGCACGGACAGCGCCTCTTCATACTTCCCCTGAAGATTTAGAGTCTGCCCGATTCGGAATTGTGCCAGGTTATTGTTGGGGTTGATCGCGACCGCTTCGCGCGATTCCTGCAGCGCCTCGTCGAAAGCACCGATGTGACAATAGACAAGCGCAAGCTGGTTTCGCGCCTCATCCAAACTCGGATTCAAACTTACTGCGCGGCGATATTCTCGAATTGCCTTCTCGTGAGGGAAACGGTTGGCAGGGGTCCAGAGAATGCGTCCGCGGGCCAAATGGGCCACGGCTAAGTCGGGATCTAGTGCGATCGCTTTCTCTGCAGCCACAAAAGCCTTCTCTGCCCACTGCTTCTCACCCGGTGTGAATAAAAACAACTTCCATGAATATGCCTGGGCCAGTTCCGCATAGGCCGCGGCAAAGGTCGGATCTATGGCCACGGCGCGCTCCAAAGCCACAATGGCCGCCTCATTATCATCTTTGGTTTGACTGTTGAGATAAAATCGTCCGCGAAGATAGCGATCATAAGCTTCCGGGTTGACCGTACGGACGTTGCCGAATTGCACTTGCTCCTGCGGCGTAAGCTTGATCCTGATTTCGTCAACGATGTCTCGCGTTACTTCTCTCTGTAACGCCAACACGTCACGCAGGTCGCGATCGTAGCTGTCGGCCCATAGATTTCGGTCTGTCGCGGCATGGATCAACTGGACCGCGATCCGCACGTGTTCGCCGGAGCGCACCACTGAACCTGCCAGTACTGCATCGACATTCAATTCACGGGCGATTTGAGGCAACGGCTTGCGCGCGCCTTTATACTGCATTACCGATGGCCGTGAAATCACCCGTAGCGCGCCGATCTTGGCCAACTCAGTGATCAGCGACTCAGTCATCCCGTCAACGAAATAGTCCTGTGAAGCGTCGCCGGAGATGTTCTCGAGCGGCAGCACCGCTAGCGACTTAATCTCTATTGCCGTTGCTGGTGTCGACCTTTGGCGAAAGAAGACCGCGGCAGCCAGCCCGGTGACGATTAGCAGTCCCACGAGCGCGAGGATCAGGCTGCGCGTTAGCCTAACCCGGAAGGGAAAAACCCTGGAAGTAAAGACCCGGTGGATGCTTCCTGTGGCTGCCGACGCGCTACTCGGTGTTGGTTGCCCGTACCGCTCCGCCTCAGCCCCAATCGCCAACTCATGCTTCAGACTCTTCAGATCAATTAGTATCTCCTCCGCCGTCTGATACCGCTCGGTCTGCTCCTTCGCCAACGCCTTCTTCACAATCCGTTCTAACTGGATTGGCACTTCTGATCCGTAACGGGTGAGCGGCACTGGCTCTCGCTCTGCTATGGAGATAATCACATCCGTCGCTGTCGCGCCCTCAAATGGCCGCCGTCCGGCGACCATCTCATAGAGCACAACACCTAAACTCCAGACGTCAGTACGCGCATCAACGGGGAGACCCCGCGCTTGCTCGGGCGACATGTAGGCAAGGGTTCCCAACACCATCCCGGGCGATGTCTTAAGCTCCAGCCTTCGCGCTTCGCCTCCGCGTTCGAGACGCGCGGACTTCTTTTCCGTCAACTTCGCCAGCCCGAAGTCCAGGACCTTCACATACCCGTCGCGCCGGAGCATGACGTTCTCGGGCTTGACGTCGCGATGGACGACGCCGGCCGCGTGCGCCGCCGCCAAAGCCGAAGCAACCTGGACCGCGACTTCCAGCGCCTCGCTGAT
>DATGYM010000378.1:0-24078 GCA_035297925.1 Pyrinomonadaceae bacterium | reverse complement strand
TTGAGACGGCGGGCGGTGCCCGCCTCTAAACGAAACACTTTTAGCCAAACGGTTCTTCGATTGACGGACTCTGCGCCGTGAAAAATTTTGCCCCCGCTTCGGTAATATACAAACAATCCTCCAGGCGAATTCCAAATTCGCCATAGATGACGATAGTGGGTTCATCGCTGAAACACATGCCCGGCTGTATCGGCGTCTTGTTGCCACGCACGAAGTTTGTCCATTCATGTCCGTCGAGTCCAATGCCGTGGCCGGTGCGATGCGGCAGTCCCGGTACTTTGTAGTCCGGTCCAAAGCCCGCGTCGGTGATTATCTTGCGCGCGGCAATGTCGACAGCTTCACAGGGCGCACCGACCTTTGCCGCTGCAAAACCCGCGTCCTGCGCTCTGCGCTCAAGATTCCAGATGTCTGTCTGCCGCTGCGTGGGCTTGCCAAAAACAAACGTCCGCGTGATGTCGGATTGATAACCTTCAACACCACAGCCGCCATCCATCAACACGACGTCGCCTTCTTTAAGTTTCTGCGGGGTGCTGCTGCCATGCGGGAACGCAGTGTATTTTCCGAAACTGCAAAAGATGCCACCCTGCACTCCCAGCGCTCGAAAAGCGGAGGCGCAATTGCCGGCAAACTCATCCTGGGTTATCCCCTCGCGCGCACTTTCGATGGTTGCGCGATAAGCAACGACGGTGAGGTCGTTCGCCTTTTGCAGCAACTGGATTTCTGCAGGCGACTTGAACATACGACCGCCCGCTGTTACCGGCGTGGCGCTGACGAACTGCAATGCGGGCGCGGCTTTGCGAATGCCATCGTAAAGGAAAAACCTTACGCGCTCTTCGATACCAACGCGTCCTGCGCGCACTCCCCGGTCGCGGAATATCTCGGCCACGCGCTGGTAAGGACTCTCATCTTCTTCCCACGTGCGTATGTCCTTCCCCATGGCGATCAGCTCGCGGGCGCGCTCCTCTTCAAACTTTGGGCACACCCAGGCGATTTCGCCACGCGCGGGAATGACCACGGCAAACATTCGCTCGCTGGTGCCCCAGCGCATGCCCGTGTAATAAAACATGCTGGCGCCCGGCTCGAGATAAATCGCATCGATTTTATTTTCTCGCATCAGGCGGCGAGCCTTTTCAATTCTGGCGCTGCGTTCGGCGAGCGTAATAAGTACTACGTCATCTGTCATTTTCCGCAGTTTGCGAATCGCCCCGGGGAGCTCGCGTTGTTGAAAGAAATCTGGTTCAAGCTCAGCGTTAGTTCCACCCCAGGCGGGAACGGATTTTCCTAACAAAGCCGCCCCCGTAACGCCGGCAGACAGCCGCAAGAAGTCTCTTCGATCAGTGCACATATTCAGTATTTGATCGCGTTCAGGTTGTGATTTCTCGCGCCATGCTAACCGAGAGCTGATGATTGTCAAAAGAAATTCGGCTGATTGCGGTTTGCCAGATGTTGGACAGGCCCTAATACGGAATCGAGCGCGTTAGCACCGGATGCTAGCACATCACGTGCTACCGCGCTCGGTTCTGTTTTAGCCTCGAGTCAATGACTATGATAGATTGGCTTTGCTCAACGCCGATAGAAATTCGACAAAGGAATTCACTGATGGAAAATGAAACGAAGAGCCCGGTAATCTCATTCGAGGTGCGCATAAAACCCGGACGTGCCGGTACGGATCCGGACGCGCCTGACTGGGAAGTATGCGAGCTCGAAGATGGCGTTATAAAAAACAACGCTGATATTTACGACAACATGACTTTGGCCGAAGCGAACCAGATTGCGGGCATGTGGCGAGCAAAGAAGGAAGAGGCGGAGGCGGCGCCTTCGGAAGCCGAAGCGACGCAATAGTTCGGGGTTGTGTTCGCTCCTAAGGAGCGAGATGTCTATCGCCACCGACCACCTTAAATAGCTTCGCTCTGTCAGGAGCGAGACCCACCCTGAGTCAGTGGCGAGCAGCCGGAAACGCATTGCGCTCCTTGGGAGCGCACGGATCAAATCGAGAAGTACAGCCTATTAACATCTCACCCCGTACCGGGCGAGGCAGCCAATACGCGTCCGTTGGCCCTTCCAAATTAGATTCGCGAATAAGAAATAGAAAATTTCTTGACTGCGTGTACCAACCCTTGAGACGGACTGCAGTCTCTGTCCTTCAGCCGCCAATCCTGCCAACATATTCAAGAATTCCGCTGGCTCGTGAGCCTGGATTGTCACTGCGTTCTTTGGCAATGATGTCCCAATCCGAGTCCAGCGAAAGCCTGGGACCGTTGTGCTGCGGCAGCCGGTCAAGCAAATGCGCCTGAGTCAACAGCACAAAAACCCCGGCGTCCCGCAGCATGAACGACAAGCGCTCGTTGGGATAGGTGGGATCCATAGAAACATAGCCGGCGCCGGCCTTGAGGATTCCCAGAATTCCCACAATCATCTCCGGAGAACGATCGACGCACAATCCCACCAGCGAATCAGGGCCGACCCCAAAACGCTTCAGAAAGCGCGCCAACTGATTGGCGCGGACATTCAGCTCGCGATAAGTAAGCTGCTTTTGAGCAGAGACGACGGCAATCGCTTCGGGGCTAAGCTCCACTTGCCGTTCAAACAATTCATGAACACACTTGTTGGGATACGTTCGGGCCGTATCGTCGAAGCCGTCGGGAAATTGTTTACGATGAAAGAGCCGGGCGGCGCGATTCTCACCGATCCGAAGTATGTCCTGAACTAGAGTTGCCATCTGTTTTGTTAAGTTACGGTTAGTCGTATGCAAAGCTCTCAGGCATTGCGCGTCTGGAAAGCCCGGCTAAAGCTGCAGCGTGGCCAAAGGGCTGTTCCTGGGAGCCACGATGAGTGCGTTCCAAACCTTCCCGACTGCAAAGTCTTTATGAGAAATAGAAACTGCCAAAACGTCGCGCGTGCCAGAAACTTAATCGCTATTACGAAGTCTTTTGACTGGCACTAACGGCGCTGGCAGACAACTCTGCCTCTCGCTGAGGCGTAAAGGTCACCGAGATTGTGCAGAGAAAACCGAAGTTAAGACATTACTAATCTTCGATAGATGGTCAGTCAATAGGAAACAGCCAATGTAATGATTCTCCCGGCCGGATGAGTCAAAGCCAGCTTCGCTGTACAGAACCGAGCGCGGTAGCGCCGGGTTTTGTTCCGTTCGCTTGATGTCTTCCGCGAAAACTGCGTAATCTGTCTCTTCTTTTAAACCAGCCAGCAATTGAAACGAGGCCATGACTGTAGCTTCAACTGCCGACATCCGCGAACAATTCCCTGCCCTCAGGCGCACGCATAACAATTATCCGGTAGCTTATTTCGACGGCCCGGGTGGAACGCAGGTTCCGCGGCAGGTGGTCGAGGCGATGGCAGACTATCTGTATAACCACAACGCGAACACGCATTGGGCCTATCCGACCAGTGAAGAGACTGACGCGGCGATTGAAGAAGCGCGGCTGGCATGCGCAGAATTTTTGTACGCCTCGCCAGAAGAAATTGCTTTTGGTGCGAACATGACCACGCTCACGTTTCACCTGGCAAGAGCACTGGGTGCGCGCTACGGGAAGGAGGACGAGATCGTTGTTACTGAACTCGATCATCACGCGAACCTGGCACCATGGCATCGCCTCGCAGTTGAGCGGGGCATTCAACTGCGTACCGTTAAGATGATTCCAGAAACAGGTCAACTCGATTGGGATAACTTTGAAAGGTCGATAACTGAAAACACAAAACTGGTCGCTGTGGGCGCCGCTTCCAATGCGCTGGGCACCATTAACGACTTAGCGCGCGCCGTCGGCCTGGCGCGGTCAGTGGGCGCGCTGGTTTTCGTGGACGCCGTCCATTACGTGCCCCACATGCTGGCAGACGTTCGGCAATTGGACTGTGACTTTTTGGCGATGTCAGCTTACAAATTCTACGGTCCACACATCGGGATTTTGTTTGGCAAACTCGCATTGCTTGAATCAATCGACTTTCCGAAACTAATTCCCGCTCCCGACGCCGCGCCTGAGAACGTGGAAACAGGGACGCAAAATCAGGAGGGAATGGTCGGCGCGCGCGCAGCTATCGATTTTCTCGCCTCGCTGACAAACGCACCGACACGTCGGGCCCGTTTGGCAGAAGCTTATGAGGAACTTCACCGACGAAGCATGAAGCTAACCCGGCATTTATGGAGTGGCCTGGCGTCAATAGATGGCGTCCATCTGTATGGCCCGTCACCCGACTTGCCGCGAACGCCCACTATTTCGTTTACGGTTAATGGCGTCAGCTCGACAATGGTGGCACGCCGACTTGCCGAACGTGGACTGTTTCTGTCTCACGGCGATTTCTATGCTGCCACGGTCGTCGAACGATTAGAGCTGGGTGAGGAAGGTCTCGTGCGGGCAGGCTGTGCTTGTTACACAACGGCAGACGAAATCGATCGGTTAATCGAAGGCGTGCGTGCGATCGCCAGAACATAGTTCGAGTCCAAAGTCCAATGTGGAACGTCCAATGTCTTGAAGGACGCGACAATTCAGACTTCAATTGGATTGCTTTGCTGCTATGGACGCAAGCTGAAGCTTGTACTCTGAACTACTCTAGCCCTGGAAGAAATAGACATTGGACATTGGATATTGGACTTATCGCCTTACAGCGTTGACGAAGTCAGCCAGCAAACCGTAAGCGGTGCTTTGCAGGTTTGGGCGGTGAGACGTAATGGTCAACCCCGGCATCATGTCTAACTCAAAATGGATCGCCAGCGAAGTTCCTCTTACGTTACTCAAAGGATCGCTGCTCGCAATTTGTTCGGGCCTTACACTGGCCGCAATTTTGGCTTCGCCCGTCACTTTCGCCCGCGCCACTAACTTGAACGGTTTACCTTCGGCGCGCGCAGCCTGCACCTTCCTGTGGGTGAGACCGCGAATCCCTTCCCGGTTCACTTCATCTGGCGTTAAAGGAGTATTCATTAGCACGTTCGCGAGCGCGCACACCTTCATGGTCGCATCCCAACCCTCTATGTCATGACTTGCATCGGTTTCGGTAACACCGAGATCCTCGGCTGTTTTTAGTCCTTCATCAAAAGATCGGCCGGCCTCCATCGTCTCGATGATGACGTTGGTGGTAGAACTGAACACACCGCTGAAAGCGCGCAGCTTGACGGCGGGCAGCGTCTCGCGAAAAAGAGAAAACACCGGCGCGCTGTCGAGCACGGTCGATTCAAACAGGAAGCGCTTGCCTCGCGATCGTGCGAGAGCTGCCAGTTCGCGATAGCCGTGAACCAATGCGCCTTTATTTGCCGTGATCGCGTGTGCTCCAGAGTTCAGCGCCGTGCGCAGGTAATCAATTGCCGGCTGTCCTGACTCCGGATTCAGGGATGTCGTTTCAAAAACGATATCGGGACGCGCTTCGCGTAACCAGTTGTCGATGTTTCTTGCACGGAAATCGGCGCGCTCCGGCTCCGGATTTGCGAGCAGAGTCGCGATGTTAAAGCCTTTAGATTCACTATCAGCTGGCGGCGACGCCAACCATCCGAGACGGCGGCTGGCGACACCGGTAACGCGAAACTCTATCTCATATTGCTCTCGCAGCTCGGCTGCCTTCGCAACCAGGAGACGCGCCAGCGCACGTCCCACATTTCCGAAGCCAAGAAAACAGAGGTTATGTTGTTTCATGCTTACCTAATCAGTAAGAGCAAAGTTATACTGCGCACTAACGGCACTCGGGAGAGTCATCGGTTATTGGCTGGGACTGATAACCGTTGCTGACTTCAATGTCGTAATCCTGTTCATCCTGTTAATCCTGTCAAATTTATTCGATGAAACAATACCACGATCTCCTCAAATCGATTCTGGCAAATGGAAGGGAACATCGTGACCGCACCGGCGTCGGAACCATTTCGCATTTCGGTTATCAAACGCGTTTCGACCTGCGCGACGGATTTCCGATTGTAACGACAAAGAAGATTCCCTTCCGCTGGATCGCCGAAGAATTGTTTTGGTTCCTGTCCGGCGATACGAATGAGGCCAACCTGCAAGCGAAAGGCGTTGACATCTGGGCCGAGTGGGCCGACGAAGAACATACTCGCCGCTTCAATCGCGACGTCGGCGACCTGGGACCGATCTACGGTTATCTGTGGCGTTCGTTTGGCGGTAATTATCCCGAGCGCAATGGCGTCGATCAGATAGCTAACCTAATTAGAGAGATTGAGCAAAATCCAAATTCGCGCCGGCTGATCGTAACCGGATGGGATCCACGCCAGGCCGATAAAGTTGATTTACCACCCTGCCATACTTTGTTTCAATTCAAGGTAGACAATCGCGTTTTGCACTGCCAACTCTACCAGCGTTCAGCCGATGCGTTTCTTGGCGTGCCTTTCAATATTAGTTCCTACGCGTTGCTGATGCATCTGCTGGCACACGTGTGCGAACTGGAAGTGGGCGACTTTGTCTATACGCTGGGTGACTACCACATCTATCAGAACCATCTTGAGCAGGTTGCGGAGCTGTTAACGCGCGAGCCTTTTCCTTTGCCGCGTTTGGTAATCAATGACGAGGGCGCGAGGCTGCGTGGGCTTCAGGGATTGCTCGACATGCGCGCTGAGAACTTAAAACTCGTGGGTTATCAGTCGCACGGCAAGATCGCGGCGGCTGTTGCCGTGTAGGACGGACATTCTTGTCTCTCCTTTCCGCTGCGACAGGCCGCCATGTCTGTCCTACTCATATGATCATCGCAATTGTCGCGGTAGACAAAAACGGCGCCATAGGAAAAGGCGGAAAGCTACCCTGGCATTATTCCGCCGACATGAAATTTTTCAAGGAAACGACGACGGGGAATGCCTGCGTGATGGGTTATAAAACCTGGCTGACACTGAAGAAACCACTGCCGAATAGGCTAAACATCGTCTTAACCCGACAGGCTGAAATTGAAAAACAAGACTCTATAATCGTCGCGCGTGATGTCGAGTCGGTTCTTGCTACCGCCAAAAACCTGCCAACGGATCTTTACGTGATTGGAGGCGAGCAGATCTATCGCTCATTTCTTCCCTACATCGAAAAGTGGATCGTGACCGAAGTGCCTTTGACAATCGAAGGTGCCGATGCGCACATACCCCCCGGCTATCTGGCAGGATTTCACGAAGTAGGATCGCGCCAACTCGAGGAAAACCTTATTGCACGCTTTTATGAACGCTGAGGTTCATCAAGTTTACGGATAACTAGCCAACCAACGAGCCGGTATTACCTAACTTCAGGTCAAGCACGTCGTGACGTGTGATGATGCCGATGATGCGGCCATATTCCTCGACTAAGACTGCCGGACTCGTTTGCAAACGCCGCGTCACCTCATGTGCGCTGGTATCGACATCGACCGTCGGAAAACTCGCTTCCATCACTTCGCTGACCGCCGCATCGAGCAGATGGCGATTGCGGACGACCTTTGCCAGCACCCGGTTTTCCCGCAGCGAGCCTACCGGCCGCCCTTCTTCGAGCACCGGAATTTGAGTTAGCCCCAGATCATTCATTTTCGCGAGCGCTTCGCTGAGTTTGTCAGGCGGGGCGACGGATACCAACGACTGCGGCGCGTTCACCGCTTTGGTGCCGCTGATCAATCCGGCCGTCATCTTTTGCGGCTCCAGCAAACGCTTCTCTTTCAGCCACTCGTCCGAATGATGCTTGGTAAGGTAATGCTCACCGGTATCACACACAATGAACACAACTACGGCGTCTTCGCCAAGATCGCGAGCGATACGCAGTGCCGCCGCCAGATTCGTTCCGCTTGAGCCACCGCAAAAAATACCTTCGGTTCGTCCCAACTGTCGCGACATATCAAACGACTCGCCATCCGTGATGTTGATTACTTCGTCGACGTATCTGATATGGACGTTTGGCGGCACCACTTCCTGACCAATGCCTTCGACCAGGTAAGGCGTCGTTTCGATTATTTTTCCTGTCTCTTTATACGTCTTAAAAATCGATCCATAAGGATCGGCGCCGATTACTTTGATTTTGGGACTTTGCTCTTTGAGAAAGCGACCCGTGCCTGAGATCGTGCCGCCGGTGCCGATGCCGGCGACGAAGTGCGTAATCTTTCCTTCCGTCTGTTCCCAAATTTCGGGACCAGTAGTGCGGTAGTGCGCCTCCGGATTGGCCGGATGCGAATACTGATCTGGATAAAACGAATTCGGAGTTTCCTTGGCGATTCTTTGGGCCGTTGAAACATAGTGATCAGGCGTTCCCGGCTTTGCTGAAACAGGAGTTATCACAACATCGGCTCCGAGGGCCTTCAGATAGCGCGACTTTTCTACCGAGGCTTTGTCGGTCATCACGAAGATGCATTTGTAACCTTTGACAGCGGCCGCCAGGGCGAGCCCGATCCCAGTATTTCCGGACGTTGCTTCTACGATCGTTCCGCCCGGCTTCAACTTACCTTCGCGCTCAGCGGCTTCGATCATGGAAACGCCGATGCGATCCTTGACCGAAAAACCAGGATTCAAGTTCTCCATTTTCGCCAGCACTGTCGCCTTGATGCCGCGTGTCATTCTGTTTAGCTTGACTAGCGGCGTGCGTCCGATCAGTTCCAGTACGTTGTCGTAATATTGCATGCAAATCTCCGAAACAGTTGATTAGTCTATTTCTAGCAGAACTTAGGCTGCCACGCTATTTGAGAAGCATACCCTCGCAAAGTTTTTTCGCAATCAGCTCACCGGCCACGCGATTGCCTGTTGCGTTCCAGTGCCCGTTGCCGATGTTTTCTCCAAATCCATGAAGAAATACGTGGTTCGTTTCCGCAAACTTCTGCAAGTCCGGAGCAAGCGTTAGAACCGAAATTCTTTTACGGGCACAGAGCGATCTGATGCGGTTGTCGGGATAGAACAGATCGGTTATGCCAAAACGCCGCATAAACCCTTCCCGGGAACTGGCATCGGGAAGTACCTGTGGTCCGTTGCTTAGCGTGACAACGAGAAACTTCGCTCGCTGCCGCGCAACTTCATCTCTCATCTGCACAATCAACGATTCTGTCATGCGCCAGGCGTCGTTCCACACCGGATTGTTTGGTTCAAGATAAACGAGATTGTCGGCGCCGAGCTCCTCAGTACGCGCGAACAAGTCGGGCTTGTCGCCAGACGCCTCGGAGGCTCCCGGGCTGGCTTTCGTTTTAGGTGGCGGGCTGTTGAGGCGTTTGGCGCGCCACGAGGCTATCACTATCTCGAACCCGTGCTGTCCCTGCGTGATGGCCTGAACGAGTCGCGAATGGATGCGTAACCAATTCCCCATTCGACCCAGCCTTGATTGACTGAAGAGAAACGCACGTGAATTACGGAATGAGTTATCCGGCGTCAATTGCCCTTCCGTATAGACAAAGTAAGGAACATCATTGGCCTTTTTTAGAGGGCGGGAATTATCCGTAATATCGTTGTTCGTAGTTATCGCCAAAAGAACCAGGTCCGGAGAATATTTCCAGACGTCCTCGCGCAGCGTCAGCAGCTCTTGCGTCGTCCCGTATCCCGAGACGCCAAAGTTGATGACTTCAATCGTCTTGCCCTGAAAAACGCTGCATTGTTGTAGCTGACTCTCCATGATCTTCCAGAAGGCTTCTTCCTGAGAGACTGAGAATGCTTCGCAGTAAGAGTCGCCCAGAATCGCTATGCGAAAGGTATTTTGAGGTTTTGCTAAGGCGTGCTCCTGATCGCGAAGGCCGTCGCTGTTGATACGGACGTAAGCCTCGCCTTCCTTGCGATACCAGCCTTCAGCGCCCGGCAGCAGCGAAACGCCGCGCACTTCATCTCGCTTGTAAAACTCGGGATATGAATAACCGGCCACCCGGAGCGCAATCTCCGCGATCAAACTTCCCAGCACAAAGCCGATCAGCACAAGAAAAGTTTTTCCAATGAATTTTCCTGCGCGAGACACTGGGCGGTTCATGGGACAGATCTAATGGAAAGTTTGATCGATGACTTCCGGAAACGGCGTGATTTTTTCAGGCTGAAAACGAAGGACTACCTTAAGCGAATGGTGGGGATTTTGTCCAAGGTTAGGGCTAGCGCTGGAGGCTTGGTTTGATTCGCCTGGTGAACTCTCGCCGCAAACCAATCAGTTTGCGTTACCAGCGTGCGCAGTGAATCCCAAAAACTGTTGAAGCCCGGACGCGCTCTCCCCTTCGCATCCGGGCCTCAAACAAGGTCATCGATTTTTCAATCGGCGACCAGGCTTTACCGCAACAAGTTATTTAGTATCGACGATACTTGTCGCGGATTTTGTACGTGTAGATGGCCGCGCCGGCGCCACCGGTAACTGCACCGATCACCGCGCCTTTTTTGCCGCCGATCAAGCCGCCGAGAAGTGCTCCGGCTACTGCACCCCCCGCAGTAGTGATCTTGTCTCGGTGCTGATCCCAAACGGACCTGTTCTGGCCATAATAATTGTCGTCATAAACATCGTTGTTATACGATCCGGTGCGATAGACATCGTTGCGATAAGCAGTGTCGCGATATCTTCCTTCCTGATTGTAGCGGCCATCGTATCTGCTATCTGTCGGACTGCTATAAGTTGTTCGAGTGGAGCAGCGAGTTCGCGTCTGCGCCGCAGCGGGCAAAGCCGCCATGCTAAGAATGGCCAGGGTGATAAGGGTTGCGATGGTCTTTTTCATTTCGAGCCTCCGTGGCCATCGTTTGGCAACGGCCATGCCACGCCTGCTATTGTGTCAGCAGAAAATTCGATCCCACGGTTTAGAAGGGAACTTGTTACTTGTAAAGCCGGAAGCGCGAGGATGCGCACCTGAAGGAGTCTACGATTCGGTGTGCATTCATTGAATTCTTTTCCCTTTTGGGGTAACAAGCCAAAATCCTATCTGTAGAACCGAGCGCGGTAGTGACGAACCGTGAAGTCAAGGCCTGTGTAATATCACCGCTTCGGAAGCCTCGCGGTCTCAGTTAATAAATGTTGGAAACACAAACTCAAGACAAACGCCTCCTCTTAATCAGCAATTCGACTCTGCATGGGAGCGGTTACCTGGATCACGCTGAAGCCGAACTTCGCGACGTGCTTGGCACAACCGGACGCGTCCTTTTCGTTCCTTTCGCACTTCACGATTGGGATGGCTACGCCGGACAGGCGCGCAAGCGGCTCAAGGCGATGGGTTACGAACTTGATTCCCTCCATGAAGCCGCCGACGCAAGGAATGCAGTGGAACAGGCGGAAGCCATTTTTGTTGGCGGTGGGAACACGTTCCGACTTTTGAGTGCGCTATACCGGCTTGACCTGGTGTCCCGAATTCGCCAGCGTGTTGGCAAAGGAATGATCTACGTCGGTACAAGTGCCGGCGCTGTCGTGGCCGCGCCTAGCATCAAGACAACAAACGACATGCCCATTGTCCAGCCACCATCCTTCAAAGCGCTCGGACTGGTAGCCTTTCAGATCAATGCGCACTATCTCGATCCTGACTCGAATTCGACGCACATGGGTGAAACACGTGAGGAACGGATCAGGCAGTTTCTGGAAGAAAATGAAACGCCGGTCGTGGCTATCCGGGAAGGATGCATGATACGTGTGGACAAGGGCACGCACATCCTGCGGGGCAGGACGAATGCGCGTGTTTTTCGTAGGGGCTGCGAACCGATAGAACTTGAACCCGGGTCAACCCTCGACCAGTTATTAGCGGAAACGCGCGAAGCTTAATTTATTGTGAACTTGATGTCGTCGCCACTTTCCGACAGTTTTTTATCGGCCGAGTTATACGCCTCAACCTGCCAGCGGTATGTGCCTTTCTCAAGCGGCTTGTCGATATTGAAGGAAGTGCCATCTACGCGTTCTTTCACGTAAGGCGAAGTTACGCTGGCTTCTTCCGGATAGACACTGAACTTGTAATACGCCGCATCAGGATACGGCTCCCATTTCAGTTCCAGGTTTTGCGCGGCAACTTTCGCTCCGGCTTTGGGATTGATCAACTTCAAGTCGGCCTTGTAAAGATTTGTGGGAGAGGCAAACAAAGTTTTGTCGGCGGACACTTCATATTTGTTTGCGCTAAGTCCCCCAATACCAGTGGTAGCGAAAATATATGAATCAGTATCAAACACGCGCGCTAACAAGCCCTCGTAGACGCCCGGCGGTACATTCGTGATCACATAATCGCCATCCTTGTCAGTTCGCGCGGTGTAGGTTTTGCCGCCGCATCCCCCCAGGAAGCGACTAAAGGTTTCGCAGAGCTTCACCTCAATATTTTCAACCGGCTTACCATTAAAGAGCACTTTGCCCTGCACGTTTCCGGTGCCTGGCGCCGGCTTCACTTTTTCCACGCCAGTTTCGCCTCGATCAGGTTCAGTCCCCGATGACGATCTGGCGTTCGACGGCGAATTGGTATTACGTGTCTTGCAACCCGCGAATGTGATTGCGAGCGCTACGCATATTGTGAGCACTACCCACCGATTAAGTGGCATGACCAGGAACTCCCTTCGCTCATTCAAAATTTTCATAGCCTTATAATTCAATCTGCGATCAAGTTTCAAGGTGAATTGGAAATTTGGAGGGTCCCGGGCCCGAGGGTCTTGGGCCTTAGGTCCTTGGGTCTTACGTGTTCGTTTGAAGGATAGCGCCGAATAGCGCCGCAGTGCTCACTGTCCACTGCTTACCGCTCACTGCTTCCTGCTCACCCTCGATCATAACTTAGGCAAAGAAAAATAGAGCGGCAACGTTCTCACTCCGTTACCGCTCTCTAAGCATGACCAAGAGTTAAACTCAATTGGTCATACCGGGGTTAGGCGTTCAGCCATCACCCAATTATCCGCATTTATATGTTCAGCGCCGTTAACGCTTCAAGGCACAACTTGTTTCGGCCTTTCAGAACCAATGCCAACCTTCTTGCATCGCTAACATGCGAGCTGCAAAAGACCGGCAATCTCGACAGTCATTCAGTCTCTTCCCACGCCTAAGGCATCTGCTACGCGGTTTATGTAGTTGAACCAGGAGGCGATCAAGGTGATCTGCAGTATCCCGCGATCGTCGAAGCCCACAGCTCGCAAGCGCTCGTGATCTTCGCGCCCGATGCGCGTGGCATCGCGAGTCAGTTGCGCAACGTAATCAAGCATCACTCTCTCCTGGTTCGATATCGGCGCAGTAACATAGTCGTCCTGGAGCGCTTGTACCAGCTTTTCGTCCAAAGTAACTCTACGCAGAAACTCCGCGTGTGATTCGATTCAATAATGACAACGGTTAACCACTGAAACAACCGTTGTGATCATTTCATGCTGACGTCTGGATAGCGGCAACTCCGGGGACATCAAGACGCCGAATGTGGCAAACGCGTGCTCAAGCGCCACAGGGATCAGGCTGTGAGAAGCAACAATCTCAGAAGACTGCTGATCGGGAGTGGGATGGATTGGCACGGCATATTCGCTTGGGTACAGTTCGCGCTGGGCTTCCATCGCTCGTCGCACCAGCTCATCATCTTTCGGCGAAATGGTTTTTATCCAGGTCATCAAATCCAGCGCTCCTTCTAATACAAGCGAATAGTTTGCTCAGCACCGCTATCCGCAACATTAACCATGCCGTGCGGGCGGCCCGGGGATTTCACCACGAAACCGAACTTCCGGCTACCCGGGTTGTAATTACCCTGAGGCGCGCTCGCGGTCAGAACGTATCCGCCTCCCAATCGCCTCATAGTCAAGGTCGTTCGGCGAAACCCGCCCTGCTTGTAGGCTGGACTCACGCCGTCATCTTCATAAAGCGTAGTCGCGGCCTCGCCCTGGTTGTCAGGGTAGATCTCGAAGGTAATGGGATCCCAGGGCTTCTCACCCACGTAGTTCATTGCCGGAGCGACCGGAATAATTGCGCCTGCCCGCACAAACATAGGAACAGTTTCGAGTGGCGCCTCGACCATAAACATCGTGCCGCCCTCGTATTTTTTGTTCGTCCAATAGTCGTACCACGCGCCCTTTGGCAAATAAACCAGGCGGCGCGTCACGTCGGGTTTAAGTACTGGCGCCACCAGCAGATCGTTTCCGACCATAAACTCGTCGTCGAGATTGTAGGTATCGGGGTCATCCTGGTAGTTCAAGACTAAAGGTCGAAACAGGGGCACGCCTATACGCGCTGACTCTTCCAAAGTTGTGTAAAGAAACGGCAGCAACTGGTAACGCAATTTCAAATATTTGCGGATGATGTCTTCATAATACTTTCCGAAACGCCAGGGTTCCTGATCGTAACCATCGTTTTCTTTGTGATTGCGGCAAAACGGCGCCAGAAAACTGATCTGGTAAGCGCGCGTCAGTAACTCGCCGTTGCCTCGACCGATGAAGCCACCCACGTCGCTGCCCACAAAGGGTTCACCAGACAAGCCCAGGGTTGTGAACATGGGAATATTCATCGCCAATGCGTCCCAGGTGCTGTTTGTATCGCCTGTCCACATAGTGGAATATCTCTGGATACCAGCGTAGCCGGCGCGCGTGATCACATATGGTCGTTGCTGCGGCCGAAGTTTTTCGAGTCCCTCATAAGTCGCGCGCGCCATCAGGAGCGCAAAGACGTTACGGTTTTTGGCGTGCCTGGTTTTCTCGCCTTCGTCGTGGCTGACTACATCAATCTGATTCTTGCCTGTTTGGTCTACAAAGTCGGCGGGCTCGTTCATATCATTCCATATTCCAGCGATGCCATTGTCCGTATAGGCACGATGCAAACTGCCCCACCACTCGCGCGCGGCCGGCAGCGTGTAATCAACAAAGACGCTGTCGCCAGGCCAGACCCGCGGAATAAACAAGTCGCCGTTCTCCCGCTTTTGGAAATAATTTTGCTGTAACCCCTGGTCAAAAACGTAGTAGCGGGGATCCTGGGGTTCGAGTTCCGGGGTTATCGAAGTGACCTGGGCGGTGCTCTTTCCCACCGCTTGATACTTCACGCCGGGATCGACAATCGTAACCAGCTTAACTCCCTGCTTACCCAGTCTGTCGCTGAGGGCTTTTGGGTTTGGAAAGCGATCACGGTTCCAGGTAAAGACGCGATAGTCCTGCATGTAATCAATATCCAGATGGAGCACGTCGAGGGGCAGGTCACGTCTGCGATACTCGGCGACTACCTCGTCAACCATCGTCTCCGGATAATAACTCCAGCGACTTTGTTGGTTGCCGAGCGCCCAAAGTGGGGGCAGCGGCATGTGACCTGTTAGATCCGCGTAGGTATTGAGAATTCTCTTCAGCGAAGGCCCATAGAAAAAATAATAATTCAGCTCGCCACCTTCGGCTCCAAACCAAACGCGCTGCTGCGACGACTTACCGAAATTAAAATAACTGCGATAGCTATTGTCGAAAAAAATCCCGTAGGCGTTGCCGTTTTGCAATCCCAGGTAGAACGGTATGGTTTGATAGATCGGGTCTTTGCCTTCGGTGTAACCGGGCGTATCCGAATTCCAATTGATAAACGAGCTGCGACGTTTATCGAGGCGCGCAGCTTTTTCCCCCAAGCCATAAAAATGTTCATTGAATCCCAGTTTTTTGCTGGCCGCAATGAACGTTCCGGCGCGCGCATCAAACATTGAGTCCTTCATCAAGCCTTTCGCGTCATACGCCATGGGCTGCTCGTCGGCATTGATGATTGCGTGGCTCTTTACATCGCGAAATTCGATTAGCAGCGGAGAGCGCCGAACGTATATCTCTAACTCGTCAGTTGTAATCACGACAGCTCCCGCTGTTTCCGCCATACCCCAACGTGGTGTCGTCCATTCTGTTTTAGCTATCGCCCAGGAATGGTCCTTCAGGGGAACCGTTTTACCGAACGACGCGCGCACACGCACCAGATTGGGAGCCAGAATTGTAATCTGCACCTGCGACTGGTCCTGGCAGTTGAGCAAAACCGTCTTTTCCGATTTTGTAAAACTCGTGACCGGACCGATCTTTTCGAGTTTTGTAATATCTTGCCCGGCAGCAGTTGTCAGCTGAACGAGCAGGCAGAACAAGATTGCAAGGTGTCGTCTCATAATCTTTGACCCTCGAAAACCAGGCGCGCGGCGCCGAGCACGCCGGCGTCGTCGCCGCATTCGGCACGCAAAATTTTGGCGCGTCTCGCCGGTATCGGAAACGCTCGCTCAATGACCTGCTGTTGCATGTCTTTAGCAAATAGATCCCATCCGTTTGATAAGCCACCCCCAATCACTACTACTTCGGGGTTAAGCACGTTGATAAGACTCGCCAGGCCGATTCCGAGGTAAACTCCCATGCGGCGGAAGACTTCAATGCCCAGCTCATCGCCTTCCCTACCGGCTTCGTACACCGTTTTCGAAGTTAGTTCCTGAGTGTCATACAATTTCGAATTCGGATAACGGCTTCGGATCTCAAGTGTCATGCGGACAATAGCCGTCGCCGAAGCGTAGACTTCGAGACAACCACGGCTGCCACAGGTGCAGACCACGCCGGCAAACGGATCTACAGCAATGTGACCCAGCTCGGCCGCCGAGCCATCAACACCGCGCCAAAGTTTGCCGTCAAGAATGATTCCTCCGCCCACGCCTGTACCGAGTGTCAAACAGATGATCGTTCGATATCCGCGACCTGCTCCTCGCCACATCTCGCCAATCGCCGCTGCGTTTGCGTCATTCTCCAAAATGACAGGCCCCTTGAGTTCATTCTGCAATGCCGCCGCCAGCGCAAATCCATCGAGAAAGGGCAAGTTTGGAGCTTTCATAACTATGCCTTCAGCGATATTGACCGTGCCAGGAACCACTATTGAGACTGCCGACATCGTCATTCCCCGTTCGGTAGTGTTGCCCCGGCATTCCTGAATCGCGGCAACCAGGGCCTCAACAATTTCACCCGGCTTTTCTACGCGAGGGGTGGGCTGGATCCGACGGCAGTAAATTTTGCCGTTCGAATCCACACTGGCGACGCGAAGATGAGTGCCACCGAGATCTGCAGCGCAGACAAACTTTGACTCCGCAGCAGTGAATGTATTCTTTCCGTCAGCCATTACTTTTTTGCCGGGCTTTCCAGGTACCGGGCTTTTGTTACAGCCGGGGTCTCGATATTCTTAGCCTGTGAAAGGTTGACTGCCAAACGAAGGAACTGCGCCATTGACCATGCCAGCGGAGTGGCTGAGCCGGTACCTTCACCTGGATCAAGCGAAGCTCGGGGAATCTCTGCACGGTCCCAAACCTGTTCGGGAATCATCATCCCCTCGTTGGCGAACAACATCATCGCGTCGAGTCTTTTTCGTGCCCCAGTGAGATCGCCGCGCGCAATATCGTATTCGCCACGTTCACCGGTGAGCAGCGTCCACAAACGACCGACGCCCGTGCGACCATCGTAGTCGCCGCCATCCGGTCTCTCGCCGTAGGCATCATGGTTATAACGATACCAGGCGGCGCCGTTGCGCGTGTCGACTTTGATTAATTGATCCACCAGTGCCAGTGATTCTCTAACCAACGGATCATTGGGTGATTTGATACCGAGACGCACTAACTCAAGAAACCCGGCATCAAGAATCGCACGTTCGTCAACTAGCAGGCTGCTACTGTTCACCTCATAGTGTGCGCCGTCATCGGGATCATTGTTCTCAGTGATGCGGAGATAGTAGTGACCGTCGCCGTGCCTGCCCTTCGTCGCCGTCCAGCGCTCGACATGGTTGGCCCATTCGTCTGCTGTTTGCAGATAGGCTTTTGCGCTTTCCTCAGCACCATTGATCATTGCGATTTTGGCAGCGCAAACCAGGCCCGCTATTTCGGCCGCAATTGTGGCAGGTGAATATCCGGGTTTCTCTTCCCAGCGGTCCTGACCGGTCGCGGGCCCCTTGCGAACAATGAAATCTGCGGCAGGCTTAACATGCTTTCTCCAGGTGTGAGCATCGATGCGTTGCAACTGATAAGCGAGCACCAGAGGCAAGGCGACTTGATCCATCTGTAATCCACTACCGATAGGACGACCATCAACCCACGAATTTTGCGGAAAACTACCATCCGCTTTTTGCTGCACGCGGAAAAGGTAATCGAGCGCCCGATTCGCACTGGCCCGATCGCCTATTGCAAGAAACGCTGTCGCCACGTGGTATAGATCGCGAGCCCACACAGCGTGATAGCCGCTAATCGCCGGTTCGTTAGCATTCGGCCCGCCACCCCAGGGAGTAGAAGGCGAAGCGATCATGGCGCCGCGATAGGTCTTGTCTTCCAAGGCCTTCAGCACCATTGCTGCGATGTTGAACTGTTGTTGGTATCCTGTTTCGACATGCCGAATGGATTTGAGGTACGCATGCCAGCCCGCCTGGTATTCGTCACGCGCCCTTGGGAATCCCTTAGCTAATGAAGCGCGCGCCGCGCGT
The DNA here is from genome assembly GCA_035297925.1 of Pyrinomonadaceae bacterium. Taxonomy (GTDB): domain Bacteria; phylum Acidobacteriota; class Blastocatellia; order Pyrinomonadales; family Pyrinomonadaceae; genus PSRF01. Next base: position 5,827 of record DATGYM010000378.1, on the reverse strand, counting down.
AACGCCTCACGTGGCGTCTTTCCAAAGGATAGGGCAAGGGTAAAGCGACGCACGGCATTTCCGTCTGAGTTTTCCAAACGCTGCAGCGCTGCTACCTGAACAACATTGCCATTCCCGGCGCGTCGATAAGCAGTAAAGCCTGCGTGCAGCCGGCTCTCTTTCAACTCGGTAAGGCCATCCGAAGTACCAAAGTAGCCGCTTGAAATTACCCGGTCGTACGAAAGCCGGGGTTTTTGATCGCGACTGCTGAAAGCTGCGGATGTTGCAAAGCCAGAGCTGGAAAGCAAGGCCGACGCTATGTCGCTATCGCCTGCCAACAAGGCATCACCACTGCTCCAGGCTGAGTCGTGCATGCCGCTGTTGTTCAGCGAGGGATCGTAGTAGACATACACATCGTTTGCCGTTCGGGTCGAAAACTGAACGTCAATCAAAACCGTGTTGTGCTGCGGGTCGGTCGTGTAGGTTTTCGTAATCGTGTAGTTTCCGCTCTTCGCAGTGTTTATTTGCCGGTAAGACAATGCCCGAGAATCGACGATTTCGAGCCCGTGGTTCGTATCATCGCTTTCGGTTTCCACCTTGTCACCGACGATGATCAGTTCAAGCTTCTGAACATTGGGAACATCAAGTCGTGGATAATAGACTTCCGTCATGACACCGTCATTGAGGGTAAACCAAACCTTTGAGGCGTTTGTGGTGGCGGTGCCAAATCCATTCTTAGCCGCACTTGGCCAGTGCGCGTCGAGGCCCGGCGCGCCCGGAGCGAGGTTGTTAGTTGCCTGTGCCAACAAAGCCGAGCAGCAGTACCAGCAGATTGTTGAGATAACTACTAAGCGAAACATTGGTTCGTTTTATTCAGGAGAGAAATGCAGCCGACGGAGCTATCGGCTGCCTGCCAAAGTTACGATCGCACAAAACGTGAACCAGTAATTCGGTGAGCTCGCGACGCGTTTGAATAATCTGCGGTTTAGCCGCGCCTGCGGCCTGCCATATCGAGGGCAACCGCCGCCACCAGGATCGCGCCTTTAATAATCATCTGTGAATAGGGTTCAACCCTCATGAGCGACATGCCATTGTCAAGACTGGCCATGATGATGGCACCCAGAATTGCTCCAAATACAGTTCCCCGTCCGCCCATTAAGCTGGTACCGCCGATGACGCAAGCGGCGATGGCGTCAAGCTCGAGCAATTGCCCGGCATCCGGAGACGCGCTGCCTACGCGAGCCGTGTAGATGATCGAAGCCACGCCGGCAAGCGCGCCCATGATGCAAAAAACAGCAAGAATGTGCCGGCGAATATTTATTCCTGAAAGCCGCGCGGCATCGGGGTTTCCGCCGATAGCATAAAGATAACGACCGAAAGTCGTGTTCTGCGTCAGGAAGGCGCCGGCGAGGGCAATCGCAATCAGAATGATGACCGGAATGGGAACACCTTCATAGGTGTTCATGGTGTATATGAACCAGAGGATCACGGCAGACGGAAGCACCATGCGAACAACTGTCGAGGCTAATGACGGTACCTCCAGGCCGTGACGCCGTCGAGCGCGATTGCGGGCCACTGTCATCCAAACGACTGCTGCAATGCTGAGCGCCGCTAATATCCAACCCGCGCGAGGGTCAACGTAATTCTGCCCGATTGCTTTGAAGCTTTGCAGCCGCAGCGGAATTGTTTCACCTCGACTTAATCCGAGAATGACACCGCGCCAGGCGAGCAAGCCTCCCAGCGTGACGATAAACGCCGGAATGTTCAGATAGGCTGTAAGCGAACCCTGGATCGCGCCGATTGCGATCGCCACAGCAACGCCCGCCGCCAACGAAGGAATCAGGCCATACCCCCACCAGCCCTGCGCGATGGCGGCAATGCCGCCGGCAAGTCCTACCAGCGACCCAACCGACAGATCAATCTGGGCCGTGATGATTACCATCAACATTCCGACCGCCAGCACTCCGGTAACCGAAGTCTGTCGCATTAGATTGGAAAAGTTTCGCGGTTCGAGGAAGATGTGGCCGGTGGAGAAGTGGAAATAGATCCAAATCGCGATCAGCGCAAACACCATTGTGTAGGCGCGGAGAACGTCAGTCGGAATCTTGAATTTTCCGATGGTTGTCACCGCGCGTATCGCTTCTGTTTCCGCTATCGGCGCCAGATCAGAAGTGGCGGGCGGGCGTTCAACTACTCCATTGTCTGGTGTGGTCATTGCAATGTTACAACCAGCCGCTTTCGTCAGCGTTTCCTAAGCCGCATGTTGGATGTGCCCAGTGGCGCACGCCATTACCTGCTCCGGAGTGGCCACAGCGCGACTAAACTCGCCTGTAATATGACCTTCGTGCAAGACAATTACGCGATCAGACATTCCCAGCACCTCGGGCAATTCGGAAGAAACGAGCACAATAGCCAGTCCGCTCTTCGCAAGCTTGTTGATTTGCGCGTAGATTTCCTGCTTCGCGCCAACGTCAATCCCTCGGGTGGGCTCATCAAGAAATAATACCCGCGGGTTGGTCAACAACCATTTCGCCAGCACCACTTTTTGCTGGTTGCCCCCTGATAACGTTCCGGCGATCGTGAAAACCGAATTCGCCTTGACGCGCAGATCCGCCATGGCGCGCTCGCCCGCGGCCGATTCAGCATCAATGCTCGTAACAAACCGGCCTGAGATTCGGCGCAAGCCCGCAAGCGTCATGTTATTGAGAATGGTTTGGTCCAGCACCAGACCAAAGCGCTTGCGGTCTTCGGTAACAAAGCCGATGCCTTGCTTGATGGCTTCCGCCGGATTACGGATTTGAATAGGCCGGCCGTCAACTTTCACCTTGCCGGAGACGTGACCCGGATGCGCGCCAAATATTGCCATCAACAAGTCGCTGCGACCGGCGCCCATCAACCCCGCAATTCCCAGTACTTCGCCGCGCTTGACCGCGAAACTGACGTTGTCTACGAGTTTCCTGCCCGCCACCATCGGATCAGTTACGGAAAAGTTTTCAATTTCGAAGACCACATCGCCTTGTTGATGATCAACGGCGGGAAAGATGTCTCCGACTTCACGCCCTACCATGCGCGCGATAATTTGCGGCTCAGTCCACTCGCGGGTCACATTCGTGCCCACTGTCCGGCCATCGCGCAGGACGGTAATGCGATCGCTGATTCGTAACACTTCGTTGAGCTTGTGCGAAATATAGATCATACCGACTCCGCGAGCGCGCAACTTGTTGAGTATTACAAACAAAGTTTCCACTTCACCATCTGTAAGCGCGGCGGTAGGTTCATCAAGCACCAGGATGCGCGCCTCGTGCGAGAGCGCCTTTGCGATTTCGACCAACTGTTGCTGGCCGATGCCAAGATTGCGTATCAGTGTGTGGGGATCAATGGAAAGGTGCAGATCGTCGAGCAACTGGCGCGCGCGGCGATGAATCTCCTCCCAGCGAATCACGCCAAACCTGGACGGCTCGCGCCCGAGAAAAATGTTTTCGCCCACACTCATTTCCCTGACCAGCGAGAGCTCCTGAAAGATAACTGCGATGCCCGCATTTTCGGCGTCGCGCACGCCACTAAACTTTTGCAGCACACCTTCGATATATATCTCGCCGCCGTAATCCGGATAGGGATAGACGCCTCCCAGGATCTTCATCAATGTCGACTTGCCGGCGCCGTTTTCGCCCACCAGGGCATGAATCTCGCCTCGCTGCAACTCAAAGCTGACGCCATCCAGCGCGCGCACACCTGGGAAAGCCTTCGTGATGTTGCGCATTTCTAAAAAGTTGGTCATTTGTTGAATGTCCAATGTCCAACGTCGTCAGAATTCTAGCTGTATTTGCTTCCGCGGAGAGCCGACCCTTTGAGATATTTCATGAAACCGGACAATAGCTGGCTGACTTCGATGGCTTTCCTTGATAGGCAGTCGAAAGCGTCCGTTGAAAGGTATCCTTGATCTAGTGCAACGTAAAGTTGCGCCCGAGCTCGGGCCTTCCTCCAGGATTCGATGTCCTCAAATTTAGTAATTTTCACCATCTTAACCTCCTGATTATTGGATAGGGTGAAAATTTTGGACCTGGCGGCACGAGAGGTCTTAGACGTTCGACATTAGACCTTGGACATTGGACTTGGCTTTATTCCTTCGGACACTTCTCCGGTGGGAGACCGGCGCAGATTTCTTCAAGCGTGTGGTAGCCGTCCTTCACAATCGTGCTGACCAGATTGTTGCGGTCGACGGCCGCCGGCTCAAGCAACATTGCCGGCACCTTCTTGAAACCATTGTCTATGGTATCGGTAGTCGCAACGTCTTCGCCACGCGCCAGCTTCACCGCGGCATCAACCGCACCATACGCCAGCGGCTGGATCGGTTTGTAGATGGTCATCGTTTGCTTGCCCTCAACGATGAGCTTCAACGATGCAAGGTCCGCGTCCTGGCCAGACACCAAAACTTTACCGGCCAGGTGCTGACCCTCGAGCGCCTGCACCGCTCCCCGCGCCGTGCCGTCGTTTGAGGCTACAACTGCATCAACCTGGTTATTCGCCTGCGTCAGAGCGTTCTCTACGATGTTGAGGGCAGCGCTCGCCTGCCATTCTTTTGCATACTCATCAGCTACGATCTTTACATCTCCGCGATCCACTGCCGGCTTTAGGATATTCATCTGTCCCTGATGCAGGAGCAGCGCATTGTTGTCGGTAGGCGAGCCACCGACCATCACAAAGTTCGCCGGTTTCTTATTCACATGATCGAGCAGATACTTTGCCTGCATCTCGCCCATCTTGACGACCTGATGAGAGATATAAAGATCAACATCCGCATTTTTGATCAATCGGTCGTAGGAGATAACCGGCACACCCTGCTTGTGCGCGGCTTCAACAATCGAGGCGGCGATTTCGCCGTTGTGTGGCGCCACGATCAGAACATCAATGCCCTGCGTTAACATGTTCTCTGCCTGCTTGATCTGTTCGCTGTCGCTTCCATTCGCCACCTGCACGTTTAATTCGGCGCCGATTTCCTTAGCACGTTTTTCAACCAGATCCTTATCCCGTTGCCAACGTTCTTCCTTTAAGGTGTCCATCGAAAAACCGATCTTGACTGGTTCGTTAGGCCCCTTCTTCTTTCTGGCGCCGCCGGTGTTTGACTGTTGTGTGCCTGAGACGCATGCTCCCGTGAGCAGGCCAAGTAGAACTAAGCTAAGCAGCAATGTTCGACGTTGCATCGATTTATCTTCCCCTTCTCACCAGATTAATTAGGACAACAGACAAATCCGGGCTATTGTACGTCCACTCTGCGGCGCGGCTGCGATAGACGGAATAGTTTGCAGCGCCGACTCGCCGGCAGAGACTCGTCAAGCTCTGAAGCACATTTGGTCGTACCTTGCGAGATTCCGTAGTAATTTCCTTATTCGGGCGCTCAGCTTAGCAGACTCTTTCGGGGAAATACATATTGTAGTTTTTGTTTTTAGGTGCTATTAATTTCCCCATAATAAGTGTGCTGGCGCACATACAATCAAGCGTCCCCCGTAAGTTTCAAGTTTCTGTTAACTAGCCACTCGGCAGCCTAATGCTCCACCGAGTCTCCTAGGGCGAATCGTTTCGACCTCGGTTCTTTCTATACGTCAAAAACCGGAACCCCGCTGGGTTTCCAGGAGGCCTTCCAATGAATCGACTTACATCCAGTTTGCTCCGCGCCCTAACGTGCGGGCTTTTCCTTTTTTTGTTCGTCGGCGCGGTTAACGCTCAGTTCAAGGCTGGGGTCCAGGGCACCATCACGGACGCCTCAGGTGGATTGATACCCGACGCCAAGGTAACGCTTAGCGATACCGAGACGGGACAGAGTAAGGAGGCTACGAGCAACGAGGACGGT
>DATGYM010000377.1:0-3981 GCA_035297925.1 Pyrinomonadaceae bacterium | reverse complement strand
GAATTGATGAGCGACAGATGTTGCTGCGCGCCGGTCTCGCTATCATTCTCCGGGCCGCTGGCTGCTACTTCATGTGGGTCACCGGCGCCGTTACCTACATTCGTTAATGACGCTGGTCGAGCGGCCGCGCGTTCACGCTCCTGTTGCTCGGCCAGGACGCGCTCGCGTATTTCGCGCAAGATGGTTTCGACTTCCGTGTCAGCCATAGGTCACACTCTCACGTTTCGTGTCGACGGCGGCAGTCTCTTGCCTCAAGTCACTCAATTGCCGCTGTCGCACAGTCGCGGTTGCGTTTAGATTGGCAATTCCCTCAGTCAACGACATGCTCGTAACCCTCAGAAAGAGTGCGGCATCGAGCCAGTCGTAAGCTTGCCCATCGCGGCTGTGAACGGCCAGCGAGATTGTGTATTGGTCCACGCCCAGCCAGCAATCGAAAGCGAAAATAAGGTCAACCACTTCGCCCTTTTGCACTGTGCCAAACTCTATCTGCTGCTCTTTCGTGTTTGTGCCGTAGGCGTGGATGCCGTGCGAGTTGCGGATCAGGAAGCCGATAACCGGGTCGTCGACCTTGTGCTTAAAGCGTGTTAGCACACGCAAGGTCAACGGCTCGCCGGTCTCGGCAATCTCCACCCGCGCCTTGTTTACATCGAGTAGTTCCGCGGCCAAAATCTCTGCGCTTCCGTCCCCATGTCGATAGGCGAAACTCAGCGGCGCCAGATTTTGACCGGCCTCAGTTGCCGGCGCGGAACTCACGGCTTCGGATTCCGCATCGTAGGCCTGCTCCCGTTCCATGATGATCTTTTGGTACAGGTTCAGAACATCTGCGGGCTTACCGTCGGCGATGACACTGCCCGCTTTTAAAAGAATAGCGCGCGAGCACAGGGCCCTCACCGCCGCGGCGTCGTGGGATACGAAAAGCACGGTGGCGCCGCGCTCGTGGAGTTCATTGATGCGGCGCAAACAACGATGCTGAAAAACCGCGTCGCCGACTGCAAGCGCTTCATCAATGATTAAAATATCCGGGTCTACAGTCGCCGCGATCGCAAAGGCAAGCCGCACATACATCCCGCTGGAATAGGTTTTCACGGGTTGATAAAGAAACGGACCGATTTCCGCAAAGCGCTCAATGGCGGGAAACAACTTATCCGTTTCGCGTCGCGAAAGCCCCAACAGGCTTGCATTCATGTAAACGTTTTCGACGCCGGTGAACTCGGGATCAAAGCCCGCCCCTAACTCGAGCAGCGCCGCGATGCGTCCTTCGTGTCGCACGTCTCCGTGTGTGGGTGCGAGCGTCCCGGAAATAATCTGCAGGAGCGTCGACTTGCCGCAGCCGTTTGGTCCAACGATGCCAACTGTGGTGCCGGCTTCAATCTCAAAATCGACGTCACGCAACGCCCAGAATTCTTTATGCCGTCGCAGTAATCCGCGTGTTAGCGATTCCTTGAGACGGTCACCCGGTCGTTCGTAAATTCTGTATTGCTTCGAAACCTTTTCGACGCGCAGGGCCACAGTCATGCGCTGAATGTAGCAGAAGTGAGGAAAGGGAAGCCACCCTCTCGCGACGGATACCATTAGCCGCGGATTTACGCGGAACCACGCGAATCAGAAAAGGAGGTTTGCCCTTATTTGATCTGATCCGCGTCATATTCCGCGTAAAATCCGCGGCTGGTTTACTGCCCCCTACTTTGGGGTTAGTTTGCGCCGAACCGTTGACGATATTCGCTCGACGCAATGAAAGCCTTCACCATTTCAGCAGCCTCAAAATTACCGTTGAAGGCATTAAGTTTATTCAGCCAGAAATTGAAACCTGCCGTGTCGGGATCGCGACGAAGATATCCGAAATACTCCATCGTCACGAAAGCGGTGTTAAATTCGCGCAGCCTTAGCTCCTCTGCTTCGGCAACTTTGCGCAGAATAGTAGCGCGAGTTTCCGTTGCCCCATTAAGACCTGCCACGAGCGACTCGCGGAAAGCTGTTTCGGCTGGGAAGTTGCCACGTATCTCGCCACCCGAGAATTGAACCGTGTGGAAATTGATGTAGGCATGTCCCGTCCGCAGGTTCGTTAGCTGGGCAGCCAGCGTAGTCCCATTACCTTCCGGTGCGTCCCATTTGCCGCTGAAGTTGCCTCCAACACCACTGGGAAGTGGTCCGAAGACCTGATCGTTCGGATTGTTGTCGTTAAAAGGTTGACCGAAGAAGCCCCAAACCACTGGACCATTAACGCCCGGGCCGACTGCGGGTCCGGCGTGAATATGAGCTGCGATCAGATTGTCGTTGCTGTCGGCTGTTTGCGTCGTCAAAACGTCGATGTTGTTGATTGTCGCTGTAAATGACATCGCTGTCTGCGCGGAGTTAAAGAGGAACCTCGCGGTGCCGAAGGACGCCGGCCTCGCTGCACCTGTGGAGGTCGTAGGCGTGGTCGGTGGGTTCTCTTGTCCATTCGTAAGACTTACCACGAAGAGCCGAACTTGAGATGGAGATAATCCTGCGCTGGCGAGCAAGTTGTCGACATACTGTTCGTTCGTCAGAGTCGCGGGATATTTAGCGACAAACTCCGGCCGCGTGACGAAGTCTGCGAAGTAGGCCTGCGTATTGGCTTCAAGGATCGCGTCGGCGCCAGCCTGCCCGAAGACAAAGTTCTTCTGTAAGGCCTGTACGTCGCGCTCAAAGTTGCCGTATAGGACGGGCGCGGGCGAACCCGAGGCGCTACTGCCAAACGCCGCCCTGTGCGTCAAATAGGCTTCCAGACCCGTTCGTTGGAATTCAATGGACAGGAAAAAAGCAGCGCTGACGTTAATGCGTCTCACTTCGACGCAAGCCGCGTCTGCGCCACAGGACGTTATTTGATTGGTCCAGAAAGCAAGACCAGGGGCGTCCGGCTCTCGATTCAAGAAGTCGAGGTAGTGCTGACGGACGAAGAACGCAGGGTCATCAATCGGGTTTGTTCCCGGCACTATTGCCTGGGGCTCGCCGTAAATGAAGTCGTCCATGACTGCGACATCATTACCCGGCGGCGAATCATTCGGTCCGGGCGCCACATTGCCGCTGATAATACGGACGCGGCCAATACGGCGATCGGTTATCGATAGGCCCAGGAAGGAGAGATTGGCAGTGCCTGAAAGCGCCGGGACCGTCTGCTCTGTAATCATTGAGCCAAAGCCGTCGAAGTATTGGATTTTCGTCGAACCGGCGCTGTCAACATCAGTGAAGACCGAACCAAAGGCGTTTACAGTCGCAGGCGTAGTCGTACCGGGAATAAAGAATTCCACGTCCGTAATGTTGCTACCGAGTGCAGTAAAGAGCCGCTGCGGTGAGAAGGTCTGGAACGTCGCGGGATAAGTGGCGTTGATGTTGCCAAACCGGACGGGAGTACTCGTGGGGTTCGTGCTATTCGCGCTAACCTGAAAACCTGTCCCGCTCGTCGAAAATACGGCGCCGCGCGGCGAGTTGACGTTAAAGAAGTTTGCCGCAAGATTGTTGGGCGCGGAGGCTGCGTCAGGCACGCCGTCCCAATTGATCTCGCGCCGACCGGTAGCGAAAGTACCGCCTACTCCATTGTTCGCGCCCAGACTTGCGCGGAAGGCGTCAACCGTCGCCTGAATGGCAGCGGGATTTAAACCGGCTGCCGAGAAGGTGGTAGGTGTAAACGCAGAATCGTCATCGGTAATTTTAAGTTCTGCCTGATTCGGACTTCCCAATCCGACACCAGTCCCGGTGGGATTGCTTAGTGCCAGGTCCACTACCTCGTCCCCCTCGGCGAAGTCATCATTCACAATCAGGATGCGAAAAGTCTTGGACGTTTCGCCCGGATTGAAGGTGAGTTTACCGAGCGAGATCTCGTAGTCTGACTTTTGCGAAGCATGCCCGGGTTGCGACTCATCAAAGGTGTTAAAGTTGATGGTGGCCGTGCCCGAAGCATCACCTGCGCGCGTAACCGTGACGTCGATATGGCCGCTGCCTTCGCCGATAACGAATTCATCT
>DATGYM010000376.1:0-3077 GCA_035297925.1 Pyrinomonadaceae bacterium | reverse complement strand
CTTCGGGGCCGTAGCCCGACCGTCAGGGAGGGCTTACGGGGCAGCTCTTCGGGGCCGTAGCCCGACCGTCAGGGAGGGCTTACGGGGCGGCTCTTTGGGGCCGTAGCCCGACCGTCAGGGAGGGCTTACGGGGCAGCTCTTCGGGGCCGTAGCCCGACCGTCAGGGAGGGCTGTAGCCTCTAACGTGCTGGCGGCCACCGCCTTCCTTGATCACGAACTCGAAACTCGATTTAAGTCATCTTCGCCATCTGCTTGTATTTTTGCCAGCGCCGATCGACAGATTTTTGCGCTTGCTCAAGCAGAAATTTTGCCACTTCGGGTTCGCTCTGTTTCAACATCCGGTAACGGCCCTCGGTATAGATATATTCCTGCAGCGGAATTTTTGGGCCATGAGAATCAAGCTGGAAGGGATTTTTATTTTCTTCCGCCAGCTTCGGTTGATAGCGATAAAGCGGCCAGTAACCCGAGTCAACCGCGAGTTTTTGCTGATGCATACCCTTTGCCATGTCGATGCCATGGGCAATGCATTGACTGTAGGCGATGATCATCGATGGACCAGGATGCGCTTCTGCTTCGATGAACGCTTTAACTGTTTGCGTGTCGTTAGCCCCCATGGCAACCTGTGCGACGTACACATCGCCATAGCGCATCGCTGTGATTCCGAGGTCTTTCTTGGCGGTGGGCTTGCCCCCGGCAGCAAACTTGGCCACCGCGCCGAGCGGCGTTGCTTTCGATGCCTGCCCACCGGTGTTTGAGTAAACTTCTGTGTCCAGCACCAGGATATTCACGTCCTGACCGCTCGCCAGTACATGGTCCAAACCGCCGTAACCGATGTCATAGGCCCAACCGTCGCCGCCGACAATCCAAATGCTCTTCTTCACCAGCGAGTCGGCAACATTCAGCAAGTCGCGTCCTGCAAGTCCACCGTCGCCGCTTAACTTTTGCTTTAGTTCTTTGACCAGCTCACGTTGCGCGGCAATTTCTGTGTCTGTTGCCTGGTCTGAATTCAGCAGTCGATCCGCAAAGTCAGCTCCAATGAAATCGCGCAGTCGTTCCACCAGGTGTCGGGCGTAAGCACTTTGGTGGTCAACCGCCATGCGCATACCGAGACCAAATTCAGCGTTGTCTTCGAAAAGCGAGTTGCTCCAGGCTGGGCCGCGACCCTGCGGATTGGTGGTGTAGGGAGTAGTGGGCAAATTGCCGCCGTAAATACTTGAACACCCCGTGGCATTGGCGATCACCGCCCGGTCGCCAAACAATTGTGTAAGTAATTTTATGTAGGGTGTTTCGCCGCAACCGGAACACGCTCCCGAGAATTCAAACAACGGCTGCAGTAGTTGAACGTTCTTTACTGAGCCGAAACCGAGGGCCCCGGTTCTACTGACTTCCGGCAGGCTGAGAAAGTAATCCCAGTTAACGCGCGAGCTGTCACGAAGCGGTAACTGTGGCGCCATGTTCAGCGCTTTGCGAGAAACGTTGCTCTTGTCTTTTGCCGGACAAACTTCAACGCAAAGCCGGCAGCCGGTGCAATCTTCGACGGCAACCTGAATCGTGTAGAGTTGGTCGGGCAGCTCGCGCCATTTCGCAGGCATGTGCTTGAAACCCTGTGGCGCATTTTCCAAATCAGCTTCAAGACAAACTTTGGCGCGAATGGTTGAGTGGGGACACACCAGAACGCACTTGCCACATTCGATGCACAGATCCGTCTCCCATACCGGGACTTCCTGTGCGATGTTGCGCTTTTCCCATTGCGCCGTGCCAACGGGATATGTCCCGTCAATGGGAAACGCACTGACCGGCAAAAGATCGCCTCGACCGGCCATGAGTTCGGCAGTCACTTCGCGCACGAATTGTGGGGCATGAAGTGCTGCTATTGTTTGCAACTCAAGAACACTGCTTGCTTGCGGTGGTATGCTCACTTCATGCAGGTGTGCAAGCGCAGCGTCGACGGCCGCGAAGTTTTGCTGCACCACCGCTTCGCCGCGCTTACCATAGGTCTTTTTGATCGACTGTTTGATTTTTTCAATCGCTTCTTCGCGCGGCAATACCCCGCTGATCGCGAAGAAGCAGGTCTGCATAATCGTGTTGATACGATTGCCGAGCTGTCTTTCCTTAGCTACCTCATAAGCGTTAATTGAATAGACGCGGATTCCTTTCTCGATGATCGTTTCCTGAACCGTTCGCGGCAGATGATCCCAGACCTCTGTTGACCCGTAAGGACTATTCAAAAGCAACGTGGCGCCCTGCTCGGCCGAGTCAACAATCTGGTAACGGCTAAGAAAGTTAAATTCGTGTACCGCGATGAAGTTTGCGCTCTGCGTGAGGTAAGTGCTCTTGATTGGTTGCGGCCCAAACCTTAAGTGGGAAACCGTCATGGCGCCGGATTTTTTTGAATCATAGACAAAATAACCCTGCGCATAATTCGGCGTTTCTTCTCCAATGATCTTGATCGAATTTTTGTTGGCGCTGACCGTTCCATCGGCGCCCAGACCCCAGAACATCGCCCGCACCTGTCCCTCAGGTTCGATTATGAAATCAGGATCGAACGACAAGCTGCTGAACGTGACATCGTCAACAATGCCCACGCAAAAGTGGTTCTTGGGAGTGGGGTTGGCAAGTTCATCAAAAACTGCTTTGACCATCGCCGGCGTGAATTCTTTTGAACCGAGACCGTAACGGCCCCCAATGATGCGAGGCATTTTTATCCAGCTTGGGCTGCCGTTCATGATGGCTTCGCTCATCGCCGTCACCACATCCTGATACAAAGGCTCGCCCGCGCTGCCCGGTTCCTTGGTGCGATCGAGCACGGCGATTTTCTGGACTGAAGCGGGTAAGGCGGCGATGAAGTGAGCCACCGAGAATGGCCGGAACAACCTTACTTTTACCACTCCGACTTTTTCGCCACGGGCACACAACGCCGCCACCGTCTCTTCTACCGCCTCACTACCCGAACCCATGATGACGATGACGCGCTCAGCATCCGGTGCGCCTGCATAATCAAACAGCGAGTACTTTCTTCCCGTGATCGCGGCAAGCTTTTCCATCACAGCTTCAACAATGGCGGGTGTCTCGAGATA
>DATGYM010000375.1:0-5884 GCA_035297925.1 Pyrinomonadaceae bacterium | reverse complement strand
AGCAACGAGGACGGTTTCTATCGGATCGTCGGCCTGGCGCCCGGAAAGTATGTGCTTACTGTCGAAAAGGCAGGTTACAAAAAGTCGGTGCTGGAGAACGTCTCTGTGGGGGCTGAAGCCGTTCAGGGCTTAAACGTGGTGCTGCAAGCCGGCGAGGTCACGGCTAGTGTCACAGTTACTGATGAAGCTACGGAGCAACTGGAGACCGAAAATGGAAATGTTGCCAAGGGCATTACATCCGCAGAAATCAAACGGCTGCCGCAAGTCGGAAGAGACCCATATGAGTTGGCGCGTCTGACTCCAGGAATTTTTGGCGATGGCGCCCGCTCAGGAAATGGTAATGCTGCCGGCTTGCCGAATGCTGGTTCAGATACAGGCCCCGGGGCGTCGAATAATTCCATTTTCCAGGCCGAGAATCAGCCGCAGATCTCGGCAAATGGTCAGCGCATCTCCGCCAACAACTTTCAGATCGACGGCGTGAGCGTGAACAGCCTCACGCATGGCGGCGCTGCTGTGATCACGCCCAACCAGGAATCGGTTAAAGAGGTGCAGATAACTTCATCTTCCTACTCCGCGGAAGACGGCAGAAACTCGGGCGCGCAAATAAAGGTCGTGTCGCAGAACGGCACCAATGAATTCCATGGCAGTGCCTTCTTCAAATACAACAGTCCCAAACTTAACGCTTTCAATAAGTATCCCAATGATTTTGGCAGGGGCATGACCGAAAGAGTTGAACGATTCTTTCGTCAATTTGGCGGCAGCCTGGGCGGGCCGCTTCCCCTGCCACGTTTCGGCGAAGGCGGCCCTTCCATGATCGGTGGGAAGGACAAGTCATTCTTCTTCTTTTCCTACGAAGGATTGCGGGAGACTTCGACCATCCCGGCGGTGAAATACGTAGAGACTGCACAGTTTCGCCAAAGTGTCCTTAGTGCCCGAGCCGGCGGCGTAACTGCGGCCATACTCGGCTCAGCAGGCGTTGCCCCACGTATTGGCGCAGTGTTGACGCCATCTTGTGCTGACGTAAACGGTCCCTGTCAGGTTGTTGGAAACGGTCTGGATGTTGGTTCACTTTCCGGCGGATTGAGACAGTATTTAACCTTCGGCACGCTCGCTGAAGGTCCTCTTGACGGTATTCCAGACCTGCAAAAGGCTCTCATAGCAGCCCCCACCACCAATAAACCCAACCAGTACAACGCACGCTTTGATTTTTATCCGACCTCGAACGATCAGATAGCCTTCAGTACCTATATGACCCGGAGTTTCTTTATTGGCAGCGACGTGGGAGCCGCCGCACGTCCCCAGGCTGATATTACGAGCACGCCACACAACACAACGTTCACCGCTCTATACAACAAGACGATCTCTGCCTCATTGCTCAACGAAGCGCGCTTCAATTTTACGCGTTTTGCTTTCAATGAAGTCGAATCGTCAAGCGAAACTAATTTCGGCATCCCGCGCATCGAAATCCAGGACTTGTTGAAGTCTGACCGTATTAAATTCGGAGCTAATCAAGCAGAGACGACTCCCGGTATTTTTTCCGAGAGCACGCTTGAGTTCCGCGATGTGGTGAGCAACGTACGTGGCAATCACGCCCTGAAGGTTGGTGGCGACTTTCGGCGGGAGTTGAATAACGACAATCTTAACGGCATGTCCCGCCCACTCTATACTTTTCAGGGGCTTTTCAATTACGCCAACGACGCGCCGATCTTCTTACAAATCAATGCCGACCCACGCACGGGAGGCGTAGCAGATGCACAGCGACATTTCATTAGTGGCGGTTACGGCTTGTTCGTTCAGGACGATTGGAAGGCCCGCCCAAACCTTACGCTGAATATGGGTCTGCGCTATGAATACTTTAACGTTCTCAAGGAGAGAGACGACAAGGTAGCCAATTTCGTATTTGGACCGGGCGGTGGCCTGGCGGGTTCGAAAGTAGTGCCAACCAATGAACTTTACAAACCCGATCGCAACAACTTCGCGCCGCGATTGGGATTTGCCTACAGCCCTAAATATTTTGGTTTGGAAAATAAGCTTGTGCTGCGTGGTGGATTCGGCGTCAGTTATAACCGCATCCCTACAGTCGTCTTTGCTAACACTCGGGGCAACCCACCATTCTTCGCGCGCTTTACGATTTGTTGTGGTACATCGCCGACTGGATTCAGTTCTCCGTTTGCCGGCGGACAGATTCTCTACTCACTAGGGGCCAGTAATTCACCTTTTAGTTATCCCGCGAATCCAGCGCTGGCGCTTGGAATTAATCCGGCGACAGGGGCCCCTCCTAATGGCGGGGTTGAAATCTACGGGGCGCTGGCAGACACTCCAACGGCTTATGTTTACAGCTATTCGTTTGAGGGCCAGTATGCTTTACCACACAACCTCACGGCAGAGGTTGGCTATCAGGGAAGTTCGAGCCACAAGCTTATTCGGCTCGTGAATCAGAGGTTCGTGCAACCAGTTATTCCAGATAACTATTTTGCTCGTGCCGTCTTTATTCCAACTCCTGACGTCAACGCTAACTACAACGCCTTGAACGCGCGCCTGTCGCGACGGTTCTCTCAGGGCTATCAATTCGACGCAATCTACCGGTGGGCGAAGAGCATTGACACCCTTTCCAACGAGGGACCGGGCGCCGTAACCAACCAGACCTTTCCACAGGACCTGAGTCAGGAACGTGGTCCTTCAGACTACGACGTCAGACACACTTTCACCTTATCGGGTCTTTGGGATCTGCCAATCTTCAGGAATCGTAAGGATGGTCTGGGTAAGGCACTCGGAGGGTGGCAGATCAACGGTATCCTAACGAAGCATACGGGCTTTCCCTGGACGCCACATACGGGCCAGTGTGTTCAATCGGCGAATTCACAGGATTTTGTTTGTCCTTCCCGGCCAACTCGCTACTTTGGCGGCGCGCTTGACGATACGAGCAACGAGGCGTTCACGCGCCCAGGCGGCAATTTCCCGGGCGGCGGGCTCGTGTATTTCGATCCTAACAACCCAGGTGGCAGGTTACCGCCCGGCATCGGCCGTAACTCGTTCCGCGGACCAAAGTATTTTGCGGTAGATCTGAGTATCGCCAAGCGGACTGGATTACCGAGTGCCTTCCATTTGAATGAAGCTGCCTTTTTCGAGGTCAAGGCTAACTTCTTCAATACTTTTAACAACACCAATCTCGCGCCGTTCGGATTCTTTTCGCCGGAAATTGACAGTCGGGATTTTGGGCGCGCGAAGAATGCTTTGGCTGGACGCGTAGTAGAGCTTCAAGGCCGCCTTAGCTTTTAGAGCTTTGGCGGAGGCACCGAAGGTGTGGTTTCACGTTCAACAAGATCGTCATCTTGTTGCGGCTGAGCTTTAAATTCTTCGTCGAGCTGTTTGAAAACTGCCAGCTCACTGTCAGCTTCAGCCTTCCGCTTTAGTCGCGACAAGGCAAGAAACATCTGGTAATGGACGGAAGGGTGTTTCGGTTTGAGCGTCGCCGCGTGGCGGAGAATCATTAGGGCCTCCTCATACCGTTTCGATTTCACAAACAACCGGCCCAGGTCGTAGTTGGCGTAGAAATGTTTGTCATTTATTGCAATAGCGCGCCGCAAGAGTTTCTCGGCCTCCGCGTAACGATCGCGTTCACCCACGATAAAGCCTAACTGCGCCAGCGTGTCGACATTATCAGGTCGCAACGCGAGTGACTTGCGAAATTCAGTCTCGGCTAAATCATAATCAGCCCTGGCGCGCGCGGCGACGCCAACAAAGTAGTGTGCTTCGGCAATCTGCGGAAACCGTTGCGCAGCGCGCTGAAAGACGTCCAGTGCCTTTTCGTACTGAGCCAAAACAAAGTAGGAGCCGCCTAGCCGGGCGTAATAGGCAAAGGTTTTCGCATCCTGATCCAGCGCCCGCTGATAGAACTCAACCGCAGCCTGCGTACGCTGGTTCTTTCTCAACGCCTCGCCGAGCATGAAGTTCACTTCGGGAAAATTTGGCCGTAACTGAATAGCGCGGTCCCATAATTCCGCCGCCGCTTCATCCTGCCCGCGCATCCAGTTAACCAAGCCAACGTAATAGAGCGGCTCGGCTGAATTAGGCGATAGTGCAGAGGCCGATTCAAGAGCGGTGACCGCTTCTTCGTAACGCTTCAAATTATAGAAGCTGACCCCCATGCGATAACGCACTTCGTAGCCATCGCTCCCGAGCGCGATTGCGCGTTGGAGGAGTGGCAAAGCCAGCGCGTCTTTGCCGCGCAGCGCATACTGCAGACCCAGATTCAGCGTCGCTTGCGGGTGGTCGGGAGCTATCTGCAACACTGTCGCAAATGTTTTTATCGCCTCGTCAGAACGGTTTGTTCGCGCGAACAGAACCCCCAGATTCGCGAGCGCCGAGACGCCCTGCGGGTTCAGCCGAATTGCTGTCCGGTATTCATGCTCGGCTTCGGCCGTTTTGCCGGCCTGGTCCAGCACGATTCCCAGCAGATTGTGCGCATCGAAATTATTTGGGTTCGCGGCCAGCAAGCGGCGAAGAATCGGTTCTGCTTCAGTGGCCCTGCCGTTCTCCAATAACGATGCGGCGGCGCGAAGTTGGGAAACGGTTTCTTCAGAAGTGCTTGCGCGCTGCAGATGGCCGAGCCGTTGCACGGGTCTTTGGGCCGAAACCGTCGCCGGAACAAGTATCGTCATACTGCTGAAGACGGCAAGGAGCGACAGCAGACGCTCGAACTTTGTGATCCAGCCAATGATCATGATTTTTAGGGCTCGATAGCTTAATTTCGCTATTCCCTGCGAGTCTCGGCGACCTTTGCGGCTCCGCGGTGAATAGTCAGTGGAAGTAGTCACCTCAGAGACGCGAAGAACGCGCGAAGAAATTTGAAGTCTCAACACCAGAGCACTAGCTTTGCACTGATTGTACCGACGCTGAATGAAAAGTATATTACAGGCACCAATCTACGCTCCGATACAATGCGTGACAAAGCGACGACGCCGATAGTTGTTGCTCGAGACCAGGAAATGAACTCAACCAAAGCTCTCCGCCTGCTACCAACCTTCTTCGTTGCTTTCATCTTATTAATAGCGCCTCTTTCTCCCTCCCATTCGCAGCGACCCCAAAATGTCGAAAGCCAAATCGATGCTCTGCTGGCAAAGATGACGCTGGCGGAGAAACTTGGCCAGTTGCAGCAATTGGATGGCGAAGCCAACGGCAACTTTCGTCCGGAGCATGTGGATCTGCTTCGAAAAGGTTTGCTGGGGTCAACTCTTAATGTCCGAGGTGCGAAAAATACAAACCAACTCCAGCATGTGGCAATGGATGAATCTCGGCTGAAGATTCCCATCCTGCTCGGCTTTGATGTAATTCACGGCTACCGCACTATCTTCCCCATTCCCCTGGCCGAAGCGAGCAGTTGGGAGCCGGCCCTGGCTGAACGCTCAACGAGTGTTGCCGCACAGGAAGCGCGTGCGGCCGGCGTGCGCTGGACGTTCGCGCCAATGCTCGACATCGCTCGTGACCCCCGCTGGGGCCGAATAACAGAAGGCGCCGGCGAGGACCCTTATCTGGGAGCTGCCTTCGCGCGCGCGCGCGTGCGCGGATTTCAGGGAAACGATTACAGTGCGCCGGACAAAATATTGGCCTGCGCCAAACACTGGGTGGCCTATGGCGCGGCCGAAGGCGGGCGCGATTACAACACCACCGACCTCTCCGAAAACACTCTGCGAGAAATATACTTTCCGCCCTTCAAGGCAGCCGTAGATGCCGGCGTCGGTACGGTGATGAGTGCCTTTAACGACCTCAACGGCGTGCCGACCTCAGCGAATCCCTTTACGCTGACAAAGGTGTTGCGTGGTGAATGGAAGTTTGAAGGGTTCGTAGTCAGCGATTACACCTCGGTTAAGGAACTAATCAACCA
>DATGYM010000374.1:0-56591 GCA_035297925.1 Pyrinomonadaceae bacterium | reverse complement strand
GGGCGGCGACCCGGCGTTCTTCACCGACTTCCTCGACGTCGCGAACCGGTACCAGGTCATCGTGCTGGTATTCGTGCTCGCCGTTGCTGCGGTAATGATGCAAGCGTCAGCGCCACGGCCTCTGGACCACGCTTTCACTGTTTCTCTTGCATTGCCGGGTATGCAACCACTATCAGCGCCTGAGGCCAGGGCTAGTTCAATGCGTGACTCGTCAAGATCGATTGCGAATACACGGCAACCGTTTGCTTTCAAAAGTTGCACCGTAAGCTGGCCGACTAGTCCCAGCCCAATGACGACAACTGACTCGCCGAGGGTCGGCTCAGCTAGTCGCACGCCCTGCAAGGCTATCGCACCGATAGTCCCGAAAGCTCCCTCCTCGAAACTCAACTGGTCAGGCAAACTTACGCACAGGTTGCGAGGCACTGAGATGACTTCCGCATGCGATGCATAGTCGGTACCGGCGCAGGCCACGCGATCCCCGGGACGAAAGTCCATCACGCCTTTGCCACACTCAACTACGGTTCCGGCAGCGCTGTAACCCACAGCATGCGATTGATCAAGTTTGTCACGAACGCCTTCAAGCGCCTGCGCGACGCCTTCAGTTTTTACTTTCTCCCAAACTTTTTCCACCAGCTCCGGGCGTTCCCGCGCCTTTCCCAACAGACTTTTACGGCCCAATTCGGTTAGCGTGCGTTCAGTGCCGGCGCTGATCAAAGAAGCGGCTGTGCGAACGAGTATCCGCCCCGGCTGCACGACGGGTACCGGCACTTCCGCCACCGTAGCTTCGCCGGTCCGTAAGTTTTGCAGGAGCTGTTTCATCCGATTTCTACGATCGTGCTCCGCGGATTACGCCTAATCCGTGAATTAAACTTTTTCCTTTGCTGCAAGCATTCTTTCAATCAAATCTGAAACCCATTCAGCGCGCGCGTCCCAGGTGCCGTCCGCGACCGCTGACTGTCTTGCTTGCGCTGCCGCGGGATCTTTTTCATGCAATGCTTCCTGCAGCATGCGAAACCAATCGTCGTGCGTACGCGCAATGCGCAACACCCCGCTCATCGCCTCATACTCAGGCAGCGGGGAGATTACGACTGGCAGTCCGGTGGCCAGGTATTCGCGCACCTTGATCGCCGATCCATAACTCGTAAATGAGTGCGCAGTGTCCCACGGCAGCACGCAGACATCAAAACCAGCCGCGTAGCGCGGCAACTCCTGATAAGGCACTGGCGGCAGAAAATGCGTGTTCGGCAGGCTTTCGACCTCTACTCCGCGCGACTTGTTGCCGATAAATATCCAATGCCACTCGGGATGCTCTCGCGCTGCGCGCTTAATCAATTCCTGATCGAGCAGCCAGGACTCAATCGCGCCGAAATATCCCAACCGCGGCCCTGGGATACGTGCTACCGCCTCGGCAATTTCAAGCTTGCCGGCGCCAACCTGCGACCAATGATCGAAATCCACCGCCTGTTCCAGCAGAAAAGATCGCTCGCGTCCACGCTCAGCTTCGGCCAGCAATTTTTGTCCGGAATAAAGCACAAGGTCAGCGTTATCGATGGCTCGTTCATGAAGCTTCCGGATCGTCTGCAGGTCGGTGGCGTGATCCATCAGGTTCGCATCATACTTGTCTGATACCTGGTAAATCACAAACTGCTCATCAAATTCGCCAATCATCTCTGCCGCAGTAGGAATCGCTATCCACAGAATTGGCCGCGTGAGACCCCGGCGACGAGCCAGCTGCCCGATCTGAACGGCCAACAACTTTCGATTGGCCGCGCGCGCCGCGCGACTACCAAAAAATGGGATCACCGCCGGCGAAACCACAGTCACGCCTTCCGGCGTCGGGCGCGCGAGCCGAGCGTAGGAACCGAGCTTCCGCCTGATACGTGGGAGCAAGTCCTTGTTCGAAAGGCCCGGCAAGCCCATCGAGATCGAATTTACAAAGATCACCCGGTTACCTGCTTTCGCGAAGCGTCGCATCAGATGATATTTCGAATGAGGATGGTGATACCACCAGTCCTCTCCGGCAAAACAGATAATCGAATGTCCTTGAATCACTTTGGGTCTGTATAATCCGCGGGCAGATGAAACAGCCAGATCATGATGAAGCAAATCGTTATGGTGTCACGTTACAACCTGCCCACGATCGACTTTCCTCGCGGCGCCGGATCTTCATTCTTGCCGTAATCTTTTTTACCGCGCTGAGTGTCAGACTAATCAACTGGTACGGCAGCCGTAATGAAGTTTATTTCGTTCAAACAAACGTCGCTCTCAACTACAAGCACCTGGCTGGGTTGATTCGCGCGAACGGTCTTGCCTCGCTTTACGACCCTGCAGCGACGACCAGTGATCCCGGTTTGTCAGGACACCCACCTGGCTATCCAGTTTTGCTCTCGCTGATCTATCGCGTCTCGCCGGCTTCGGATACCGCTGCTCAGTTGTGCCAAATAATTCTCGATGCCCTGTCAGTCGTCACGATCACGCTGATTGGTTTTGAACTCTTACCCGCTGCCGTGGGTCTTATCGCCGGAATTTTGGCTGCTTTCGCTCCACAGTTTAGCTGGAATGCGATGCTGCTACTGCCTGACACGCTCGCCGCCCTGCCGATACTGCTGGCGATTTTGCTCATTATTAGAGCCGGCAAGCGAATGGGTACTGCCGCTTCCGCTTCGCTGCTTGCGATTCTTGGCGCAGGCGCGCTAATTGGCGTTTCCTGTTGGCTCAGAGCTAATGCACTCTTGCTGGCCCCTTTCCTGGCGCTGCTGTTTTCCTTTTTTTTTAAGCCGAGAACGCGATTGCGGCCTGCGCTGGTGCTGGTCGCCGGTGCCTTGCTGATAATCCTCCCGCTCACAATTCGCAATGCTCTAGTCTTCGCCAAGTTCATTCCGATATCGTTGGGAGCCGGACAGACCCTCATCGAAGGTCTTGCAGATTACGATACTGATGGCTCTCTTGGCTTGCCTCAAACTGACATGGAACTCATTCGTGGCGAAGCTGAAACTTTTCACCGGCCCGATTATGCTAACTCTCTTTTCTCGCCCGATGGAGTCGAACGCGATCGCGCACGGATGGCCCGCGGTCTGGCGGTTATCCGCGCGCACCCTTTCTGGTTCTTCGGAGTCGTGGTGCGCAGAGCCGCGTCAATGCTCAGGCTCGAGCGCACGCCACTGCGTCTTGACGCAATCGAATCAGGATCATGGCAACTTTTGTTTCACTCGCCATTGCGCATGTTACAAAAGCTCTTCATCACGGCCGTGTTCCTGCCATTGACTTTGCTGGGTGCGCTAATTCTCATCTGCCAACGGCGCTTTCAAGCCCTGGGGATTTTGCTGGCCGTGCCTTTTTACTACTTCTGCACGCAGTCAGTCTTACACACTGAATACCGTTATGTGCTGGTTATTCATTTTTTTCTTTTCGTGCTGGCCGCCTTCGCGATTTACTCAGTCATCTACCAACTAAGCCGGCCCTTCAGAAAAACCGCCGGCAGAGCCATAAACAACGTTGCCCTGCACTAACCCGCGCCGAGGCCTAAAACCTTTCTGACGGCCCGCAGATTCTCTTCTGCTTCCTGCCGGTAACGCGCCGCCCAGGGATTTTTTTGTTCCAATACCGGGTCCACCAAAACGGCCTGCAACTGATTTGTCAGCTCTTCGACGTCGCCAAAATCGTAGAGCAGCATGCCGCGCGTTTCGCCGGCGCGCGTAGCGATGACAGGCAGGCCACACCAAAGCGCTTCGATGCGGGAGATGCCGTAACTCTCGTCGGCAAAAGCACGAACAAACACATCGCTTCGCTTCAGGATTTCATAAATTTCTGGGTTAGGCACTTTTTCAAGTACGGTAATCCAGTCGCGATCCCACAACACTGCTTCTCGATAATCTTCATCCCGCACGAATGCGCCATCCAACAATACCAGGCCGATATCTTTGCCTGTGCGCTCGCGCAGCTCCTCAACAGCTTCTGCTACGTCGCCAAACCCGTAGCTTGGGAAAAAAACTCCAATGGAGCAAACTCGCTTGTCCCGCAAAAAATAAGCCTCGAGTTGGGCCTGGGTTTCCTTTGACAGACGCTGCTTCTCGTTAGCTGCCGGCGTTGGCAAAAGGCACGGTATTACTGTGATTGGCTGGCTCACTTTGAGTTCGTCCTGCAGCCAGCGAAGCAGATCTTCACTGACGACAACGAAATGGTCCACAGCATTCACAGCCCGTTTAAAAAGCCAGCGCTGCATCAATCCAAAGTTTGCGTATCGTTTGGGCAACGAGCCGTCGAGCACGTTCTTGTACCATTCGAAGCGCAGAAACCACTTGCTTACAAGCCACAAAGGAAGCAACAGTGAGTTGGGATATTCCAGGTGAAAATGCGACGCATCCAGAATGCGCGCGTTGCGCCCTTCAGCAATCAAAGCCCAGAGTGTTCCTAATCGCCGGTGAGCGACGAAACGCACCTGCGGCTCACGGGGCTTAAACGTTCCATAGGTCCAAACGCGAATATTGGTTTCACGAAGATGCGCCAACAGCGCTTGCATGTAAGTTGCCACCCCGCCGTAAGGCGGCGGAAGTGGCCCAAAGAGTATAATTCGCTTGCTCATTATCGGCTGAAGGCAACGACTGTAAGATAACTAAAAAATGATAGCAACTGAGTTGCAGGAAGAATTTGAACCGACATTTTTCGGCGCGCCCCCAGCGGTCTCGGTGGTCGTGCCTTCGTACAATCATGCCTCCTTTATCGAAGCGACGCTGCAATCGATCTTCAGGCAGACCATGACGCCTGAAAAGTTGATCGTTATCGATGACGGTTCAAATGATGAGTCGCCGCGCATAATTGAACGGGTGCTAAGCGAATGTCCTTTTGCTTGTGAGCTGGTAGTTCGCGACAACCGCGGGTTATGCGCGACATTGAATGAAGGTTTCCAACTCACTCGCGGACAATACTTCGCGTATCTCGGTTCTGACGACTTGTGGCTTCCTGATTTTCTTGCGGCACGCGTGAGTTTGCTCGAATCACGACGCAAGGCCGTGCTTGCTTATGGCCACACTTTCTTTATCGACGAAGACAATCGCATTGTGGACTGCACCGCTGATTGGGCCAACTATGCCGACGGCGACGTGCGCGACATGCTCTTGCAAACCACCGCGCCGATGAGTCCGACCGTCGTTTATCGCCGCGCAGCGCTCGAGCGCCACAGCTGGGATGAAACATCGCCCCTGGAAGACTACGATCTCTACCTGCGTTTGAGCGCAGAAGGCGAATTTGCCTTTGATCCCCGCGTTTTGTCTGCCTGGCGCCGCCATGCTGCCAACGTCAGTTGGGATCAAGACCTCATGCTCGAAGAACAGTTGCAGGCGCAAGGCAGAGCAGCCTTGAAACTTGGTTTCACCGGCACGGAAATCGAAAAGCTGAAACGGGCCACCCGGTTTGCAAGGGCTGAAGATTTTCTCCGCGTCGGACAGAAATCGCGCGCCTTCAATTTGATGATAAACAATTGGCGCGGTATTGAATCGGCTCGTGGACTGGCGCGAATGCTGGTGCGTCTGTTGATTCCAAGGGCAATCGAGCGCGGGCGCGCGAGGGCGCGACAGCGCAGGGCGCATGAGCGATACGGAAGCTTGTAACAAATACCCAGGTTTCGTTTGGCGGCCTGCTAGACACGCGTGAAAGCAAAGACGTCCTGATGGTCGTCCCAGCCGCGTTCTCTGAATAGGACCTCGCGCAGGCCACCGACCTCGCGAACGCGGTCGCGAATCCACTTAGGTGACGTAAGTGAAACGCCGTAATCCTTCTCGCCCGGATAATCTTCAAATCCGTAGCCAGTGGTTGGATAGTCACGGCCAATACGCATCGTCTGCTTAGTTTGCAACCCGTAATCAAACTCCGGTGTGGGAATTCTCTGGTGCACAAAGTCGCCGTGGGTCGTAAAGATCACCAGCCCGCCGGCCTCGAGATGACGCTGAAAGAGTTGAAACAGTGAACGGATGCCGACTTCATTTAGATGGGTGACAAGCGAACCACACCAAATCAGATCAAATTTTCTGCCAAGTAATACTTCGTCAAGATTGAGCGAAGAGAGAGCCGGGCGTGCGCCAAAGGTGCGTACGCAAAACTCCACCGGACCTTGCTCAAGCTCGCAGGCAGTAATCTCCGCGTCCGGAAAGCGGTGAACCAGAAATCGTAAGACACGTCCGCTGCCGCAGGGGAAATCAAGTATTGAGCGCACCGTCCTCAGACCGTTAGCTGCAACAGCTTCATTGATGCAGGCAATTGCCGAGAGGCCAACTTTAAAGTAGTGCGCTCCGTCGCCGTGATACATCCCATCGTTGTAATAAATGCGGCTGCTGACTTTACTAAGTAACCCACGTTCACTTTCTGAGATGGAGGCATCCGAAAGCAGGCGTTTTTTTTGCTCTTCGGTTTGGGGTGGGAGTGTCCGCAGCCAACGCCGGCCTGCGCCGAGATAAGGCCAAAGGGGGCGTGGCACAATTCGCTTAAGTGCTTTAACGTTCATTCGCAGTCGGGAACCTGGATGGAAAATTTACGGATAGCCTGTCGCTGCAGAGCAATCCTGGCTCTCGGCCGGAAGCAGTTAACAAGGGCCGTCTCTTTCTCTGCAGCTCCGATTTCATGAACCACTGCTCCGCGGCCCAATGCCTCGCGTCGGACGCGCAGTTGTGTCCCTTCTTGACGATACTGTTTCGTGCTCTTTAGACTGGCGAATCTGACTGAAAACAACATAAGTCTCTCATAGTTTCGATGCAAGCGAACAAAGTCCGCACAGTTTGAGAGTCCGAGTTAAGATAGATTTTGATGGATTTACAAACCAGCACAGGCCGCCATTCCAAGCCCCCAAAGGCTACCCCAGGACAAACGGTTCGGCACTTCGAATCAGACGTTAACAATTCCTCACTGAGCGCTCATCACGAACGGCATGCGCTGATCAAATCAGAGGAAGCAGGCGTACAACTCAACCTGTCAGAACTCTGGTACTACCGCGAATTGCTTTACTTCCTCACACTCCGAGACATTAAAGTTCGGTATAAGCAGACATTAATGGGATTGGCATGGGTAATTATTCAGCCGCTAACGACGATGCTCATCTTCACGCTGGTGTTCAATCGCTTTGTGCGACTCGAGGCGGGAGCGTTGCCCTACCCACTTTTCGCGCTTTCAGGTTTGTTGCTGTGGCTCTTCTTCGCCAATGCCGTTACAAACAGCACCAATAGTTTGGTCAGTAACGCGAACCTCATTACGAAGGTTTATTTTCCGCGCATGTTCATTCCGGCTGCTTCAGTGGGAGCAGGCGTCGTGGATCTGTGTGTATCTTTTCTATTGCTGGTCGCACTAACTATCTACTACGGGGTGACCTTGAGTGTGAACATGCTGCTTTTGCCGTTCTTTATCCTGTTGATGACGTTGCTCGCATTGGGAGTGGGATTATTGTCAGCAGCCGTCACGGTCAAATACCGGGACTTGCGCCACGCCCTGCCGTTCATCATTCAGCTTTGGATGTTTGCCTCGCCCGTGATTTACCCACCGAGCATAGTTCCGGAAAGATGGCAATGGTTGCTGACGATCAACCCCGTCGCCGGCATCATTGAAGGGTTTCGCGCGGCGCTCACCGGACATCCCTTCAACTGGCTGCACGTGACGATTTCCGCCGCAATTATTCTCGTGTTGTTAGTTTCTTCCGTCTATGTTTTTAGACGCTTTGAAGATACTTTTGCCGATGTTGTGTGAGTCATGAAGCCAGCCATTAAAATTCAGGATCTGAGCAAACGCTACCGCATCGGAGGCCTCCATCCGGGTTACATGACTTTTCGGGAAATGATCGGCGGCGTTGTTACTGCGCCGTTCAGAAAACTCAAAAATGGCAACGGCCATCAGACCCTTTGGGCACTCAAAGATATCAATTTGAGTATCGGACAAGGGGAACTTGTCGGAATTATTGGTCATAACGGAGCAGGTAAATCGACGCTGCTAAAAATTCTTTCGCGTGTAACGAAACCCACTACTGGTGAAGTCGAACTGTTCGGACGAATTGGCAGTCTGCTCGAAGTCGGGACTGGATTTCATCCGGATCTTACAGGACGCGAAAACATTTACCTGAGCGGAGCTATCCTGGGAATGCGGCGCGCGGAGATTGAGCGGAAGTTTGACGAGATTGTCGCCTTCTCTGAACTTGAGAAGTTTATTGAGACCTCGATCAAATGGTACTCCTCAGGCATGTACGTTCGTCTCGCCTTCTCAGTCGCCGCTCACCTTGAGCCTGAGATTCTAATGATGGATGAGGTGTTGGCCGTAGGCGATGCCGCCTTTCAACAGAAGTGCCTTGACAAGATGCATGACATCCGTCAACAAGGTCGAACGATTCTTTTCGTCTCCCATGACATGGCTGCGATCACGCGATTGTGCAAGCGTGTGGTGCTGCTCGAAAACGGTAACATTGCTTGCGACGGTGACCCGCACGAAGTTGTCAAGCATTACCTCAGCTCGAGTCTGAAAACGGGCGCCTGGCGTGAATGGACGAATCCGGATGAAGCTCCTGGCGATGAAGTTGTGCGCCTCAAGCGGGTACGCTTGCGGGATGAAGCCGGCGAAACTATTTCGGTTATTGATATTCGAAAACCCTTCGGGATAGAGGTGACATACGAAGTGTTGCAGGAAGGCCATTCGCTTGTACCAGTACTGGAGTTCTACGCCGAGGACGGCACTGAACTCTTCAGCACTCACGACAACAACGCGGAATGGCGTCGGCAACAGCGTCCCCCTGCAATTTACAGCAGTACGGTTTGGGTTCCCGGCAACTTACTTGCTGAAGGCGGTCTGATCGGTCACGTTTCTATAATGTCTCACTTCCCATCGACTGTGCTGCACGCTTTCGAACGCAATGCGGTGGCGTTTCAGGTGATCGACAGCCCGGCGGGAGATTCAGCACGAGGAGATTATGTCGGACCAATGCCTGGGCTCATACGTCCGTTGCTGAAGTGGACCACTGAGACAACCTGAATCAGTCACGCGAAACTTCAAGAACAAACTCGACGTGCGCTCTCTAAAGCAATTTCTTCAGGACAATTTGTCGCTCTCCTCCAAACTCTTTTTGCGGGGGTTATTTGCCACTTTGAGCAGAACCGCCGGCCGGTCCGCGCACGCGACTTCAAAAGTGAACTTAGAATTCCGTCAGACCGGAAATGATCGAAAGCGAGAGCCGGTGGTAGTTGTGTTCGATGAACGCGTCCCCAGTCCTGACCGGGATGCCGGCAGTCTGCGAATGTTCCTGATCCTTAGGATGCTCAATCAATGGTGTCGTGTGATTTTCGTGCCCTTTAATCGGCCGCAGAGCCTCGACTATGAACGCGCCTTGTGGAAGGAAGGTATCGAAACGGCTGATGCCGCCGACTACCGCCGGCTGCTCAGGGACAAGAATGTTCACGCTGCCATTGTCAGCCGACCCAGCATGGGAGCCGCTTTCATGCACCGCATTCGCCGCGTGAATGCAAAGATCGGCATTATCTTTGATATGGTCGACACCCACTTTGTCAGGTTCCAACGTGAATTTGAGATTTCAGGCGAGGCAGCCACCCTCGCGAAAGCAGAACGCTACCGCAAACTGGAAACCAGACTGGCGCGCATCAGCGACATTGTGTGGTGTGCGTCGCTTGAAGACAAAGGAGTGATGGAACGGGCGGTGCCTGACAAAAGAATTGAGGTTGTGCCAACAATCCATGAACTGCGCGGTTGCGGTGAGACGTTTGCAGACAGACACGATTTACTCTTCATTGGCAACCTGGCCCATCGGCCCAATGACGATGCCGTTCTCTTTTTTCTGCGCGACGTTTACCCGCAACTGCGACAGAGCTTGCCAAACGTCCGCCTGGACATCATTGGCGATAACCCATCAGATGCTATCAGGGCTTACAACTCGGCAGACGTGCGGGTAAGGGGATACGTACCGGACGTCGAACCATATTTGCGGACCCGTCGTGTTTTTATCGCGCCGCTGCGCTTCGGCGCCGGCATCAAGGGCAAAGTAGGGGAAGCGATGTCTCACGGAATTCCCGTGGTTACGACATCCATAGGAGCTGAAGGGTTTGGATTAACGCATGAGCTGGACGTCATGATCGGCGACGATCCCACGTCATTCGCAGAGGCTATAAGGCAGCTCTATTCGCAGAAGGAGTTATGGCAGCGCCTGGTTGAGAACAGCCGCTTGCGAATCGAAAAAGATTTTACTCCCGAAGTAGTTGCCAGGATTGTAAACAGATCGATTAAAGAACTGAGTTCGGCTTAACCAGGGGTGGGGTGCGAGCCCACCTTTCCGATCACAAGCTGACTGAGTTGAATTCTTTTTTTGCTTTGGCGGGCCAGCGTTCGGGTTGAAGAAACGAAAGCTACTTAATCCAGCGGTCGTACCAGAGGCTGACATTCAGCAATGCCCAGAGGTGGAAACTCCAGTCGCGCCGCCCATCCCGGTGTTCCTCGATCAATCGGTTAATAAAGCGGTAGTCAAACAGCTGGCGGCGTCGGATTGCTGAATTCATAATCAATGCTGCCAGCATTTCACCACTCGCACCGCGAAACCATTCGCGAATAGGTGCACCAAAACCTCGCTTGGGCCGGTAGAGCAAGTCTGCCGGCAAAACTTTTTCCAGTGCGCGCTTCAGAATATGCTTTCCACTCGCGCCGTTAATCTTCAAAGTCACCGGCAGTCGCATCGCATATTCCACCAGGTGATGATCGAGAAAGGGCACCCGCGCTTCCACCGACGTTGCCATCGTCATCTTGTCCACGCGCATCAAGAGCAATTCGGGCAAGCGCAGCTTCAGCTCCAGATAACTCATGCGCGAAGCAAAGTCGGATTCTGGTCTGACGCGCGCAACATGTTCGAGGTATTTCTTCACGGCATCGTACGATGACAAGCCGTTAACGCGGGCATTTTGCTCGGGAGACAGGAGTTGGCGCTTGAAATCTTCATCAAAAACAATTACGCCGCCCCAAAAAAGCGGCTCTCCCGCTCCGAAACGACGCGTAAGCTCGAGCGCCGTGCGTCGATTAAACAAAGCCTGCATCAACGGCCGGGCCATGGCGGCGACCGAATGACGTAAGGAAACGGGCAGCCTTTCCCCTCGCTGCCAGAACACTTCGTTGATCCGCACATATTTTCCAAACCAATCGTAGCCGGCAAAGATTTCATCGGCGCCTTCGCCAACCTGGACAACGATGGTGCCGGAGTCGCGCGCGAGTTTTGAAACGTAATAGAGGGGCACGCAAACCGGATCTGCCAGGGGCTCGTCCTGATGAAAGACAAGCTCAGGCAAAAGCTTCTGCATATCCTGCTGCCCGATGATTACCTCATGATGATCCGCGCCAAAACGTTTTGCGACGGCCCGCGCGCCGTCGAGCTCGTTCAGCTCGTCGCTGTCCTCGAAGCCCACCGTATAAGTGCGCACCGGTTGCGACATCAGTTCAGACATCAGCGCCACGTTGGCCGACGAGTCCACGCCCCCCGACAGAAAAACGCCGAACGGCACGTCAGACATCATTCGTTTGCGAATAGAGTCTCTGAGCAGCGTCAGAATTTCTTCTTCGTGTTGCGCTTCGCTGCGGCCGGCCGGCGCCTTATTCGGAAGCGGATCCCAGTATTGTTTGATTTCTACTGCGCCATCGCGCTTAAGGATCAAGAGATGTCCGGCTGGTAACTTTTGAATGTCGCGAAAGAGCGTGTCCGGCGCGGGGCTGGTGAGGAATGTCAGGTAATGATATAGGGATTCGTCGGCGATGTTGGGAGAAACCGCAGGGTGTTGCAGGATAGCTTTGATCTCGGAAGCAAAAATGAACCGCCCGCCCTGGTTGTAAAAATAGAGCGGCTTCACTCCAATGCGATCGCGCGCCAACACAAGTTGGTCGCGATCCGCATCCCACAAAGCGATACCAAAATCGCCTTCGATATCGTTGACGAAATCCAACCCCCGCTCTTCGTAAAGATGGAGAATGGTTTCTGAGTCGGTAAGCGAGCGATAAACGTGACCGCGCTGTTCCAGTCCGCCGCGAAGCAGTTTGTGGTTATAGATTTCGCCGTTGAAGACAAGCCAGAGGCGATCGTTACAACCATGCATTGGCTGGTTGCCCGCCGGGGAGAGGTCGATAATTGAAAGACGGCGAAAGCCAAGGCCGCCGCGACCTCCGTCAAAGAGCATGGCGCCTTCGTCATCCGGGCCGCGGTGGCGCATCTGATCGCGCATCGCGGCCACTAACGGCAGATCGATCCGTCCTTCACTTGCGCCGTATTCCCAGATTCCGCAAATGCCACACATCGTGTCAGTCCAAAGTCCAACGTCCAATGTCCGATGTCCAACCGGTAAGCGGACGTTGGACTTTGGACATTGGACTTTGGACTACCTTCAATCTTTCCTCTGGCCTTTCGCCGGCACACACCGGCACTATCGCCCAGCGTAGTTGGAAGGGCATGGTCGCTTTAACCGTCCAGTACGCTGAAACAGATTCCGCCCGGCAACCATAATTTCGCGACGTGAACTGCGTTTCGAGTTTCGCAGATTGATCGAGATCCAGTGGACATAGAAACAGGCGCGTGCCGCCAGACTTGTCTTCAGCCACTACGTGGTTCTGCGAGACATTAACCTGCAGTCCGGAGTTAAAATGGAAGCGCGCGGCGATTTTATGTGTGCCGCTGCCGCTGATTTCATCTTCGACTAACCACCAGCGATTAGTCTTGTCAAATGTGATGGTGCGGCGATGTGTGACTGGTTCCGAGAGACGCTGGTAGCCGGTATGTTCGGCGACGACACGATCTCGTTCATCCCTGCTCTCCCAAAGCAGAACCCGCGCTGCAGCTTCACTATCAAAAGCAAACGGTTCCTCCTCACGGATGACCCGTTGCTCTTCATCGTCAATTTGTATCGTCGAATGATATGCCGTCGAGCGAAAGAGCCGCCGTTCGCGTAAGTTGGCAGTATAAACGTAGGTTCCGGGATCGGTAATGAAAGCGGTATCGCCAACGGAAATCTCGATGCTCAACAAGTCGTTGTGCCGGTGCGAAGCGGGCCGGCCACGTAAGGCGGCGTTCGCATTGAAGATGAGAAACAGATTGTCCTGTCGAAGAATGTAGGTGCCGGCGTCAGAAAAGCACCGCGACTCAGCAGTCTGTGCAGAATTTGCGAGCCGCTCATAATCCTGCACACCGGCTTCGCCCAGCAGCCACAACAACTCCTCAGGCCCGGCCGTCGGCGCCAGTTTGAACTTGTCATCATTAAATATCGTTGCCCCTAATGCGAGCAGATAGGCTTGATCGTTTGCGTCCCGAGTGCCCATAGGCAAAAGCCGCCCGCCATCGCTATCGCCGATGAGCGGCGCCAAACCGTCGGGTCTCAGGATATCGCGCAGATAGACGAGCATTGAATGAAGCTTGCGCCAATACTTCTCAGCAATCGATATTTCATTTGCGCGGCAAAGGACGAAAGAGTAAAGAAAAAGTTCCAGAACCAAGCAATGGTAGCCGGTTGCGCTTTCGTAGTCAGCCCCGTCGGGCAGGATTTGCTTGTCCATCTCGCGGAGCAATTCACTCAATGCCCATTTGCGCCACTCTGCAGCGGCCTTCAACTCCGGCAGCATGATGCCGAGCCAAAGTAAACCCGCTACATCGGCGAGGTAATGATTGCTGGTTGCAAGGTGTGAAAATTCCAAATTGCGACGAATGTGTGCGCCGTGTTGGTCGAACATCGCCAACAAGGTCACCAGCCGTTCTTCATTAAGCTTCGGCGAGTTTAGGAAAATCGAGAACGCCGCCAGCAGATTCATCGCGCGCAAAGCAACTTCCATCGCACATGACCAATTCGCACCGCGCCCGACCGGATTTTGTTCGCGCCAGCTATCCAACTGCGCAAAAAACTCAGCGGCCAGGTCTTCGTCCCCGGTTAACGCGTAAGCTCGCGCGAGCGTTAACAGATGCCCGAGGCGATTCAACTCCCACAAGACTCGTATGTCTGAGCCGTCGTTGTGCCACAGAGGGATATCCGCATGATAGTCAAGGGGCCACGCTCTTCCGGATAACGGATCACGATGCCAGTTGATCTGTGGACCAAAGTTCTGCTCACCAAACCCCAGTAAGGACCAGCGATGATCTCTGGCGATAAGCCGGGCCGACTCAATGAGTCTCTCGGTTTTCCGGGGAAAGAGCCTCCGCTGAAATCGGCCGGTCGATTCTGCCTGCGCCAAGCCCGTGAAGAATGAGGGTGACGATCGTTCTCGAAAGTGTTGAAGCAAGGCAGCAGGTGGAAGATCGTCAAACTCCGGCCGCAGACGTGCCGGTTGTGAGGCAAGCTCGTCCAGAAGCGCGCGTTCGCGACGTGATTGAGCAGTGACGCGACCGCGGCGAAAGGCCTCGAGCGTCGCGCGTCCAAAACCTATTCGCCCGCGCAGTATGCCGCTAATACCTTTCGTCCATGAAGACGCCTGGCGAGATTTGGAGGAACGGTCGGAAGAGTTTGACAACGGCTTACCTGGTCACAATCTGAGTGTGAAACTTCAAGAGCCTGCGAAGCAGCGGAAGCGTAAAGCCGCCATTCTAACCGAGCGCGGCGAGAATGCGTTCTGCTGCGTGACCGTCCCAGAGCGGAATGCCTGGCACTGGCTTTGTCGTTTGACTGAGTGCCCGCAAAGCTGCTGCGACAATCTTTTCCGGATTCGTACCCACGACCGTGTTTGTTCCCAGGCTAACTGTTATTGGTCGCTCGGTATTTTCCCGCAGGGTAAGACAGGGAATGCCCAGCACGGTTGTCTCTTCCTGAATGCCGCCGGAATCGGTGAGCACGAGCCGCGCACCGCTAAGCAGGCTGAGAAAATCCAAATACCCGAGCGGATCGATCAATCGCAACCCCTCAATTTCTTCGAGCCCATCCGCTGAGCCAAGCTCAGCAAGGATCTTTCTGCTGCGCGGGTGAACAGGAAAAACTACTGGCAGTTGCCGGCCAATTTTCTCAAGCGCCCCGAGAATGCCTCGGAAGATCGCAACGTCGTCGACGTTTGAGGGACGATGCAGCGTAAGCACTGCATAGTTATTTTGCGCAAGTCCCAACTCCTCCTTAATGCGAGATTTGCGCGCTCGTGCCAGGTGCTTGTAGAGCGAATCAATCATGACGTTGCCCACCAGATGAATTCGTTCGGGTGCGATTCCCTCTGCCATTAGGTTTTCGTTCGCGTCTGCCGACGGCGTCAATAGCGCAGCTGCAATCTGATCCGTCAGCAGGCGATTGATCTCCTCAGGCATGGTGCGGTCGCGACTGCGCAAGCCGGCCTCGACGTGTGCGACTTTCACACCAAGTTTTACCGAGACAAGCGCGCACGCTAAAGTCGAATTCACGTCTCCGACTACCAGTACCCAATCAGGCTTTTCTTTGATTACAACGGGCTCAAATCGCTCCATGATGGCAGCCGTCTGCGCCGCGTGCGAGGCAGAACCGACACCCAGGTAAACATCCGGTCGTGGTAAATCAAGGTCATTGAAGAATGCGTCGGACATGGTCGCGTCGTAATGCTGGCCCGTATGAACAATCAGCGGCGTAAACTCACGTTCGCGCCGCTTCATGGCTGCCACAATCGGCGCCACCTTCATAAAGTTAGGTCGCGCGCCGACAACGTTAATTACCTTAAGCATGCAGGAAAGTCCAAGGTCCAATGTCGAATGCCCAACGTCCGCTTGCGCATTTTGACTTTGGACGTTGGACCTTGGACATTGGACTTCACAATCTAATTATCCGCGCAGTACTGTCTCGCCTGACCTCGCCGTTGAGCGCGTTGCGGGTATCAACAATTAGCGAGCTTAGTCGACAGACGCGCTGGTAATCAGTCTCACTGTGATCGGTCACAATCACCACACAATCGCTGGCGCGCAGCTCTTCGTCAGTTAACGGAACCGACTCAAGCGGCTCTCCGCCGCCCTCAGTGTGCGCATCGTCAAAGTGGACCTCGCTTACAAATGGATCGTAGTAGCGCACGTCGGCGCCCTTCGCACGAAGTCGATCAATAATCGATAACGCCGGGCTTTCGCGCACATCGTCAATGTCTTTTTTGTAAGCCACGCCCAGAAGAAGAATGCGTGCACCTTTCAGCGCCTTGCGGTCATCGTTCAGGCCATCGGCCACCAGTTGCACCACGTGTTCCGGCATGCGCGAATTCACTTCCTCGGCAAGACCGATGAAGCGCGAATCGAATCCGTGCTGGCGTGCTTTCCAGGAGAGGTAATGCGGGTCGAGGGGAATACAGTGACCGCCAATTCCCGGGCCCGGGTAAAAGGGCATAAAGCCGAAAGGTTTGGTGGCCGCAGCGCGAATCACTTCCCAGGTATCGATATTCAGCGCATAACAAAGACGAGCCATCTCATTTGCCATGCCGATGTTGACCGCGCGAAAAGTGTTTTCCAGAAGCTTTGCAGTTTCCGCAACACGCGCGGAACTGACTGCATGAACATCTTTAACAATCTGCGAATAGAGATGCGCGGCAACCTCGGTCGAGTCGGGCGTTACGCCGCCGACGACTTTTGGAATATTGTGCGTCTGAAATTCCGGGTTGCCGGGATCGACGCGTTCTGGAGAGAACGCCAACAAAAAATCGCTGTCGAGCTTAAGGCCGGTTTCCTCAAACATCGGCAGCAGCACCTCGTCGGTTGTGCCAGGATAAGTAGTCGATTCCAGAATGATCAACTGTCCCCGATGCAGACGCTTTTTGATCTCTTCAGCCGCGGCCAGGATGTAAGACACATCCGGTTCTTTAGTTTTTCTCAGTGGAGTCGGAACGCAGATGATGACCGCATCGCAGTCTTGCAAACGATCAAAATCTGTAGTGGCCTGTAGCAGTTTGCTTTCGACGAGTTTCCTCAATACCGCTGCAGCGACGTCGCCGATATAAGAGTCACCGGCGTTGATCTGAGCAGCCTTGTGCTCATCGACCTCGAACCCGGTCGCCTGGAAGCCGTTGCGCGCAAACTCAACCAACAAGGGCAAACCAACATAACCCAGGCCTACTACCCCGACATGCGCACGCTTGGCGGTAATCGAAGCAATTAACTGTTCCTTCACCATGTAATTCACGATTCCTTGAGACTTCTATGATCGAACTTCAATGGCAATTTAAACAGGCAAGACTATTGAGCGAGCCACGGAGTGTCAAGCGAGGCTTTCGCCTGGGATCGCGGTAGGACTGCCAGTTACCCGACAGCCCCCGCACGGATCCTGGCGTGCAGTTTTCCCGCACGGGGCTCTTCGTAGATACTCGCTTCCGCAGCAAGACCTAGCTTGATACGAACCGACAAGGTCGTGGCCGCGCCGCAATTCGGGGTCGTTCAAGAGTGAAGCGCCGAAGCAATTCGCGATAGCCAGCCCAGGTGTAACTCTGGCGCTGGCTGCGTCGATTCAGCCACTTCAGATGTAGCCGTTGCACGTGCTGAAAGAACTCGTTCAAGCTGTCATAGTTGCTGCGCACTCCGTAGTAGTTGTAATACCCACGGAGCTTGGCATTGAGCAGCTGGAACTGTTCTTTCACCCGGCGATGGCGATTCTTCTTACACCACTCGGCTACGCGTTACACTGAGCTGCGAAACTTCTTCCGTGATGTGCGCCGCTTCAGACGTGCTTGTCCTTTGCGGTCAGTGCCCCAACGGAATTCGAACCCCAGAAAGTCGAAGCTGGTTTCTCCCTGACGATAGCGACTAGACGGTATTACCCGTGTCTTTTCCGCGGCGAGTTCCAGTCCGAACTTCTGTAAACGCTCTGCCAACTCCCTGTAGAAGCGCTGTGCATCTTCTTCCCGCCCGAATCCGCACACGAAGTCGTCTGCGTATCAATGTAGGAATGCTGCACCTCCACAGCGACGCTGGAACACTCTTTCAAACCACAAATCGAGGGCGTAGTGCAGGTACAAATTTGCTAGTATTGGAGAGATGATACCGCCCTGCGGTGTTCCTCCCTCCGGTCTTAGCACCTTACCGTCAGTGTCCAACACTCCGGCTTTCAACCACTTCTTAATCAAGCGAAGTATCGCCTGGTCATCAATCCGCTCCGCCAACATGCGCATCAACCATTCGTGCGAAAGGTTGTCGAAGAAGCCTTTGATGTCCGCTTCCACCACGTGGTGATAGCCCCCGAACTGCAGCTCCCGTTTTAACTGGTCCACTGCGGCACGGGCTCCCACTCGTGGTCGATACCCATAACTGCTCGACAGAAAGTCCTGCTCGTAGATTGCTTCCAGCAGGCGCTTCACTGCCAACTGCAGTAGCTTGTCTTCCGTGGCTGGTATCCCGAGCGGGCGCTTTCCTCCATCGCCCTTCGGAATGTACTGCCGTATTACCAGCTTGGCCCGGTAATTCTTCCGCTTCAGTCTCTCCACGATCTGAAAAGTGCTGACTTCAATACTAAGCAGGCCACGTACAAGGACAGCCCCTACGAATTGACTAGACAGGCAGCCAGATTGTCCGCCGCCAACAGATTATGGCCGGTCTCGCATTAAGAGCATGGCCTCTGTGAGAAAGCAAGAGGGCGTCACCGCCTCATGAACGGTAACGCCCCTCCTGGGGTGGTACTTGCTCAGTGGCGATGGTTACAGGACGGATCGTCGCAGCAATTCTCCACTTCGACAGTGACCGTCTCGGTCTTTGCATCGCTCTGAGGCCCGTTAGAACATGCGGGGCATGGCGGACACTCAGCCTTTGAACTATTTGCGGCTGTAAGGCCGAACAAGCTGAGAGCCAACGCGCCCACATAAACGAATTTACGCATCTTGTTTCGTCTCCTTTCTGCGAAAGTTCCTCAAGGCATCAAGCACCTGTCCCAGTGTCCATCTAGGAAAGGCTTTCTTGACTGCCTCCAAGTCATTACAGTGGGAACATGCGCCCGGACAGCTATCCAATTCGCTCACGATAACCTTAGCTAACGCGACGCGATGCTGTTCCTCAAAGGTTTGCAGGATGGACTTCTGAAAAGCGGATTCTATGGAACGCAACTGGGCGTATATTTCAGCCGGGTCGCGCCCTTCATCCAGCATCTTGTCGATTCCTGCCAATTGGCCTTTGACGTAATTGAGGCGTTTTCTTAGTTCCCGCATGTTTCGCAGCCTAGAGGTTAATCCGAGGGGTCTGTCAACAGGGAAATTCTAAGGCTGATTAGGTAGAGCGGACAAACGATGTACCATAGACCACAGTGAGCGGTTTCAGATTAGGACACTACCTTTCGCCAGGGAGTGTCGTAACTTGCTGCTCTCCGTGCAGTTCCCTGTGTGCTCCGTGCCTCCGTGGTAGTGTTTCCTTAACGTTAAATCACCACAGGGTCACAGAGCACACGGATTCGCGCTCTGGTCGGTTCGGATGGTCTGCAAAACTTTTCCTTGACACAGAACTTCCTCACAACTATACCGTCACGAATTCATGACCCAACCGTCCGAAACATCTTCCCCAAAACTCGTGCGCGGGCTGGGCTTGCTCGACGCCAGCATGATCGTCGTGGGTTCGATGATTGGCTCGGGAATATTTATAACCTCGGCCGAGTCAGCGCGGCTGGTAGCATCGCCCGGCTGGTTACTGGTTGCCTGGGCACTGGCTGGTCTGCTCACCATCACGGGCGCGCTATGTTGCGCCGAGCTGGCGGCGATGATGCCCCACGCCGGCGGGCAGTACATCTTCCTGCGCGAAGCTTATGGACCGGCAGCAGGTTTCCTTTTCGGCTGGTCCCTGCTGTTGGTCATACAGACCGGAACCATTGCGGCGGTGGCCGTTGCCTTTGCGCGCTTTATGGGCGTTCTGGCGCCACAAATCTCAGAATCGAATTACATCATCGTGCCGGTGCATCTATTCGGCGGTTACGCCATCAGTCTTTCTACTGCGCAACTGGTGGCGATTATTCTGATTCTGCTGCTGACTGCAACCAACACGCGCGGCCTGAAAACCGGCAAGCTCATTCAGAATACTTTTACTCTGACCAAGACTGCAGCACTCGCTGGCCTGATCCTGGTCGGCTTGTTGTGGGGCTGGAACAGTCAGAGCGCTGCTTACGGTTCCAGCTGGTGGCATCCGGGATTAAATGGTTGGAATCCGCAAGCGGTCCAGCCCGGCATAACTGCAACCGGCGGCAGCGCGTTGCTAATGTTGTTGGGGCTGGCGATGGTCGGGCCACTGTTTGCTCAGTCAGCCTGGAACAATGTCACATTCACCGGTAGCGAGATCCGCGATCCGGGACGCAACCTGCCGCGGGCTTTGTTAATTGGTTGCGCCGCGGTTGTTGCTCTCTATCTTCTCGCCAACGTTGCGTACATCGTGACGCTGCCGCTCACTACAATTCAGAAACCGACGAACAGTGTTGCAACCTCCACGATGCAGGCCGTCTTCAAGCGGCCCGGCACCACCCTGATGGCAATAGCGATTATGATCTCGACCTTCGGCTGCAACAACGGTTTGATTCTCGCCGGGGCGCGCGTCTATTACGCGATGGCTCGCGACCGCCTGTTTTTTTTCCGCATTGGTATTCTAAACCCCAGGCATGTCCCCGCAATTGCGCTCGTCACCCAGGGTATTTGGGCGTCATTCCTGACATTGCCGCGCACCATTTCGACTGCCACGGACGCACAAACCGGCGCCATTACGGTGAGCTATGGAAACGTCTACACCCAACTACTTGAGTACATTGTTTCCGCTGATCTGGTTTTTTATGCGTTGATGGTAGGAGCCGTGATCGTCATGCGTCGCAAGTCTCCGGCGCTTGAGCGTCCTTATCGCACTTTCGGTTATCCGGTTGTGCCGCTGATATATATTTCTCTCGCACTATTACTGGTGATCGATCTGGCTCTGTTGAAGGCGCAGACTTCCGGCATTGGCTACTTGCTCGTTCTAACGGGAATTCCGATCTATTTTCTCTGGCGCAAGCGAGCGGTTAAAGCAAGTGCGGGGGTGAACCCACCTTCTCGACCGTGAGGCAATCAAGTCGGATTTCTAATGACAAACAGAATGATGAAAGTGTAATCATAATTCACCATTCATCATTCAGCATTTCTTATTTAACCCATTCGTCGGCAATCTCCGTTTCCACTTTAACCGGCACAGTCTTCACGTATTCTTCACCCGCCGCGCACATCGCCCGTTCGACCTTTAGCGCCACGTCCTGCGCTTCATCTGCGTCGGCTTCAACAACTATTTCGTCGTGAATGATGTTGACGATCTGCGCGTTGGTGTCGCGCAGCTCGTCCTTCAACAGTCGCAACGCTCGCTTTAGAATGTCGGCACTTGTACCCTGGATCGGCGTGTTCTTGCCGTTCCGTTTGGTCATGGAAATCTGTTGGCGATCCTGTTCGTCATAGCGAAAACGAACCAGCCGGCCGGATGCTGTTCGTGCCTGCCGCTCGCGCACCGCCCGGTTCGCAGCTTCGTTGAGATACGTATCCAGTTGCGGATAAGTCGCGAAGTATTTGCGCAGGACGCCCTCCGCCTCCGGCACACTCAAACCCGTCATTATCGAGAAGCGTTGCGCCCCTATGCCGTAAACGACTCCGAAGTTCAGACGCTTGGCAAAGTCGCGCTGTTCCCTGCTGACCTGGTCCAGAGAGACATTGAAAACTTCCGCCGCTGTGACCCGATGCAGGTCGGCTCCGGAATTGAAGGCATTGATGAAACCGCGGTCACCGGAGAATTCGGCCAGGATGCGCAACTCAATCTGCGAATAGTCCGCGATCACAAGTTTTCTGCCGGCGGGATGACCGGAAAAACACCGCCGATACTCAACCGCGTGCGGTACCTGCTGAATATTCGGATTGGTGCAGGAAAACCTGCCGGTCGGCGCGCCGATTTGGCGGAAGTCCGCATGCAGGCGCTGCGTGGTGGGATTGATCAGCTCAATCATATTCTGGCCGTAACTGGTCAGCGCTTTCTGTACGGTGCGATATTCGAGCAAGGTTGCGACGATCGGGTATTGCGCCGCGAGCGGCTGAAGTTTCCAGTTGCGTGTTGAATCAGGAACGGGAATTCCCAGACGCTCCAGAGCCTGTGTTAATTGCTGATGCGAGTCCAAATTAATATCGTCACGTTGCGGACCGCCGAAAAGAGTTCCCTGGGAAGACTCTTCGGCGAGCACTGTCTGCAGTTGCTCGGCTAGTTGCTCTCTGCGCTTTTCGACGATCGCCAACTGCTCGAGCCAACGATCCTTGTGCATATAGAACCCGGCCAGTTCCATATCGGCCACCGTCATCACACAGTCGAATTCGAGGCGCGCACACTCGATAAGCGAATCCGATCGCAGCCGCTCGATAAGCTTCTCCCGCAGCGGCAAGAGCACGGCTGCATCGCGCGCCGCGTATTCGAGTTGCGCTTCAGACAGGTCGAAATTCCAATTGCTGAGGCGTTCTGCCTTGTCAACTGTCTCATTCAGGTAACGCGAGGCTACGGTTTCCAATCCATGCCGCTCTTCGATGTCGCCGGCGCCCACCAGCTGGCTGGCGAGCAGCGTGTCGAAAATGCCCCCGAGGTCTGTTCCCAGCGTGTGTTTTAAGAACTTAGCGTCAAACTTCGCGTTGTGGAGAATTTTTATTGGACGTTGAGCGGAAAGCAGATCGCGCAGCGACGCCAGTACGCTGTTTTTCTTTGGATCGCCGTTGCGAAACGCGTCGAGGTCGATTACACGAACGCCTGTCGGGCTGGCGAGTTGAATCAGGCGCAAACGTCCAAAGTAAGGATCAAGCTCGGTGGTTTCAGTATCGAGTCCAATCGCCTGGTGAGTTGATAACTCTGCTACTGCTCTGCGTAGTTCTTCCTCAGTTTTGATTAGCTGATAATTCGTATTCATTAACATGGAGAACCTAACAACTAATCGGGCCTACAGGCAAACGCGCGTGCAGGCCGGTGGTGTCCTGATTCGCACTGGCAGGCCGAAGGATTTTGCACAATCTAGACTCTTCCGGAGAGTCGCTTGAGCATGAGGATTTGTCCTTTGTGCTGTGCTTCGTGATCGATCAGGTGATGCAGGATCCAGCGAAGAGTTAGATCAACGGTTTCGTCACCTCGGGTGAATGAAAACACTCGATCGAGCTGGGTATCGTTAAACGACGCCAGTGTCTCAGCCGTCTGCTGCCGGATTTTTTTAATTTCTTCCAGACAAAAATCCGCGGAGAAGTTTCGCTGAGCAAAACTAATCGGATCCTTAAGCACATCCCAATAAGGAGAGTTCCGAATTTCGTCGGTCACTTGCCGGCCTGAGAGAACATATTGCATCCAATACCATTCGGCTTCGCCGATATGTAAGACGAGGGCCCCGATCGAGTGCGCGTCCGGGATTGCCGGCCGGCTAATCTCCTCTTCCGACATCCCAGTGACAGCCTTGCGCAGTTGTTCCCGCACCTCCTCCATGCCGCTAAAGTAGAAACCTACTTCTCTTGAGAAACCGGCAACCGAATTAAGCGTGCGAACTGACATACCCAGGGTTGTCCTTTAGTTAGATGCCGTTCATCAGAGTTGGTAATGGTAGCCGTGGCCCAACAACACGCTGGTTGCGGGGTGAAGGGCGCGGCCTGCCGTGCCCTCTACAGCGACTAGGCGTTACTGCGTGTCCTGACCAGTAACATCAGCAACAATGCTGCTGTGGATCCAAGTATGGCGCTTGTCAGGAAAGCTGTCTGCGGGCCGCGCCAATCCCACAATGTTCCCATCAGCAATGACGCCGGCAGCACCGTAATTCCGAAGGCTAGATTATACAGCCCGTAAGCAGTGCCGCGCTGGTTGGGTTTGACAAGATCGGCTACCAGGGCTTTCTCAGCTCCTTCTGACAATCCGAAATAGATACCGTAAATCATGAAGAGTATCCAGACCGAGACTTCATTTGAGACAAACGCAAAGCCCGCATAGACAGCCGCGTAAAGAATCCATCCTGAAACTATCAGGCGGCGCCGTCCCAAACGGTCAGACAGGTCGCCGCCAAAAATTGAGCTCAACACTTTTACGATATGGAAAGCGGCCCAAAGCAAAAGCGTGTTTGGAGCTGAAATGCCAGTGCTGCGCGCCCGCAAAATCAGAAAGAAGTCGGAAGAATTTGATAACGTGAAGAGTGACAGGATGAGAAGAAAGCGTTTGAAGTTGTTATCGAAGCCGCGCAATGAAAATCGGAGCGGCGGGAGCATATCTGTTTCGCCGCGGCCAACCTCATACGACTCTCGAACGAATGTAAGAGCTACAAAAACTGCAGCCAGCGCCGGCACGGATGCTACCAGAAAAATCCTGGTAAAATCTCGGGCGCTGGGTGCTGCCTGATTCGTAGCAAAATAAAAGAGCACCGCGTACCCAATCAAAGGTCCGATTACAGCGCCGGTGTGATCCATCGCCCGATGAAATCCGAACGCCAGACCACGCTCCTCGACCCTCACCGTGTCTGCGATCATCGCATCGCGCGGCGAGCTGCGAATGCCTTTCCCAACTCGGTCGGCGAGCCTTAAGCCGAGTACTTGCGGCCAACTGCCTGCGAACGCGAGCAACGGCCGCGTGAGGCTGGACAGTGTGTAGCCAAAAACGACAAAGATTTTCCGTTTACCGCGGCGATCACTGAAATGTCCGGCGAAGAGTTTTAATAGACTGGAGAC
Source organism: Pyrinomonadaceae bacterium (assembly GCA_035297925.1). Lineage (GTDB taxonomy): Bacteria > Acidobacteriota > Blastocatellia > Pyrinomonadales > Pyrinomonadaceae > PSRF01. The sequence continues at coordinate 31,994 of DATGYM010000374.1, read as the reverse complement.
TGATTCTGCCGCACCTTCGATCAGCCCTACGATCCCGGGAGAAGCACCCAGAGTGAGTGAAAGAAATACGGGCAACAACGGATAGATGATTTCGCTTGAGGCATCGTTTAGGAGGCTAACCAGGCTGATCGCGAATACATTGCGCGGCAGGCGCCGGTAGCGGCCCCACAGACCTGAGATGCCGCGCTCGTGAGGGAAGACCAGCTCTGCATAGAGTGGGTCAGCGGCGTCGTCAATATCGCTCTTCCCCATGATCTCAGGCTAGCGAGCAGCTGCACGCCGGCTCGGCGCGGAGGTTTGGCGGTTGGGACGAGGCTTGGGCGCAAGTCGGTTGCTCCACCACCAAAACCCAGCGACGCCCAGCAACGCCAGTAGAATTACACCGACCATGGCCACTCTGATGGCCCAGCGAATTGCGAGCTTCGCTATTACAAAAAAAATAGCGAGGAGGATCGCGCCGGCAATTAAGAAAATGGTTGTGGAACTCATTCCAGGCTTCGTTTAGAGGCGGGCACCGCCCGCCGTCTCAACCTAAAAGATCAATGGGCATGCAAATCGAACCGGCGGGCATTGCCCGCCTCTTAAAAAACCGCCCACTGTTCAATGCTCCCTGCTCACTGCTTCCGGTAGCTCGCACGCACTACAGTCTTGATGTTTCCGCGCACATGAAAGTCGCCTTCGATTTCTACGGTCAAAGGATCACAGGCCTTAACAAAGTCTTCCAGGATCACGTTGATGACATGTTCGTGGAAAATCTTCACTTCGCGAAAGGAGTTAATGTAGAGCTTCAGACTTTTGAGTTCCACGCAACGCTCGTTGGGAGTGTATTCAAGCCGGATGGTTGCGAAATCAGGAAAGTCGGAAAACGGGCAGATGGCCGTAAATTCCGTGATCTCAAAATCTATTTTTATATCACGTCCGGGAAACTCGTACGCGAAGGTCTCGAGGGGGAACAAATGCATCTCGGCGCGCGGCGTCGAGCGTATATCCAGACCCTGTTGATTGACGGATTGCAAAGCGTTGTCGGATTTGTTTATCACCGGGCGATCTTACTTGACGATAAAGTTCCCGGCAACGGGGCTCTTATCGTCATTACTGCTGCAAAAACCCCTAGACATAATTCGGCGTGCGGCCGCGGCCAATGGTAAACACTTTGACCAGTAGCAGTCCGGCAACGAAGCCGCCGACGTGGGCTGCGTAAGCGACGCCGCCTTGTTGCGAGCCGCCGCCCAGAATGCCCAACCCACTGATTAACTGAAACGCGAACCAGATTCCGATCGCCACGTAAGCGGGGACATCAGTAAGAAACCGAAACATGATCACTGTTACGCGCCGGCGCGGATAGAGAATGATGTAGCCGCCAAGGACGCCGGAGATAGCTCCCGAGGCTCCCAGGCTTGGGATCAGCAAGCTGCCGGGGTCAGTTGCAAACATTGCCGTCGTCAACACATGCGCCAGCGATGCCAGCACGCCGCAAACGAGATAGAAGATTAGATACCTGAGGTGGCCCATGCGGTCTTCTACGTTGTCGCCGAAGATCCAAAGAAAAAGCATGTTGCCGGCAATGTGGGCAATGCCGCCGTGCATGAACATTGAGATAAGCAAAGTGAGGTAGACAGAAAAGGGCGTGGGCTGAAGACCGGGGAGCAAGAGCTCCTGACCGGTTACCGGGTGTTCGACTATGCGATCGGGCGTTTGGACATCGCGGCCGCTAATGATTTCCTGCGGCACTGTAGAGAAGGCGTAAGTGAATCTGTCGTTGTTGCCGAGTTGCTGGAGGAAAACAAAGACGAGGATGTTTATTGCAATTAGGACGTAGTTGGTAATCGGAGTAGTCAGCCGATCGCTGTTGTCGTCATAAAGTGGAAATATCATTGTCCGAATTTTCCAGATTCAAGGTGGTGATAGAGTTAAGTTGCGGTTGGTCACAATCTCATTCCGGCAACGCGACTCCCGCCTGAACAATCGCCGGTTCGTGCGGTTGCAATAACTCGTAACCCTCTGAACGCGCCACGTAGGTTGCAGCGGTGATGTCTCCTACAACGTTCAAGGTCGTACGACACATATCGAGAATTCGGTCCACGCCGAGAATAATCGCGATCAATGCCGGGTTCACACCGATAGTTACCAGCACGCCGATGATAAACGGAATCGAGCCGGAAGGAACGCCGGCAGTGCCAATGCCGCCGAGAATGGCAAGGTAAACAACCATCAGTTGCTGACCAATTGAAAGATCGACGCCGGCAAGCTGCGCCAGAAACAGGACCGTCACACCTTCGTATAACGCCGTTCCGTTCTGGTTTGCGGTCGCACCCACGGTCAACACAAAACTATTGATCTCCTGCGGCACACCGAGATTTTCTTCCGAAATCTTAAGCGCGGTCGGAAGCGTCGCATTTGAGGAGGAAGTGGAGAATGCAGTCAGTATGACAGTCTTAATGCGCCGGAAAAAATCGAGTGGTGAAAGCCCGGAAAGGAAATAGACCGAAAGCGAGTAGACCCCAAACATGTGCAGCGACAGTCCCACGAGTACCGTCACCACAAACCAGCCGAGCGCCTGCAACAGATCCAGTCCAAAACGCGCGGTGTTGTTGAAAAGCAAACAGGCGACCGCGTAAGGCGCAAACTTCATGATCATTTCAATGATCTTGGCCGTGATCTCATAAAGCGCTTCCAGCCCTCGCAGCAACGGCGCGGTGATGCTTACCGGAATCAGAGTGATTGCGATGCCGATCACCAACGCGAAAAACATCAGGTGCAGCATGTTGGGTGTTCCGGCCGAAGTGGCCGTGCTCGGATTCGCAGGTACGCCGGCGATCGAAGCAAGCGGGTTCGACGGTACAAGCGTGTCCACGACCTGCATAAGCGGTGAAACAACGGCCCCGGCCTTCTTAGCCGCTTCAACAGTTTTAGTCGCGTCAGTGGCGTAACGCTGTTGTAGTGCTGCGGAAGTCGCCGGATCGATCCGCTTGCCTGGCTTAATTGTGTTTGCGAGCGTGAGCCCGATTATTACGGAGATGGCGGAAATTACCAGACAGTAACCGAAAGACTTCAGACCGACGCGTCCCAACTTGCGAATGTCTCCAATGCCGGCCACACCTACCACCAGCGAGGAAAAAACCAGCGGCACCACAATCATCAGGAGCAAACGCAGGAACAACTGACCGACAGGCTGTGTAATGTTGTCAATTACCCAAGCGACCCGCGGATGATCGCCGCCAAACGCGAAGTTAACCGCCACGCCGGCGATTACGCCGACTGCCAGTCCGATGAGAATGCGTGTGTGGAGCGCCAGGCCCTTCGGCTTATCCGGAGTCTCTTCGTCGAGATCCGTGGTGACTTCGCGCTCAAACGCATCCGCATCGATTGTTTGTTTAGTTTTTTTTCTTTTACCTGGCATGAAATTGGTTTTGAGTTTGGAGTTTCGAATTGAGTTGCGGATCTTCAGTAACCTGGAACTCAAAACTCGGAACTCGAAGCTGTCGTTATCTTCCCCAGCGCAATTTGTCACGCAAAACGTCGAAATAATTTCTGTTGGCAGGCTGCACAAGATTGAATGTTGTTTTGCTCTTACGAATCACCACGCGATCTTCGATCTGCAAACCAAAGCCGACCTGACCATCCAGCGTCAGCGCCACATCCTCCTGCGCCGTCTTCAAACATAGTTCAATGACCGCATCGTCCGGAACGACAATGGGACGATTTGAAAGCGTGAAAGGGCAAATAGGAGTGATTACCACCGCATTCATCGAGGGGAAAATAACCGGGCCGCCTGCCGAGAGATTGTAAGCAGTGGATCCCGTCGGCGTAGAAATTATCAGGCCGTCGGCGCGAAAGGAATTTACAAATTGCTTGTTGAGGTAGGTCTCAATTTCTATGATCCGTGCCAGGGCCGACTTGTTAATAACCACGTCGTTAAGGACGCGATTACGCGTCACGCTCTTGTCACCGCGTACCAGTTCCACCGCGAGCATTACGCGCTTGTCGAGACGATAGTTGCCTGCGAGTATTGACTCGAGCGCCGTGTAAAGTTCCTGAATACGAAACTCGGCAAGGTAACCCAGGCCTCCATAGTTCACTCCGAGCACTGGTACCTCTGTGTCCCCCATCAGACGCGCGGTGGCGATCATCGTGCCGTCGCCACCAAGCACAAGTATCAAGTCGGAACTGCCGGCCAGATTCTCCGGCGCCTCCTCTTCAACCGTGCAGCCGGTCTGCTGTTGAATCCACTCACGCTCGATTTCGGGTCCGCCGACCAGGGTGATACCGCGTTCGGCCAGCCACGCGGTCAGTTCGCACATCGTCTTTAGTGCGTCCGGTTGATGCGGTTTTAGAACGACGCCTATGCGCTTTATGGACGAAATCGTCATCGCGTTTTCGAGCAATGGCCTGACTGCTAATTAACCTGGATGGTGGAGCGCTGGTCATGTTAACTGCAACATTGACTGCGCGCCAAGGCTTCGCAGGAACTGGCAATGCCCTTTCTTCTCTCCGCGTGACCTCTGCGTGCTCTGCGTTTCGGCGGCGAATTCTAGCTGAAGCTGTTCAACGCGAAGACACAGAGAGCGTTGAGATAACGCAGAGAGAGTCGATGCGGGAAGACTGCGTACTAAGGAACGCTCCGAAAGGCAGCCTTTTCGTAGAGCGCCAGGAATTCCACGTTACCTTCAGCTCCGCGAATTGGTGATTCGATAACTCTTTTCGGTAACAACCCACATTGCGTGGCGGCGTTATTGACTTCCTTAATCACGCGCGCATGTTGCTCGGGCTCGCGCACGATGCCGCCCTTTCCAACTTCCTCGCGCCCTACCTCAAACTGCGGCTTTATGAGAATTATCAGGCGACCACCCTGTTTGAGGAGGGGGCTTAATACCGGCATGATTTTGGTGGCGGAAATAAATGAGACATCCATCACCACAAGATCGAACCTGTGCGGGAAGTCCTCCGAACTGAGGTAACGCGCATTGACGCCCTCTCTAACTTCAACTCGTTTGTCGCTGCGTAGCCGCCAATCTATTTGATTGTGCCCGACGTCCAGGGCGATCACGTACGCAGCGCCGTGTTGCAAAAGGCAATCAGTGAACCCGCCGGTCGAAGCACCAATGTCCAGGCAGAAGAATCCGTCGACATTGATCTCAAACTCCCGCAGCGCTTTCTCCAGTTTCACGCCGCCGCGGCCGACATAGCGGAGGGTCGAATCGTCTCCACCCTTGATGCGAATTGCGGCCCCGGGAGGAACGGTGTCTGAAGGTTTATTTACGCGTTGTTCATCAACCAGTACCACTCCGGCCATGATCAACGCCTGCGCTTTTGTGCGGGTTTTCGCCAGGCCGCGCTCGACTAGGACCTTATCAATGCGCAAGGGCTGGTCAGGACGTTTCTGCTTCATCAAGTTACTACTTTACAGCAGAACCTGAGTACGAGCCCCGGACCTGGTTGGTTTGGCGTGATAAATACGGATTAGGCGTGTCGCCGCGCTTGTGAAATGGCACGAGGCGAATCGCCGAGATTCAGCTCGCTCGCACAGGCGGTACACAGCCACACCATGATATGCGGCGCATCTGCCCAAAAAAACGAACTAATTTTGCCTGCCACTTGCATAGCCCTGTCGATTGGTAATCGTTGAAGTGCTTGCAAGTAAAAGGCGCCATTGTAAAAATCGCCCTCCGCGCCCTCGTCTCTATGAATACACTCCCGCTCCCGAAACACTGCTTTCATAGAAAAGCCTGCTTTCTCGCGCCGCAACCGCGAAAAAATTAAGGTCGTAAAATCGTCGGGTTTAGCCTGGGTGAGAGTTGTTATCGGGGCAAGCGATCTGCTAAACGGCAACACTCTTCATCGCTTTCGGCAGATAATGCCATTCGTTTCGCAAACAGTCAACAACCTTGAACTAATACCAACACTATTCGTGAAATCACGTGAAATCATATGTGAATTTCTTTTAGATCCTGAGTTCGGGCAGCCTGGAGGGCCTCTATGGCCGGCGACTGCCTTCAAATATTTCTCTAATTCTCAGCACCTCTTCTGAGGGTTTGCTCCTGCGATAAGGCGTTTCCTGGCGGCTCTCGCGTTCCGACTGTCTTTTAGCGCGCAATACTTCATTACCCGGGCTGTGTCGCAGTCGTCCTTCGGACCGAGTGGCAATCGCTCTGTCCGCCTTTTCGCTGGGTGCGGCGGCGAGGGGTAAAGGACTGGAAGGCTCGCCTTCATAGTTCTCAACCGCAGGAGCAGCAGGAGTGGACGGCTCATCCGAAACCCCGGCAACGCCGGGCACGGCGGTATTTACAATTGCCGCTGCTTGTCTGTCTCCCCGCTGGCGGTATATGAGGGTCGCCCCGAGCGCCCCAATGAGCATTGAAAACACTACGGTAAGCCCCATTGCCAGCCGTCTCCCTGAGCGCTCTTCGGCCTTGATTTCCTCCAAAGGCACCACGGGACGAGCTGAGACCAAAGTTGCTTCCTCATCGAAATGAGGTGTTGCCAATATTGGCTCGCCTTCGAAATATTCTCGTTCTGTAATATTTGCTTTCATTTATTCGTGGCCAAGGTCATCGCTACTCCGAATATAGAATTCTACGGGCTTGAGTGTTAGCAAGAGAAAGGCCATGGCCGCGCGAGTTTCAGATTCTTGCGTTAAGTCTACGGAAAATCGTTTGGAGAGGTTTGCGCAGGACAACGTTGCCAGAGATCACCGACTAAATCGTGCACTAAAACGACGCGCCCGTCTGTCTGGCAGTACGGGCGCGTGCTTCTTTGGAGATTGACTCGAGCTTATCTACCTACTTTTTTTGGTTTAGCGCGACGATCATCCAGCACATCTATGCTTTCTTTTACGCGCGTGTAGATGCCGTCAGCGTCAAGACCATACTTTGCCAGCAGCAGCTTAGGATCGCCATGAGTCACAAGGCGGTCGGGAATTCCCATTCTCACTACGCGCACTTTGTCCTGCAGTCCGTTCTCTTCGAGCAGTTCCATGACCGCTGAACCAAAGCCCCCGGACAGGTAAGCCTCTTCAACGGTGACGATGAGCCGCTTGGTTTGTGCCAGCGCCAGGAGCAATTGCGAATCGAGCGGCTTTACAAAGCGCGCGTTGACCACAGTGGTTTCAATTTTCTCTTTTGCCAGATTCTCGGCAGCCTGCAATGAAGGATGCACCATTGAGCCATAGGCGACGATTGCAATCTCACCGCCGTCACGAAGGATTTCCCCTTTTCCAATTTCCAGCACCTGGGGAGGGCGCTCAATGTCGGCGCCAATGCCGCTGCCGCGCGGATAGCGCATTGCCGCCGGTCCCACATGATCGATCATGGTCAGCAGCATATCGCGCATTTCACCTTCATCACGTGGGGCCATCAGGACGACGTTTGGTACTGCGCGCAAATAGGCGATGTCTAAAAGTCCATGATGAGTCGGTCCATCGCCGCCCGCGACTCCACCGCGATCCAGGCAAAACTTTACGTTCAGATTCTGAATACAAACGTCATGGACTAACTGGTCAAATCCCCGCTGCAGAAACGTTGAATAGATTGCACAAACGGGTATCAAACCCTCGCACGACATCCCGGCGGCAAACGTAACGCAATGCTGTTCGGCAATGCCGACGTCAAACGATCGCTCGGGGAACCTTTCCAGCGCGGTGCAAACTCCTGTACCGTCGGGCATGGCCGCCGTTAAGGCGATGATCTTCTCGTCCTTCTCCATCAGTTCGACAAGAGTATTTCCGAACACGGTGGTATACGTTGGGGCGCTCGCCTTTGCTTTAATCGCTTTGCCGGTTTCCAAGTCGAAAGGGCCAGTAGCGTGCCAACGATAGTAGTCCTTCTCCGCCTGCGGATGACCCTTGCCTTTCGTCGTCAAGGCGTGAACTATGACCGGACCATCCTTGACCTGTTGCGCTTCCCGCAAAGCTGCTACCAGGGCTACAGGGTTGTGCCCGTCTACGTAACCGATGTATTTGAAACCAAGCTCATTAATCAAAGCGCCTGGCAATACAGCCGCAGCGATCGCATCCTTCATCGTCTTGGCGGCGTGGTGCAGTCGCTCGCCGACGGAGGGAATTGAAAGTAGCTTCTCTTCAACCTCATCTTTGAAACGATGGTAACTGCCCGCGCTTCTTATACGATTCAAATAGCCTGTCAACGCTCCTACCGCCGGCGCAATCGACATCTCATTGTCATTAAGCAAGACGATCAGGCGGCTCTTCAAGTGACCGGCCTGATTGATCGCTTCCATTGCCATGCCGCCAGCCAGCGACGCATCGCCGATCAGGGCAACAACATGATAATCGTCGCCGTTTCGATCCCGCGCCACCGCCATTCCGAGCGCTGCGGAAAGCGAAGTCGAAGCATGACCGGCGCCAAAAGTGTCATAGTCTGATTCGTCACGGCGCAAAAAGCCGCTGATGCCGCCGTATTGCTTGATGGTGGGCAGCAGTTCGCGACGGCCGGTCAAAATCTTATGCGCGTACGCCTGATGGCCAACGTCCCAAACCAAACGGTCGCGCGGCGTGTCAAACGCGTAGTGCAGCGCAACTGCCAGCTCAATGGCGCCCAGCGACGCGCCAGTGTGGCCGCCTATTCGCGACATCGTCTCTAAAATGTATTGCCGAATTTCATCGGCTACGGGCTGCAACTCTTCTACAGAGAGTTGCCGCAGATCTGCAGGTGAGTTGATATTCTCAAGAAGATGCATCTTTGGGCGGTATTGTAGCTTGCCGACTCAGATTTTTACTACTCACAAATATGTCGCGGATCAGCGAGCCCGCGACAACTCAAAGGGCGATCTAGTTCCCCTTTGTGCTGTAAAGTACTCTGCTTTGCCAAAGAAGTCAACGCCTGTTTCTTTACAGACTAATCGGCGGCTCCCTGCGTCTAAAACAACATAGCGAGGAAGCCGATCCTCGCGCTCAGTTCTGCTACAAAGCAAAAGCTAAAGGAGTTCAAAGAAGAAATGCTTGAAAGACATCGTTTGTTGGTCATCCCAGGAATCATCTTGACTTGTGCAATGATCGCTTGCGCCACGTCCGCCCAGGAACCGCAGTCCTCCACGCCTCAGCAGGAGGGGGCCGTCCGTAAGGAACGGATGGAAAAACTTCGAGAGCGTGAAGGACTGGATCGTCATCGAGGCTTGCGGCATCGCTTCGGCATGGGCCGACTAATCCGCGAACTGAATCTCACCGCGGAACAGCGGCAACAAAGCCGGGCAATCATGCAACGCCGGCTTGAAAGCACGAAACCGCAGCGTGAGGAACTGTTCAAATTGCGCGAGAAGCGCATCGCAGGCACTTTCACTGCTGAGGACGAAGCGCGGGCCAGAGCTCTGCATCAGGAGATCCGGACTGCGATGGAAGGTGTTCGCGCGGAAATGGCTGAAGTTCTGACTGCGGAGCAGCGAGCGAGACTCGAAGAGCTCAAGAAGGAACAGAAAGAGAGAATCGAACAGCGTCTAAAAGAACGCAAGGAGAGATTGAACAACAAGCCGCAATGAATAGCAGTACCAAACGGTCCGGTTGTCGGTATGACACCGGGCCGTTTTGATTAGAAGCTAGTCGCCAATTTCTTTGCTGGTCTCAATAAACTTATGCAGTCGCTTTCGCAAGTCGTCGCGAGCGGATCGGAAGGCAGCAAGCCGGCTCTCTTCGCTGCCAACTACCGCCGCCGGATCCTCTATACTCCAGTGAATTCGTTTTGACGCCAATGCAAAGACGGGACAATTCTGCTTTGCGTTATCACAGACCGTGATCACATAGTCGAATGGCTGCGTTGCAAACTCGTCGACCGACTTTGAACGATGTCGGGAGATGTCGACGCCGATTTCACGCATTACCTCTATGGCGTCCGGCCTGACGACGTTCGGCTCTAGTCCTGCACTGGCAACTTCAAATCCTTCCCCGCCATCATGACGCAGTAACCCCTCGGCCATCTGACTTCGCGCCGAATTGCCTGTGCAAAGGATCAGCACTCGAATCGGATTCATCGATAGTCCTTACGTAGAGACATCGCCGCGGCTACGCCGTCCGCGGACTCATCAACCCGGATTACCTGCGGCTACCGGAGCGCAGCAAGCTGAAGACATGGTTGTCACCGAGTCTATTTCGGTCTTCAATTCTTCAATTTTATCACCGCAAGCGCACGGCGCCGTCTCGGCAAGATTGTCTTTGAGCACAACAAAAACTTCCCACTCGTTGCCGTCAGGGTCGCGCACCCAGGTCTTGTCCTGAGTTGCATAGCAACAGTCTGTTTGCATCTCGTCGCGAGTAACCAGGCCGGACTCGACCCACTTGTTGCGCATCGTGAGGACGTCCTGCGTCGATTTGACCTGAATGCCGAGATGCGAAAGCGCGCCCTTTTCGTTGAAGCTGCTTTGGTTGAGCGTCAAATTCAAAGGCGGGTTGTGAACATCAAATTTGGCGTATCCGGTTCGCACTTTGCTCGGTTCGATACCCAGCATTTTGCGGTAAAACTCAAGGCTCTTCTCGATGTCGCGAACGCTAAGGGCCAAATGAGCTTTTAATGCGTTTACGCTGTTTTTTGACTTGCTTTCCATGGTCTTCCTCCTCTATATTTCATATTCGCTAAGGCGAATGTGAACCGAAGCTTAACTCCCAGCCAACATATATGTCAAGACATATGTGAAATTATTTTGAACGGCACAAATGGCAATCGAAACAAGAGCAATGACTGCGCAGGACTGGGCGTCAGTGCGGGAAATCTATCGGACCGGCATTGATACTGGACAGGCGACCTTTGAGACTGAGCCTCCCGACTGGGCATATTGGCACAAGAGCCACTTGCCCGCACCGCGACTGGTAGCCATTTCCCAGTATCTGATTGTCGGCTGGGCAGCTTTGAGCCCGGTTTCGTCGCGCGCGGTGTATGCCGGCGTGGCAGAGGTCAGCGTTTATGTGGACGATCAGTTTCGCGGCCAGGGGATTGGTAGGCTTTTGTTGGACACTCTTGTGAAAGAAGCAGAGTTGAATGGCATATGGACTTTGCAAGCCAGCATTTTTCCTGAGAACACCGCCAGCATTTCACTGCATTCCTCCTGCGGTTTTCGCCTGGTAGGAAGACGTGAGCGAATCGCTAAAATGAAGGGGGTCTGGCGGGACACAATACTCCTGGAACGGCGCAGCAAAGTTGCAGGAATTGCATAATATCAGCGCAAGATCCGGATAGAAAATGATGACCTTTTAGCACAAAATTATGTGCTTAAAAAGGAACTCTGATAGCGTCAAAATCGTAGTAAATAAACCGCTGAAACACTAAACGAACACGGCATGGCTAACAAGGAATACAGTATAGCTTTTCTCTTCAAGGCACTCGCGGATCACACTCGTTTACGGCTCATTAATCTGATCGGAGACGACGAGGTTTGCGTCTGCTTTTTCGTAGAGGTGTTGAAGATCAATCAACCAAAAATCTCGCGACACCTCGCATACCTGCGGCGGGCGGGCGTAGTCTCAGCGCGTCGCGACGGCAAGTGGATTCATTATCGACTTGTCGAACCGCCCGACCCGCATGCTGCCAACATTTTTCGTGAGGTGCGCGCCGGCCTGGCCAACGATCCGGCGATGAAAAACGATCGCGCGCGGCTGGAGAAGATTTGTTGCGCGCCACAACTCCCCGTTCAACTTCAAAAAGCCCCGCTGCCCGCCAGCCTTGTGGCCTGACTGTGGGGTGAACAAATACAGAAGGATAAGACCATGGTTGCGGCTATTGAACCACTACTACGTGAACAACTAATCGATCGTCGGCAAAAATTGGAATCCGCCGTCAGTGTCTTTCACCGGCCCGCGGAGCTGACGCGGCTTTTGGAAGAGGTCGACGCTGCCCTCTATCGCATGGATATCGGAACCTACGGCCTGTGTGAAGTGTGCCATGAACCGGTCGAGTCTGAGCGGTTGCTGGCCGATCCCCTGACTCGCTTCTGTCTCGGTGATCTGACGCCGCGGGAGCAACGAGCATTGGAAGAGGACCTGGAACTGGCATCACGCATTCAGACCGGCTTGTTGCCCCCGGCTACCCAGCAGATTGACGGTTGGGAAGTTTGCTATCACTACCAACCGGCAGGCGCGGTGAGTGGCGACTACTGCGACTTGATAAAAGGCGAAGACCAGTCATTGCATTTCGTTCTTGGCGACGTGTCAGGAAAAGGCGTTGCGGCTTCGATGCTGATGGCGCACTTGAACGCGATGTTTCGCACACTCATCTCGATCAACCTATCGCTCGAGCAAATCCTGGAGCGTGCCAGTCGCGTCTTTTGCGAGAGCACGCTGCCGACGCAATACGCGACGCTGGTTTGCGGGCGAGCGAGCACTAACGGTGAAATAGCAATTTGCAACGCGGGCCATTTGCCGCCGTTATTGATACAGCAGGGACGCGTAACCAGTATCGCAGCAACGGGGCTGCCTGTAGGCGTGTTCTGTAGCGAGAGTTTCTCAGTCAATCGCTTTCAAATGAACCCGGGCGACACGTTGTTTCTATACACCGATGGCCTGTCGGAGAGTTTGGATGGTGCGGGAAACGAATATGGCGCCGAGCGACTGGCTCGCCTCTTGAACGATAACCCGAGTCTTTCACCCGAATCGATGATCGCCCTGTGCAGGCGGGAATTGCGTACCTTCGCCGACGGAAAAATTCCCCGCGATGACTTAACGCTCATGGCGCTTAGGCGGACTAAGTGAACAGTGTGTTCAACGCTTGGTACTCCGTCTGTCGTGCCTTAATTTGAGATTCTCGTCCTCGGCGTTCTCACTGTCTCTGCGGTTGGTGTTTTGAACGGTTATTCACCACAGGGACGCAGCCGCTGAGACTACGTGGAGAAGAACTGAGAGTTAGGACACCACCTTATTCGGCTCTAACCTTGACAATCCGTTGTCGCTGTTTAGAATGATTTTTCGCTTTGCGGAGATGTGGCCGAGTGGCTGAAGGCGGCGGTTTGCTAAACCGTTAAGGGTCAAAAGCCCTTCACAGGTTCGAATCCTGTCATCTCCGCCAGAACTGCAGGGGTTAGAGGTAGGGGTCAGCGGTCAGTCAGAAACGTACGAGTTGCTTTTTCAACTGACCTCCGGCCTCTGATCTCTGACCCCTACTTTTATGACCACTCGCGTCCGCTTCGCTCCATCTCCGACCGGTTACCTGCACATCGGGGCCGCGCGTTCAGCACTCTTCAACTGGCTCTACGCAAAAAAAACCGGTGGCAAGTTTTTGCTGCGCATCGAAGATACCGACCTGCAGCGTTCCACCGAAGAATCAACTCGTTCAATCATCGAAGGCATGGAATGGTTGGGACTGAGTTACGACGAAGAGATCGTTTTTCAGTCTGCTAATGCCGATAAGCATCGCGCCGCGGCACATAAGCTCGTCGCCCAGGGCAAAGCTTACCGGGATTTCACCCCGAAGGCAGAGCGCGATGATGCCACCGTTAAGCAAGGCATCGCCGAACGCGCGCGCGCGCAATCTGCGGAAGGCGCCGACCATCGTTCCAATCCCTTCCGCGATTTATCCCAGGAAGAATCCGATCGCCGGGTTGCTAACGGCGAACCTTTTGCCGTGCGCCTGAAGATCGCCCGCGAGGGTAAAACGCATTTCAAAGACATGGTGTTCGGGCCGCAGGAACGGGAGTATGCTGAAATTGAAGACCTCGTATTGCTGCGCTCGGACGGCCATCCGCTTTATAACCTGTCTGTGGTTATCGATGACATCGAGATGGGCATTACCCACGTCATACGCGGTCAGGATCATTTAACCAACACGCATAAGCAGGTGTTGCTTTATCAGGCATTGGGCGCCGCGGTGCCGCAGTTTGCCCACCTGCCTTTGATCCTGGCGCCGAACAAGGGCAAGCTTTCAAAGCGAAAACACGGCGAAGTGGTTTCGTTAACTACCTATCGCGACCGCGGTTTTTTGCCGGCGGCGTTTCGCAATTTCCTGGCGCTGCTGGGCTGGGCCCCTGCCGACGGTAAAGAGGTCCTTTCATTGCCCGAGCTGATCCAGCAGTTTTCTTTGGAACACATTCATCGCTCTCCCGCGGTTTTCAACTTTCAGGAGAACGATCCACGACACTGGACGGACGAGAAAGCCCTCTGGATGAACGCGGAATACATTCGCAACCTGCCGGCTGAGGAGTTGCTGCCGGCGGTCAAGGCGGAATTGCGTGCAAACAAACTGTGGCGTGATGAATATGACGATGAGGATCGCGACTGGTTGCTAAAGACTATCGATCTGATTCGGCAGCGTTTTTTCACACTGAAAGATTTCTCGGGACAGGGCCGCGCTTATTTCTCCGACGATTTTGATTTCGAGCCAGCGGCAGTCAACAAGAATTTGCGAAAGGAACCGCGACTAAGAGAACTCTTGCCGGCGCTTGCAGATCGTCTGGAGCAAACGGTGCCGTTTACTATTGAAACCGCCGAAGCCTCGCTCCGACAATTTGCGGAGGATACCGGTGTCAAGGCAGGTTTGCTGATAAACGGTTCGCGCACGATGTTGACCGGCCAGGCGGTGGGTCCGTCGATGTTCGAAGTATTTGAGATACTCGGACAAAATCGTTCTGTTGAAAGATTGCGCAGTGGAGTACCATGGTTCGACGCGCTGAACGAACTCGGCGATGTGTAGAGTAACCCGACGGAAACTCAACCGACGAACTTTTTAAGGAAAACATTCATGACCATGCGATTACTAATTACTGCCGTCATTATTTTCACAGCCATTAGCGGGGTGCTTGCCCAGAACGCAAATTCTTCGCAAACCGTGCGGCCGCGAATGACAGCGTCGCCTGCAAACACAAGCAAGGCGGCGGATTCGCAAAAGAGCACGGACGTGCAGCAACCAACAACCACGCAACCCGCCGCGCGGCGCACTGAAGCCAAGCCGAAAGTTGCTGCCATCGAAGCGCCCGGCTCACAGAGCGTCGTGGCCGCCTTCAACTCGCTAATCAACGGCATCCGGCACGCAGACGTAAAGGCCGTGACGAATGTCTACCTAAACTCGCCGCGGCTGATTCTTTTCAACAGCAACGGCACGGTAACCAAAGGCTGGGAGCAGATGCGGCTCAATCGCGAGAGTTCTTACCCGGAATTGAAAGACGTAAAACTGGACGTACGCGACCTTTCGATCACGATGCTAGGTCGCGACGGCGCAGTCGTAAGCTGCCTGTGGACTCAATCGCAGATTTATAAAGGCACGCCTGAAACCGCGACGGGCCGAATGACACTGGTCTTTAAGCGAGTGGGCAAGGATTGGAAGGCGATACACCTGCACACTTCGCCGGACAAGCCTGATCCATCGCGTGTACTTCCCTCGGAACAAACGCCGGCGGCGACGCCTTCGCCAACCCCGAATCTTTAACCGGGGATCGGCTTCTTAAGACCTCAACTATAGCGCACGCTGGAATAGGCGAAGGATTCTTGGACTCGCTAAAGCATTTGTGATTCGCACGGCCGCAATTCCGCCAAGGATCGTAAGGAACGGAAAGACTTCAACCACATAGCGTGGTTCGGGGTTCTCCAGCGTCGCGAAGAAACCAAGCCTCAGAAAGATCATCAGTACGGCCAACAGCAGCCACTGCCGCGCAACAAAGTCCCGCGTCCACCACAAGAACCACCCGCCCAAAATTCCCAGCAACGAGTAAACAAGCGTTAAGCCGGCAAACAGCGGCAGCCAGAATTGTTGATGGATATCGTAGTCGAGATCCGTGAGTGGTAGCAGCTCGCCTTCGAACGGGTAATATTGCGAGTGAGTGTCAAACCAGAGCGAACGTGCGCGTTTGAGTGGCAGCCAAACATAATAACGAAGCGGGTGGCGCGCGATACGCTCTCGAGCGATCTGCGCGAACCCGGCGTCGATTTCAGGAGTCATCTCCACCGATTGATCGGCCGGCGTGTTTTGATCAGACTCCTCAGCCGTGTCGCCTTCGTCGTTCGCTTCTTCGTCCGTCTTGTCACTATCGTCAGCATTATCAGCTTCGTCGCTTTCTTCCTTCGTTGAGTCGTCAGTTGGCGAGGGCTGGGCTTTCTCGTTCGACTGATCAGGAGCTGAAGGACTTGCGGCGGGAGCCGGTTTAGTAAACAAGTCTGGCTCTTCCTGCGAATGGTTATATTTCTCCAGCAGGGCCGCGACCTGACGCTTTTCCTCGGCTGAGTCGAAAGCACTGTCGGGAAGATCCGCCGGCTTGATAGGGGACGTATCCAACGCCCAGAGCACCGGCCCAATGTAGCGGCTGTCGTCGATCCAGGTTCGCAGCCACAAAAAATATCCGCGGGACACAAACTCGCCGGGCATTTCCGCGTGCGCCGGGGCGAGTGGCTGAAAAATATGAAAGACGCGATAGTTGCGAACCGTCCACGGCACCAACACCAGACAAAACGCCAACGAGAAAACGGCGCCAACGAAGGTCGCTCGGGCTGAGCGATATAACAGTTCTTCGCGCTTTGTACTTAACTTTACATCGCCGGCGCGGCCCAGCGTCGCAACCACCAGGGTAATGCCGATCGCCAGTGCGAACAGTCCGCTGTCGGGTCGAAAGAGGACTGCGATGCCGGCGATCACTCCGGTAAGCGTCCACAGCCACAAAGTTTTTCTTTGACTCTTCGCTCGCAGTGCGAGTGTGGCAGTAAGGCACATGCCGACGGCAAAGAACATCGTGGCCGTCTCGGTTAGAATCGTCGCCACGTAGATCGTTGTGAACGGGCAGACGGCAGCGAGCGCGAGCGCGGCGATGGAGCTGCGACGTTTCAGTGTTTGGTCAGGCTCCCAGAAGAAAGCTACGAGCGCGATCAGCCCGCATGTGGCAATGTCGATAAGAGCCTGGACGATACGAACTGCGGCGTTATCGTTGTGACCAAATATGGAATAGACCCCGGCAAGAAAAAGGGGATAACCGGGCAGGCGAATCAAAGAGGGCACGTAAGGTGATTCCGACTCATGAGAAAACACGCGCTGTTCGAGCAGGTTGCGCGCGATTTGAGAATATACGCGGCCGTCATCCGGGGCATCATTCGGCAGAAAACGGGCTACGGCGACGCGAAAATTAAAGGCCACGACCAGCAGGATCAGGTAAACAAGTAGTCCATTCCGCTTGCCGTGTTCCCTGCGCTCCCGCTTTCTGGCCATCAATATTCTTTCAGTTGAGAATGGGTTCGCTTCGCCTTCCAGCTTACCTCAGCTCAGCGCTGCTGTGAATTCACTTTATTATCAGAATCGGGAGCGGGAGCGACCGGCCCAATACTCTACCCTCGGTCTCGATCGACGATTCTCAGACTGAATCTCTGGCCGGTCGCTCCCGCTCCCGGTTCTGATAAGCGAAGAGGCGGGTTGGCTGGTATCACCGGCGGTGGAGCTCTACGAATTCTTAATTCGATCTTGTGTCGTATGGCTCCTGTCTCTCACGATTGGGCTTCGGCGGTTGCTTTGCGATCGAGTTTTCCCCAGCCTACAGTCGAACCGCGCGTGGCTACCGCAACCGATTTGATCATGACGTAATACATGACCTGGCGGTAACAAAAGCGCTGTAGAAACAGCCACCACAACAGGCGCCAGCTTTCTTTCTTTTCCAGCAAAAACGCAAAGCCGGCGGCCAACCAGTCAATGGCGAGAAACAGAGCGTAGTAGAAGAGCACCTGCCGCAACGCCGTTGATGAATAAGCGGCCGGCTGTTGCAAACGGTCGAGTCCCGCGACCACTAAAGTGTAGACAAGCATCAGGTCCATCACCGGCGAAATGAGTGGAAACAGGATTTGAAATATCCACACGTTAGGCAGGGCAACGAAGCCGAGCGCACCATAACGCGGCCGAAACAACGCATCGACATGTTTGCGCATACATTGCAGCGTGCCAAAGGCCCAGCGAAATCTCTGTCTGGCCAGAGCTCGCAAATTATCCGGCGCTTCAGTCCAGGCGATGGCATCCTCTTCATAGCCAATGCCATAACCCATCCGCCTGATGCGGAGCGTCAGGTCCTGATCTTCGGCAAGCGTGTCGGAAGCAAAGCCACCCGCTTGCTCGACTAGCTCGCGCCGCCAGGCGCCCACCGCGCCCGGCACGACAGTTATACAATTCAAACTTGCGAAAGCACGTCGATCCATGTTTTGCGAAGTGATGTATTCAAGCGCCTGCCAACGCGTCACGATATTAATGCGGTTGCCGACTTTCGCGTTGCCGGCGACGGCGCCTATTTTTGGATCATGAAAGCGATGCGCGAGAGCAGCGATCGTCTCCGGCGCAAACAAGGTGTCGGCATCGAGCGCTATCACTATTTCGCCCTTCGCGTGGCGTAGTCCCGTATTCAGCGCTGCGGCCTTGCCCTTGTTCGCTTCAGAGAAAAGCCTGACGCGGCTGTTACCGGAAAAGCGTTCGCAGATAATTTCACTGGTTCTGTCGACAGAGCCGTCGTCGATAACAATTATTTCGTAGTCTTTGTAGTCTGACGCCAACAAACTATTGATCGTGTTTTCAATCACCAGCTCTTCGTTATAGGCCGGCACAATTACTGAGACAAACGGCGTAAACGCCGCTCCCGCGTGAGTGCGCTCGCGCCGGCGCGAACGAAACCACTGCGCGAGGGCCAGAGTGCCGATGAAAACCAGCCGCCCGAGTCCGAGAACGATGCCAATCACGAACACCCACTGAAGCACCCAGCCCATGGTGGAGAGAAAAAAGAAGGCCACGGCGTTTGAACGGGTGAACATGCGTTCGCGGGGCGGAATGGGTGGCATCACTTGATTTCTGGAGAGACCAGCGAGGTCGGAAACGGCCACAAAGCGGAAGCCACGCGCGCGTAGTTCGTGAATCAGCATGGGCAGCGCCGCTATCGTCGCGGAACGATCACCGCCCGAGTCGTGCAACAAGACTACCTGGCCGCGCGTGTCGGGATTTGTATCCAACGCGCGTTCAACCGTTCGGTCGCTAATCTCCTTCGCTGTAACTGGAAGTTTCCAGTCGTCAGGGTCAATGCGCACCCCTACCATCAGGTAGCCGAGCTGTTGTGCCTGGTACGCCGGTTCTACTTCCTCAGGCTTATCAGCTTCGGCGTCGCCGAAGTACGGCGGTCGGAACAGGACTGTAGACCTGCCGGTCTCAGATTCGATCAGGCGCTGTGTGGCGTTAAGCTCCAACTCGGCCAGCGAGCCGGGCATCTCACCGAGATTCGGATGGGTGTAGGTATGGTTGCCGATTTCGTGGCCCTCGTTAACCACGCGTCGCAGCAGATCGGGATAGGCTTGTCCGTTTTTTCCAATGACGAAGAAAGTCGCCGGCACGTTTTCCTGTTTGAGAATGTCGAGGATCGCCGGCGTCCACCTCGGATCGGGGCCATCATCAAAGGTCAACGCTATCAGTCCGGGATGATCTCCTTCGCGTTGAATAACGTAGGAGGAAGGTGTGGCGACAAATTCTTCATTGCTGATGTAACCGTTCGCGGCATCCGACTCCAGGTTGCGCCAGCCGTCCTGCGGACGCGACACCACTTTCAATATTTCACCGCTACCTTCGAAATCAACCTGATAGCCGTAGATGATTCGCTTCAGATTGTCCGGCGAACTGGATGACGAGCCAAGCACCGACCAGACCGACGGATCTTCCGAACCCAACCGCCAGATAGCAAAGCCTGCCGGCCTAAAGCCGCTGGCGGCACGCATTTGGTTGTAAGCGGTGACGGCGTCGAGAAACCAGACAGTGTGGTGCAATTCATTCTCGTCGTCGTATTCGAAATTCGGATTATGGGTCGAACGGTCAAAACTAATCTTCGCCTCCGAGTCACGCGCAGAAATCACCGCCTCCTGGAAAGTTACTTCCTCCGCTTCCGTCTTGCCTTCGGTCCAATCGTAGCCATAGTTTCCCAGCGCGATGATCGTCTTATTCGGCGTCAGCTCATGCATGCGCTTGATGAGATTGGCTTCATACCAATCCTGCGCGGCCACGGGTCCCAAATCGCTGCCGGCCCAGTGTTGGTCGTAGGCCATCAGCATCGTGTAGTCGCCGGCGGCCGCATATTCTTTGTAGTTCCAGTCGGGATCATCGAACGGCACAGCCTGGACGACGATCAGACCCTTCGAAGCAAAAGCTGCGTGCAACTCCTGCACAAACGTCAGCAAAGCCGGTTGAGTCGCCGGTGGGGGCTCCTCAAAGTCCACGCAAAGCCCGGCAAACTTGTTCTGTTCGACAAAACTTGTGAGTGCGCTGATCAAACGCTGGCGACTCGGCTCATCGCCAATAGCTTGAGCCAGCAGATCAGAATTCCACTTTTCGTCGATCAGGTTTTGCACCATCGGGATAATCTGCACTTGAGGCCGAGTTTGCCGGATCCAGTTCAGCGCCGGCGCGTCGACTTCCGTGGCAAGTGGGCCGGCGCCGTTGGCGGAATCCTGAAGGTGCGACCACTCGGCAACCACCCAGTCCAGATGATCCAGGTTTCGTTTCAACGAAGCGTAACTCGATTCGTCCCAGTTAATGTAAAAGCCAATCGACAAGGGCCGCGAGCTTGGCACTACGGGAGCCGGCAGTGCGGGCGGCGGCATGACCGCAGTTTGCGAACGTCGTCTGGCAGGCACTACGCGTGGAGTATTCGCCAGGGCCCGCTGCAATTCGGCCTGGGCTTTTTTTGCTTTCTGTTGACTGGGATTAGCGGGCGCGGCTAACGACTTCGGTTTGATATCGGCACTTTGCGGCAGGCTCGGGACAGCGCGAATATTGAAACTCGGAAGCGCCGGGTTAACCAGAACACTGGCGATGAGTATGGCGGCAAGGCTGGTGACGACGACTGCCAGCCCCATCCAGGTGCGGCGCACTCGTTTCCAGCGGCGGCCGGCTGGGTCGTAGAACACGGGGGAATCAGCAGATGACAAGGAAAGCTCTCCTACTGGCGTTGCAGGATTCTAATTTCTCACCAGCTTTGATTGCGGTCAAGCATACCGGCGTTGCCGCACGCATTTTGGTCAGCTTTACGCGGATGGAGCGGTTTAAAGACAAAGAAGCCGTCCACGCTTCCGCGTGAACGGCTTCCGGTGAACTGTTGGGATTGGCCTGAGGCTGACTGTGTGCCTTCCTGAAAAGGAGGAGCACTAAGCAGTGAGACGACTAAACCTAAATCCTAACTAGTTACGATTTGGTTTAGAGGTCAGGCCGCAGCCACCTCACTGTGATAAGAACTCATATATTTAGAATCACCTCCTTTCCAGTGTTGGCGCGATAATAAAATAGAAGTGATCGAGCGTCAAATAGTTTTTCAATTAAATTGGGTGTGTGGATATCGCGCACTCAATTTGGGAGCGCAACAGGTACTGAGTGCCACCTTTGTTAAATAGTCTCCTCGATTCGTCTGGCACCCTTTCTGCGTTTAAATATCCAACCAAACGCTGACCACGCCCGTCCCGGGCGAAACAGCTAAGCCGCAGTTCTGTTGCGCTTCTAATTTGAATTCCTGCTATTCATGATTGACGAGCAAACACCAGCTGCGCGCCCGCAAAAACTTTCCACGGATGTTCGATTCCGAAGAAATAAGCGAGCTCCCGGTAATCGCCACAGTCATGAATCACGAAATCTGCAAGCTTGCCCGCCTCAAGAGATCCGAGCTCATGGCCACGATTGAGGCTGTATGCGGCGTTGATGGTGGACGCTGTGATTGATTCAGCCGGCATCATCTTCAAATGCGTCGAGGCGATGGAAAGAACCATGGCCATCGATGGCGTAGGCGAAGAGCCGGGATTGAAATCGGTGGCGAGCACCACCGCCAAACCCGCCGCGATCATTTCGCGTGCTGCCGGATAGCGGCTTGAACCAAGGGCATATACCGAACCGGGCAACAGCACCGGTTGCACCTCGGCTGCTTTTAGCGCCGCAATGCCGCCGGCATTTGTGTGTTCCAGGTGATCTGCGGTAACAGTGCCCAGCTCCGCCGCTAGCCTTGCTCCGCCCGACAGCGATAACTGGTCCGCATGCATTCTTAAACCCAGGCCAAGCCCGTGCGCTGCCGACAGGATGTTGCGCGCTTCATCCGTCGTGAAGACATTCGCTTCACAAAAGACGTCGCAATATTCTGCAAGTCTCTCTGCTGCGATGCGCGGCAGCATTTCCTTGGTCAACAGTGAAATATATTGCTCGCGCCGGGATCTGTATTCAGGAGGAATGTCGTGTGCGCCTAAAAAGGTCGGAACATATCTGAGCTTAGTCTCCGCGTCGAGACGTTTGATGGCGCGCAGAAGCTTCAGTTCGTCTGCCGTTGTTAAGCCATAGCCGGATTTGGCTTCGACGGTCGTCGTTCCGGTGCGCAGAAACCAATCGGCGTAGCGCTTGCCGGTTGCAACTAATTCATCGAGGCTCGCAGCGCGCGTAGCCCCTACTGTCGATTGAATACCGCCGCCCCGCGCCGCGATCTCCTGATAGGTAACACCGCCGGCGCGCTCCTCAAATTCGTTCGCGCGCGTTCCGGCAAAAACCGGGTGCGTGTGCGCATCCACAAAGCCCGGCATGACAAGCCGGTGGCCGGCGTCGATCACTTCGCAATCAACGCCGTTCGTTTCGATTTGCCGGTTAATCTCTTCTCGCGATCCAATCCGCGCGATGCGTTGGCCGGTTACCAGGATCGCACCATCCGCGATAATCGACAGCTCACGCAGCTCCGGCCCAACGCGCGGACGAGCGGGCCCCATTAGAGTTACTAATTGTGAACAGTTAATGACCGCGAGTGAACTTGCCAACGTTGATCCTGGTTGCGTCTTGCGTTGACTTAAGTTTCTTTATACAGCCACGCCCCGGCAATTGCCCCGAGGATATATTCAACCAGGCCCCAGATAAGGATCATTACCAGTGTCCCGCCGGCAATACCCAGGAAAACACTGTTAATAATCCCGCTGTAAAAGTAGATGCCAAACCAGCCGAACAGGCCGGCCACGATCGCTGTCTTTACACCCGGGCCGAGGCGAGTTCTGATGCAGGCGTATCCCAGAACGAGCACGATGCCCATAACAAACGTCAGGCCGACGGCGATGGCAATGAAGCTGCCTGTCGGCTCCGGAATATTATGTTTAGTGCCAAACTCTTTCATATCGTTCGCCAGTACCATTGCATTCAGCACAAACTCGCCGATGTTTAGCACCAGGCCGGCCACCAGGCCGCCCAGCACAACGCGTCCGAAGTTAATGTTATTCATTTCAGGCTCCTTTTGGGGGGTAGGAATCCAAGTGCACTTGCGCCGCACGATTTATCACAGGATCGATCCGAAGACCAGAGTTATTAAGTAAAACCTCTGGCTGGTCGCGAATAACGCCGGCTGGAGAAATTGATATTAACTGGCCAGCGTATTGGCGGTCGCTTCCCTGGCCGGTCTCCTGCGAAGCCAATAGAGGACGATGCCAAAAACATTCGCGCCGAGCACTACGGCGATTATCTTGATGGCGAATAGCCGTGGACTATCGACCGGCGTAATAGGAATAAGAGTGTAATAACCTGCCACAACCGACACCACGAAACCCGAAACCGATGCGACCTTCAGCCAAAGGGGTGCTTTTACGCCGAAACGCCTGATAGCTACCAGCGGAATTGCGAAGAGCACCATATAGATTAAGGCATAGAAAGTGGTAGCCGCGTTGTCTTGCAACTGAAATGCTTCCTGTTCCTTTACGCCGACGAGGCTGGCCAGGCTGAATGCCAACGTAATCAAACCCACAAACAGAATTGAGTTCACAGGCGTGCGATAACGCTTGTGCAGGCGTGCGAACCACGAGGGCAGGAGATTGTCCCAGCCTGCAACCATCGGCAAACGTGTGTTGCCGGCGAAGTAAATGCTCATCAGCGCAATCTGTCGTGCCGCTACACCGAAAATAGTTATCGAGATGAGTAGAGAAACCCAGCCGAACCCGCTAAACCCAATGCTCAGAACTTGTGGAATCGGCCCGATAAGATCCACTTTGTCAGGCGCGACAAACGCCAGTACTGAGCCGGTGCCGAGGATAAACATCAGCGCGATGATCGGAGCTGAGATCATCACAGACCGGCTGATGTTGCGTGCCGGGGCACGACATTCGCCGGCGAGAATCGCGATGTATTCAAAGCCGGACAGCGCACCCACCGCAAGCTTGCTGAAGACGTTTATGTTGTAAGTGCTGAACTCCGGAAAGCTGGTTGAAAAAGGGTGATAGTTTGCGAGTGTCCCGCGCCCGGCGGTGATCAGCGGCAACAGGATCAAAGTGGCGAACGTTAGCAGCAACAGTGCACCGCCGAAATTCTGCACCCATTTTCCTAACGTTAGTCCTCGACGCGAGGCGGCAATCATCATAAGCATCAGAAGGACACAGATGAGCGTGGTCATTCCACGATTCTCATGCAACCAGCTGGCGCGTGGGCCGATTGCGTAAGCAATATTCTTCTTGATGATCAGACCGATGCCCGACATTACCAGGATGCCGAAGATCCAAAGATTCCAGGCCAGCATAAAAGCGACGAAATCGTTAAACGCCAGTTTGGCCCATTGATAAATACCGCCTTCGAGCGGAATCAAGCGGTTGAGGAAGATAACTACTGCAGCGAGCGGTACATAAAACGTGACAATGGCAAGCAGCCAAAACACCATTTGGTGATCGCCCAGCTTGGCCGCCCAACCCACCCAAATCGTGCCTACAACAAAAACTATTTGCGTCAGTACCAGATCGAAAAGACCCAATTCTTTTTTGAAGACGGCGCTGCGTTGCTCGACGTCTCGCTCGAGCGCGGCGAGTTGGGGAGGCGCTGTAGTTTGGGTATTAGCAGTCACGCAGCCTGCTCAGAATGCAACTGTGAAAACTCAAAGGCTAGTTAGGCGAACTTTAACCCGAGGAACTGGAAACATTCAGGAAACTGGTATGGCGGCGACGACTATAAAGGCACTCGGAATTCAAGACAAGGTAATTGCGGAAACGAATTCTGAGCCCGGAGCGGTAGCGACGGGATGCCAGACCCGAAATGAGGAGCCTCTACAACCCGGCTTGTAGGCATCATGCCCGGCTCCTGCCCTGACTCAACCAACAACAGGCAAATTGCCAGGCACTGAAATGACTTTTCTGTTCGACCACCTTTGCTCATGCTGAATACTGCTTCAACCAGGCATTCATGTCTTCGCGCATCGCCGGTACCATCTCATGTGCGGCATCGTAGCTCTTGAACTCAACGTTCGCGGCGCGCAATCGCAGGCGCTCTTCATAGTCGCCGACTCGTGCCGGGGGATAGTATTCATCCCTCGTTCCAGCAAGATGAAAAACGGCCGCCTGTGTTGGCCGATAAGCCCCGCTTGTTTCCCAGTCTCCGGGTATGCCGCCGCAGATTCCGATAACGCCCCGCAAAAGGTTCGGATACGTGAAGGCGAAGCGATAGTTGAGAGCGCAAGTCTGCGAAAAGCCAAGCAGAAAGATTCTTTTTGGATCGGCCAGGCCTTGCTCGATCAGTGTTGACGTTAAATCCAGCAGCGCCTGATGGTGGACCGCAACCGAATCTTCCGGGTGGAAATTTGTCAGCCAGCCAAAGCCGAAACGCAACGGACCATCTGGTTCTTTTGGTTCCTTGATGTGCTGATGAAAGCCCTGCAGCGAGACAATCGCGAACTCTTCGGGTGCCAGCGCCCGAGCTTCCCGCATCATCTGCCGCTTGTTTGCCCCATAGCCATGCAGCGCGAGGAGCAAAGGGGCGGGTGAGCCGGCGGCTGGATGCAGGTCGTAATAGAGTTTGATTTCAGCCGCGAGCGTGCGCTCGCTGGTGACGTTTTCGCTTAGATCGGTCGCGCTCATTCAGCCAGAGTTTATAACAGAGACATAAGTACAAGCGTTAGCCGTTTGAGCGCACGGTGGTGACCTAAATTTCAATCTCCGCGTTAACTCGGCCTGCTCTGCGATTCAGCGGTAGAAGTGTTTGCGTCGAGACTTCGCGCGGAGACGCAAAGCACGCAGAGGTTACGCAGAGAGAAACGGCAAAGTTTATCAGTAATTGTTTGGGCCCGATTCGCATCGGCTGCTCCGTTGCATTCGCCTCTAATGAAAGTTACGATGCTTGCAAATTAGCAAGAACACTTTTAAGACAAAAGGGAGAGAGGTGCGCAATGAAATTTCCTGGCGGATTCAATATTCAACAGATGATGAAGCAGGCGCAGGTAATGCAGGAGAAGATGCAGAAAGAGATGGAGGAACTGCGCACCCAAGCTTCAGCAGGCGGTGGCGTTGTGACGGTCGAAATGAAAGGCAATCATGAAATCGTCTCTCTGAAAATCGATCCCGAAGCCGTCAAGGAAGGCGATGTGGAAATGCTTCAGGACATGATTCTCGCCGCGATCAACGAAGCCAATCGCAAAGTGGACGAAGCGATGAAGGGTAAACTTGGCGGCATGTTGCCTCCGGGACTCGGCGGAATGCTGGGTTAAGATTCGGTTTCTGATTTTGGATAGCGTTTTGGTTTTTGGCCTTTGGTCTTAGGACTTGGAAAGGTTCACCAAAGACCAAAGTCCAAAGACCTAAGGCCAAAACATGCTTGAATACGCCGAGCCCGTTACCAAACTCATTGACGAATTGAAACGCCTGCCCAGCATTGGGCACAAATCTGCGCAGCGACTGGCGTTTCATATCATGCGCACGCCCGATCACGAACTGGAGCGTTTGATTGCTGCAATTCGAGAGGTAAAGCAGCGAATCGTTTTCTGTTCAGTCTGTAACAACCTCACCGACATAGATCCATGTCGCATCTGCGCTTCAACTGCGCGCGATCATTCTGTGATCTGTGTGGTCGAAGAGCCTCATAGCCTGGTGGCGGTGGAAAAAACGCGAAGTTTCAAAGGCGTCTACCATGTTTTGCATGGCAGTCTCTCGCCGATAAGGCACATTGGTCCGAATGAACTTCACCTGGCAAACCTGCTGCCGCGTCTCAAGCCTGAAAACAACGACGGCGTCGCGGTGACGGAAGTTATTCTTGCCACTAACCCGACTACCGAAGGCGAAGCGACAGCGAATTACATCAGCCGCTTGCTAAAACCGCTGGGCTTGCGTGTCACCCGCATCGCCATGGGCATGCCGGTTGGAAGTGATCTCGAGTACGTGGATGAAGTGACGATGGATAAGGCCCTGGCGAACCGACACGAAATCTAATAGAGAATGTAAGCTGTCAAAAATTGGGCTTACGCCTATGAGACGCTGCATTTCGTCACGCTCCTGATAGGTCTCGGGCCCACAGCTACTGATTCGTTCTTTCTGCCTTCTGAATCCTAAAACCTCACGTGCTCTACCGGGGCGTTCTTCTTACACTCGCCGCAATCATCGCCGCTGTCGTACATGTGCGCCTCAAACTCAACCAATGAACGAATCGGCACGTCGCCCAGCTTATCCTGCGCCGAAGTGAAGCGCACAATTGCGCCGCAACCGATGACCGGGGCGCCCAGTTCCCTTACCAGTGCGGCCGTTTCGTCGATCGCATTACCGCTGCGAATAATATCATCGACCATGATGCACGGGTTGACTTCGCCTCTGTTTATGTACTGCCTAAATCTGCGCTTGTCGCCTTCCTGTTCAGCCCAGTAGATCTGTTCAGCACTGAGCGCGTCGCGGACACCGAAGGCGACGGGAATACCACCCGAGCTGGGGCTGATGATTGAGACTTTCGGTAACTGACTCGAGATGTCGCGATCAATACGAAACTTCCTGCTCAATGCCACTGCCAGCACGCGCGCCGTATCGTAGTAACGAAACGCCAGTGGCATCTGAAAATAGTGCGGTGAATGTCTGCCATTGGGGTAAACAAAGTGACCCTCTCGAAACGCGCCTGTGCGCTTCAGAATCTGCATTACAGTGTCCGGCGACGGAATCAGATCTACCATTTTCTTCTCCAACCAAGATGATCAGTAATGAGGCTGAGTACTGATGTGCTGAGTACTGATGTGCCGAGTGCTGATGTCAATGTGGCGGCGAACGTCTAATTCCTCAGTACTCAGCACTCAGCACTCATCACTCATTACTGTGTTTTAGCGCCGCACAGCATACATCAATCCTGTGGCCTTGCTCCATCGCTCAGCGCGCGCCGAATAAGCTCTGCTTGATCCGCCGGCAACTCTGGCGGCAAATCTTGCGGCAAAAACCAGGCGGCTTGCTGAATCTCAAAACTGAGTTGCTCTGTATCTCCGGCAGCCGTGCAGTGAAAAACGATCTCCACCTGGCGGGGCTTCTTAAATGCGCGTGCAGTAACGAACTTTATCTGTTCAATTTCAAGTCCCACTTCTTCACGCAGCTCTCTTCGCAGCGCTGCGTCCGGCTGCTCACCCGCTTCCATGAAACCGCCCGGCATCCCCCAGCCGGCGCCGGGACGAAAACGGTGCTTCAGCAATAACACGCGGCCGCGTTTGTCAGTTACTATTGCTCCGGCCGTAACGGCAAATCGAGGATGCGAAAATCTTACGGTCCAACGCCGCAGCGACTTTGGCGCGCGCCGCCAGATTGCTCCGAGTAGATCGCTCAGCATTTGAATTTCAGCATAGCATGAACGAGCAAAACGAAGCGGGTGCGCCTAACTAGTGAGCGGTAAGCAGTGAGCGGTGAGCGGTAAGCAGACCAATGGAGCCGTCGCGTAGATCACTGCTCACCGCTTACTACTCACTGTTGATTGACGCACATTTGATCAACTATGTAAGATGCGAATCGCAAGCAACCTAAAGTCCAGCCCGGAAATTTAACGAGACCCATGACAGCAACCGCCTCCGAATCAAGTTCGAGCGAGCAAACTACCTCGGCCGCAACGACCCCTCCGGTGCCGAAGCGAATTACGAACGCTCAAACTGTCTGCAACGAGCGAAACGCGAAAGGTAAGCTCTGCAACGGTCATCTGAAACAGTTGCGCACAGGAGGCGAGCCGGCTGAAGTGCATTTGCGCGGCGACGATGTGCTCTCAAAGTGCCAGACCTGCGGCACGCTTTACATGGGCCCCCCGCTCGGGCACGTGCGCGATCCGAACAAGCAAACTCGTTTTGTTGAGGCAGAGCTTTCAGCCCTCTTGCAAGCCGCCGGAGGTTCTCTGCCGGTTATCAGGAAGGATGCACGAGGCGTCTTCATCATGGAGACGACGGGCCACACACCGGAACCCGCCAAGCCAGTGGCGGCTCCGCCTAAAGCTCCCGCTCAAGTCCCAGTTGCAAAAGCTGCAGTGCCCGCTCCGGCTGAGAAGACCCCAACGCCCCCGCCGCAAAAGGCTGCCGCGCCCAAGGCCGGGGCAGCGCCTGATCGCAACTTGAATAAGCGATCGACTTATGCCGGCGTCGTCGATACCGGCCCAGTCCCGGGCGAAACATTTGAACAAAAGGTTGCGCGGCTAAAAGCTGTGGCAACGGCAGCAAAGCAACGCGCCGAAGAAGGCGGCGAGCGAACCGCGCCCGCTGCTGCGGAATCTCCGGTTGTCGCTGCGGTGGTCGAAACGGCCATGACTCCGCCCGCGTCCGAGCCTGAAGCTGTCGCGCCCGCGGCGAGCAAGCCGGCGCCCGCTCCAACTGAGGCCCACAAGCCAACTGGCAAGGCTGACCGCACGTTGATGATTAGATCCACTTACTGCGGTGTTGTGGACACGGGCCCGGTTCCCGGGGAAACTTTTGCGCAAAAGGTGGAACGCCTGCGCCTGCTTGCGGCAGCTGCTAAGCAACGCGCTGACGGTGGTTGAGAGCTCTCTTTTTATAGTTCCGAGTCGACGGGGCAGTAGCCCGAACGTCAGGCCCTCGCGAGATGCTTCCGAGTCCGCGGGGCAGTAGCCCGACCGTCAGGGAGGGCTTCGCGAGATGCTTCCTCGCGTCCTTCTGGCTTCAATCAGCGTGTGGCAAACAACGGCAGTGACGATTATCGCGCCGCCCACCAGGGCCCATTGCGTGGGCCGCTCATGCAAAACCAGAAACACCCAGACCGGGTTCAACACCGGTTCGATGTAGCCGACGATTCCCGCATCCAGTGACCGCACACCGCGCGCCATCGCCACGGTAAACAGCGTATAAGCCAAACCGATTTGCACCACGCCCAAATAGATCACACTCCAGGCATCGTGAGAAGTGATGTGCGGCAACGCACGCAAACCTGCCGGGGCAGCGATGAGAACTACCAGAAGGTTTCCGTAGATTACCGAGGAAGCGCGATTGACGGCGCGCGAGGTTGAGTGACGTAGCAACAGAAAGTAGAACGCGAAGCATAGTCCCGAAGCCAACGCCAACAAATTGCCGGTTACATCCTGCGGTCGCAGTTTGCCGACGAAAAACAGCGACATGCCGAGTACGCAGGCAACAACCACTATCAGATCGCGCGAACGAAACTTTTCCTTGTAGAACAACGGTTCAAAAAGCAGCAGGTAAACGGGCGCAGTGTATTGCAGGAAGATCGCGTTGGCCGCAGTCGTTTGCTTGGTTGCGAGCACGAAAAGCAACAACAGGGCCGCGTAGAGCAACGATGCGAGGGCCGTCACTTTGTTCAGGCCAAAGCCCTCCCGGCGAGTGAAGATTGCTACTGTGATAGCCGCCAGCAGTGAGCGGCCAAAGGAGAGTTCAAGTCCGGAGAGTGAGGTCCATTTGATGAAAAGCCCGCCTGTGCTCCAGAGCACTGCAGCAGCGACTACGAAAAGCAGCGGTGAGAACTTTGAGGAACTACTCGGCGCCTTCTTCACTGGTTTGTTTTAACGATTTCAGATATTTGCCAAACACTCCATTCCACGGTGGGATGACAATGGAAACTGCTCCCAGCGCCTGTGCCTGGCAGGCAAGTCGAATGAGTGGCTTGGATTCCGTGGTTTCGATGTATCCGAACTCCTTGATTTTCTTGCCTTCGCGCGCGGCCACGTCGGAAAGTTTTTCCGCGCCGCCAAGAACTCCCACCCAGCACGTGCCGCACGATGCTGACCGGCACTCCACTGGAATCGGACCCTCAACTCTCCTTGGATCTATCGCCCGCCAGTTGCGCGACTGGTCGCCGGCTGCGCCCCAGGCGAGATCCTGCACGTGATTCAATTTGTACTTAGCTTCAGTATCGTTTTCGTCGTAAGTTACTGTCCATTTCTTATCGACCGTTTTCAGGAAACCAAATAATCCCTGGCTGTCGTCAATAGCCCGTTCCCGCAGCACCTGATCCGGCGACTCCTTTGCGTGTTTGCGGTCAAGCAACATCTCGCCCTTCGCGTTCCTGAACGCTTCGAAACCTGCCTGGCGCACAGTCATAAAGGCCACTGCTGTTATGCCGACTGTTAGCGACTGCTCGACCTTCAATGTCTGCGCCACCTCGGCCGCTACTTTCATAACCTGATCCGCCAGCGCCGGATTGGTCGCGGCGTCGAAGGTAGTCGCAAACTTCTCGACGGCTTTCTTTACTTCCGGCCAATAGCGATGACCATAAAGGAACTTGTG
The DNA here is from genome assembly GCA_035297925.1 of Pyrinomonadaceae bacterium. Classification (GTDB taxonomy): domain Bacteria; phylum Acidobacteriota; class Blastocatellia; order Pyrinomonadales; family Pyrinomonadaceae; genus PSRF01. The sequence goes on along the minus strand of DATGYM010000374.1, from coordinate 638 downwards.
GGACGAATCGATCTGATCTTGCAAACGGTAAACGCCCTGCATCAGCAGTTGCGCCGCCAGCCGCTCCGGATCGGCGCTGGCTTCGAGAGCGTGGAATAATGAGAGGGGGTAAAACGAAAACCAGATCTGCGTCGCGTTCCTGTCTACCTCGTGAACTGACCGCATCCATATGGTTAGCGCTGCGGCCCAGTCTTCCTCATCATGCCGGCTGAGAAATTGCTCGAATGGTGTCTGAGTGCTGTTTGTCATAAATGTTGTCGTCATAGGAAACGGTGATTATAGCCACGAAAGTGGAAACTGAACAGCAGGGACGTGGGAGTGTGTTGGAAGGAAGTCACAACATCAGAACCGGGAGCGGAAAGCGACCGGTCAAAGACGCGACGTAAAAAGGAAGGCTTTAGCATGGCCCTTCCGCTTGAATGTCTGGCGGCTCGCCACAATATCAAAACCGGGAGCGGAAGCGATCGGTCTCAGACGCGACGTAAAGGGAAGGCCTTATTTCTTCTTCATCACTCGAATAGTAGCCGGTCATACGCCAGGGCAGGGCATGCCGTGCCCCTACGATCTTCCGACCTAATCTGTTACTGGGGCCCGCTTGAATGTTTGGCCGGTTCTTATCGCTCCCGCTTCTGATGTGC
>DATGYM010000373.1:0-5241 GCA_035297925.1 Pyrinomonadaceae bacterium | reverse complement strand
GTTTCCTGCGCATAACGCAGACAGGCGCCAGCGGCGCGCACCGCTTCGTCCTTGCGTTCGATGCCAAAGCCTTCGAGCGAACGCACGCCAAAGTGTTTCAGCAGCAGCTCGGCACAATCTTTTTTCTGCCAAAGCCAATCTTCGAGTGGAGTAAACGAGGCTTCGATGAACTTATTGTCCTGCTGGCCGCTGGAAAAATGGTGGGGTGAAGTCGTTTCCGCCGCCTGCTCAGAGGCGTTGGCCGTTCCATCGCTTTCAACCTTAACTTCGGAAACCACCTCGAGGGGAAGGGGGGCGGTTTGCGGTTTTGCAGACAGGCCGGCCTTTATTAATGGCGACAGCGAAGCAGGAAACAGCAATTCGCGCGGCGCGTACGATTCGAGATCCGCGCGAATCTTTTCCCATGCTTCAGCGCCGCTCTCCTGAGTGACACGAAATTCGCCCGTCGAAATATCAAGAAAGGCAGCGCCTACAGTCTCGCCTGAGCTGCAAACAGCCGCTAGAAAAACCGCCTCGCGCGCGTCGAGCAGTTGCGGATCGATTGGCGTTCCGGGCGTTACGATTCTCACCACTTCGCGCCGCACCAGTTTTTTTGTCTTCGACGCGTCTTCGGTCTGTTCGCAGATGGCGACGCGATAACCTTTACGCACCAGGCGCGCAATGTAGTTTGCTGCGGAGTGGTGGGGCACCCCGCACATGGGCACCGGATCGCCGCGTTCTTTGTGACGCGCCGTCAGGGTTATCTGCAGCTCACGCGCGCCAATGACAGCGTCGTCAAAAAAGAGTTCGTAAAAATCGCCGAGACGAAAAAATAGCAGGGTCCCGGGATGCTGCTGCTTCAGATCGTGATACTGGCGCAGCATGGGCGTCTGGTTAGACATCATCATAAGGCGGCTACTAAACAAAGAGGGCAGATGAGGTTCATCACACGATGACAACGCCCGAAAAAAAGTGAAGCGAAGCCTACATCGGAGAATGATCGTTGTGCAAGCGGCTGTAAGAATTTGTTGGCACGACGCTCTCGCAAGGAAACAGGCTAGCAGTTCTTTAAGGTATAGGTTGACGCTCGAGATTTAGAGTTTACGCCGGTAGTTGAGAGTTCAAGCTAGCTTGCCGTTGTGAATTGGGAATCACAGCCGCAGCCTAAAGGCTGAACTCTGAACCGCCGGCTTCAAACTACACAAGTTAGCCGAAACTGTGTTAGTTTCCAGCCCGATCATCGACCGACTACGAGAATCAATACCAAACTACAGTGGGAAATAATTCAACACCCGGCAATTCCAGCACGACATTACTAAGTCGCTCGCTCGCAGAGCACCTGCAGGCCATACAGTCTTTGCTTAACTCCCAACTCGGAGACATCGAAGCAGCCGGAAGCCTGATTTGGGAAGCGTTGCAGGCCGGCAACAAGATTTTACTTTGCGGAAACGGCGGCAGCGCTGCCGACGCGCAGCATATCGCCGCTGAACTCGTTGGGCGCTACGAAAAACAAAGACGCGCTTTCCCAGCGATTTCGTTAACGACCGACACGTCTGCGCTCACGGCGCTCAGCAACGATTACGGTTACGAGGAGGTTTTCGCCAGACAGGTGGCGGCATTGGCCTCTGCGGGTGACGTGCTGGTGGCCATCAGCACGAGCGGCAAATCTCCTAACGTACTTAAAGCCGTTGCTGCAGCACAGGCGATGAATTGCAGGACGATTGCGCTTACCGGATGCGCCGGTGAACCTTTGGCTTCCCATTGTGACGTCGCCGTTGTTGTGCAATCCAATCGAACTTCAAGAGTTCAGGAAGCGCACATAACCATTGGCCATCTGTGGTGTGAAATGATTGACAACGCTGCAACCTAGGCGGGACACGCATGCCGTGCCCATAGTGCCCGTAGGTTAGAGCGACGGGGGTGCGGGCGAGGGCGCCCGCGGTCCCAGTCAGAAGCGACATATAGGTAGGGGCACGGCATGCCGTGCCCATAGTGCCCATAGGTAGAGCGACGGGGTGCGGGCGAGGGCGCCCGCGGTTCCAGTCAGAACGGGGAGCGTAAGCGTAGGGGCACGGCATGCCGTGCTCCTACCACGACAGTGAAACCCCTTGACATAAATTATCGATGCCTTTAGGCTCTGGGGCGCATTCAATCAGGCATGCGGTGCTCCAGTGATTTCCCCAGAAGTCACTCCACTTCACCAGTTCGGTTGAAAATCGATTTTGGTAGCTGCGCGCGCCTGCACGCGTCGAATCCGGTTGCAGGAAGTTTGACGAATTAAGTTTGCGGCCTGCTACGAAGTCAGGGCTGAAAAGCTAATCCTGCCGCAATATCTCGCACTATCTCTCTAACTCAATTTGATGTTTCCCCAGGAAGCAAAAAGCATCGCCGAGATCGATCCAAAAACCTACCCTTTAGGCGAGAAGATCGAACAAGCTGCTGAGGCCGCAGTTCTGGCCGTTGTGGCGCTGAGCCACACGCCGGTCGAACGCAGGCTTTACGCCGCCATGCTCGCGGCGACGAATACGGGCGCCGATCAATCCCAACAGCCCCGGAACGTCTTCACTGTCAGAACGCTAATGGAAGTGACAGGCATCGTGAGTTTGACCACCGTCAGGCGTGGACTGGAAGGGCTGGTCTCAAAGTTCAGTGTGGAGCGCGAAGCGAAGCATAACGGCAACGGCACGCGTGAGCACACCGCCGCCTATCGTGTGTTCACTCCCGAGCAGGTGATTGCGCGCCGTGAAGAGCACGGAATGAGGTCGTACACCGGGGGAGCTGAGAGAGGTGCAGGCAGCCGCGCCTTTGAGCGGGTGATCCAGCGAGTGGTAGAGAACAAAAACCTGAGCCGTCGCGAGGCTGAAGTGGCGTTGTGTTGCGTCGAGGGATTAACGAACGCAGAGATTGGCGCGCGCTTGTTGGTTAGTGAACAGACAGTGAAATTTCATTTGCGCCACATCTTCATCAAGTTTGGCGTAAAGCGGCGAGCGGAATTGATTTCCCGTTTGCTGTTATGACTTTGGAGTGCGGTGTCCGGCCGGCGCTTGAGAGAGCGTTGATCAGTCGCCGCGCTCGCATTTGAAAACCTGATGCCGCCTCGCATACGAGGCTTCCCTTCGGGGTACTATGTGTTTCCTGCGGCTGATTCCGTCTTGCGCGGGCAAACATATCAGGGCAGCAGTGTATCTATCGTAAGGTCAGAACCGGAAGCGTTAGCAACCGGCATAAACGTAAGGGCACGGCACGCCGTGCCACTTCAGGAAACGACCGGAACCCGCAGGGCACATTACGTCGTCACATTATGAACAAAGCCGCCAGCACAAATAAGGGTCCAAATAAGGACAAGAAGAAAAAGAAAAAGAAGAAAACGGCCCTCGTAATCTGCAAGGACCGCAAGGAGTTTTGGACAACTCAAACGCAGTTTTGGCAATGGGTCAGAGACGGAATCGTAACCAAAACTCAGGACAACCCTTTGACCGGAACATTTAACCGAGAGCACGAGGAACTGCTGGTGCTCCTGAGTAACACTGTCTTAAATCTGGCCCACCCAAACCATATGCGCGAAGCATTGATGTCACGCCGGGTCGGGCTGGCAAGAAAGTAAACGAGGCTTTATATGAGCGCTAAGATTTTTTCCAACAAGGTTGTCTTCAAAGCCATGGTTCTGCTGGCTTGTTGCAGCGCATTTTTTATCGCCATTGGTCAACAGCAGGAACAAAACTCGGCGGAGAAAACCGTCGCCACCAGGGCCGGCACAACTCAGGCGGCGTTGCTGCCGAACGAAGACGATCGCTACCGCATCGGTCCCGGTGACGTTCTCGACATTAGAATTCTCAACCGGCCCAATCTGTCACGCGAAGCGGTACGCGTCGAAGGGAACGGCATGATTCGCATGCCGCTGATCGATTCTGAAATCCAGGCGGCCTGCAAAACGGAAGGCGAGCTGGCCAGAGAAATCGCTGAAGCCTATACAAAGTTTTATCGCAAGCCGCAGGTTGACGTCTTTATTAAGGAGTATCACTCTCGGCAAGTTGCGGTTATCGGCGCGGTAAACGAACAGAGCCGCTTTGAGTTGCAACGGCGGATTCGCCTGCTTGAATTGCTGACCTATGCGAAGGGGCCTTCGGCGAAGGCGGGACAAACAATTAACATCGTTCATGCCCCGCAAGCGCATGTTTGCCAGCAGGGCGACCCGGCAACGGAAGATGCCCGGGCTTTTTCCAGTTACAAGCTGAGCGATACGCTGCAGGGCGATCCGCGCGCGAACCCTTACATCGAGGCGGGCGACATTATTACGCTTCCCGAAGCTAACCAGATTTACGTGGTGGGAAATGTTTTTACCCCCTTAACGATTCCGCTGAAGGAGCCGATCACGCTATCGCGCGCGGTGGCGATGGCCGGCGGCGTGAAGCAGGACAGCAAGAAAGACAAGGTCAGGATCGTGAGACAAGAGGGGGACAGCACAACCCGCAAGGAAATTTTGGTGGACCTGACCGCGATTGAGAAAAAGCGGGCGGAAGATATTGCGCTGATGCCGAACGACATCATCGACGTGCCGACATCCGGCAGCAAGAGCTTTTTACGAACTCTGCTCGGTACCGTCGCGCCTTCTGTCGCGCAACTTCCTGTACGCGTTGTTCCGTAACAGCCGACCGATGACCGCCGACCGATGACCGATGAACCGTCGGCCGTCAGCTTTATTGCATGACCTATAAATTTCAAAAGCTTGAGATTTACGCGCTCGCTCTTGACTACGTTGGCTTGATCTATGAACTCACGGAAAAGCTCCCCGGCAGTGAGAATTTCAACCTGAAATCACAGATTACTCGCGCTGCTACTTCTATTGCTCTAAACATTGCTGAAGGTTCGACCAGCCAAAGCGATGCCGAACAGTCCAGATTCCTGGGAATGGCTTTACGCTCTCTGGTAGAGACAGTCGCATGTCAGGACATCATTGAGAATAGAAAGTACGCAACTATCGACGATTTGCGATCCGCCCGTGAACTGGGCTCCAAGTTGTTTGCGAAAATTCAGTCTATGAAAAGATTCCTCGGTCAGTCCCAACCTAAGGAATCGTCAAGTGCCCAGCGGTCGTCGGTCTTCGGTCCTCGGTCATAATTCTTTTAGTAGGTGAAAGATGAAAGCATCTCGTGAACTAATCAAAACGGACGCGGGTCTCGCAGCGCTCGATGCGGCAAGCGAACCCAGCAATCCGCATTCGTACAACTACGGAGTTGATCTGAATGCGGAATCCGAGATCCA
>DATGYM010000372.1:0-25974 GCA_035297925.1 Pyrinomonadaceae bacterium | reverse complement strand
GAATTGCAGATAAAGCCAGGTGGACAGAATTGAAAACAGCGACAGCAGTGAATACATGCGTGCAAATTGCGCCGCCAGAATTGCTAGCGGGCTTGATAAATAAATAACCGCACACAGCAGGGCGGTCTTCCTGCCATAGAGTTCTCGTCCAATTCCAAATACAGCAAGAACCGACAGTAGGTAGAACAAGCCGGAGAGGCTTCTGACTGTTCGCTCTTCCTTTCCGAACAGACGCATCCACGAATGTAGAATCAGGAAATAGAGAGGGGGGTGGACGTCGGCTTTTACGGCCGCTATTTCGGCACTGTAATTCAGACTGGCCGTCTTAACGCTCCAAACCTCATCAGTACCGTAGGCAGTGGCCGAATGATAAAGCGCGAAGAATGACGACAACAGGAGTAGTAAAACCAGGCAAACCATGCTTAGGGTGCGCGGTTCTTGCTGGATCTCTCCAGAATTGTTGGTGTCAGCATCTCGTTCAGCTTTGGTTTTCATATTTGGGACGATGATTTTGCGGCGGCATGCGCCCACGGAGTTGCGGCGAAGTGAAAGATATCTCTTGGCACTCCATCCTAGGGCCTTCATCTGTAAACAGAGAGTTCTTTGAAGTAGCCGGGAATCTCACCACAGTTCACCCCCTGTCCGGGGAGCAATTCGAACCGATCGCGTAGCCGTTTATCAACAAGTGAATCAATCTCGGGATACCGGCCATGGATGAAGAAGATTCGCAGCTTGTGTTCCGCGGACTGCGTCTTGGTAATCTTATCAACCAGTTGTTGGGCCTCGCCGTCTAGTCTTGCCCGGCGGTTCGGATCACTGATGCTTCCTTCATAGCCTGGATGTTGATCGATTTCCGCAGGGAAGCTCGTCTCAAACAGTTGCCTGTTTGATTGTGCTTGTTGGAGATAGTAGTCAATCGGCAAGCGACTCAGACTTGTGAATATCACGACATCGCCATCATTGGCTGTCTGGCTCAAATAGCTTGCCATTCCACGGTCGTCACAACTGGACGTTGTCGGATGGGGCAAAAGGACGGCGAACAGAGTAAACAAGATAACCAAAAGGGATAAGAAATAATTAGTCGCCTTGCCGATGAGCGCGCTAATCGTCAGCGTAAAGAGATGCAAACCTACGATCGCGAGTCGTGAATTAAATATTGGTTTGATTTCAGAAATAAGGAGGGGCGTCAATAAGGTTATTGCCAATAACCAGAGAGGAAGACTGGTGATCCTTAGTTTGCTGAAGCTGCTAAAAGACTGACGACCACTTCTCCACCAGACATATAAAAGGATGGGAATGACAAGCCAAAACGCGCCACCGAATTGCAGGAGTAAATCAGGCAGCAGGGAAAGCCCGGGCTTCTTTACCCAAGCGATGCCTTCGCGTGAGATCGCGAGCTGGCGTAACAGAATTGGTGCCCAGAGAAACAGATATGGAACCAGAGACAGAACAATCGCAAGCCCAAACCTCTTGATGCGAATTTGGCGATAGAAAAGAAGTTGAACGACAATCTGAGCGAAAAGAAGAAAGAAGAAAGCGATGTGCGTAAATGTTCCGAGAACATTGACTGCAACATAGAAAGCAAAAAGCAGACGGGAATCACGAGGCTTGATTGAGAATTGCAGATAAAGCCAGGTGGATAGAATTGAAAGCAATGACAACAGTGCATACATGCGCGCAAATTGCGCTGCCAGGATCGCGAGCGGACTTGATAAATAGATCGCCGCACACAGCAGAGCGGTCTTCGTTCCGTAGAGTTCTCGTCCAAGCCCGTACAGGGCAAAAACCGACAGTAGGTAGAACAGGCCCGACAAGCTTCTAACTGTTCGTTCTCCTGTTCCAAATAGGCGCATCCAGGAATGTAGGCAGAGGAAATAGAGCGGTGGATGAACATCGGCCTTCAAGGCCGCTATTTCGGCTCTGTAATTCAGACTGGCCGTCTTAACGCTCCAAACCTCATCGGAAGTGTAGGAAGTGTTTGAGTTGTAATGGGCAAAGAATGAAGAGCACAGCAGCATCAACAGCAGGCCGATCCGCGTTGCAGGTAAGCTCTGCTGAATGGCTCGAGACTGATGATTTGACGTCAAGACTGGTTTAGTTGCTGACCTGGATAAGGTTGGAGCTCGAAAAATTTCGATTATTAATACATCTTGATGTTGATATAGTCATCCCTGTGAGAGAGTTTTCCCTCCGTGGCGTCTTGATTTGTGCGATCTCAGTCTTGCTACTGGCGCTCTATCTCACTGTCTGGCTGTCCTTCGCCGACAGCTCCTCCGTTAAGCGGTCCGACTTCATTATTTATTATGCGGCTGGCAGTTTGCCGTTAAACAGGCTTTATGATCTTGACGCGCAACGGGAGTTGGAGGCTCGCGTAGTGGGTTCGCCGTTCCCTATAAAAGGGGAAGTCTTGCCTTTTAATCACACGCCTATCTTTGTTCCTCTTCTTCATCTGTTGGTAAACGATAATTACGCCGGCTCATATTTGCGTTGGACATCGCTTTTATGGATTACTGCACTCCTATGCGGACTCCTGATTTTTAAGATGACTGATGATGTTGCATTCGCTTTCGCAGCTGTTAGCTTCTATCCACTCTTCACTTACATACAGCAAGGTCACGATACGATTTTTCTGCTCCTCGGGATTCTCCTTGGGGCTTACCTGCTTTCGCTGAGACAAGACTTGCTGGCCGGAGTAGCGCTGTCTCTCACTACGCTAAAACCGCATTTCGCTATCTTCTTTGCGATTCCGCTCCTGGTAAGGCCAAGAGCCTTCCTTGGCTTCAGCGTGGCATCAACTCTCCTAGCATTATACAGTGTCCTGTTAGTTGGTACGCGGGGCATTTTCGAATTCCTCGCGCTCCTCAGAATAAGCGCTGGAGGGGAAGGGCTTGGTGTGCGCCCGCTAATTATGTTCAATCTGTTAGGCGTCATGGAAAGGGCAGGCGTCCGTCCAGATCTCGCCCGCCCAGTGGCTTGGATAGTATTTCTTTTCACTGCCATTGCGGTGTTTGTACTCTGGAAGCGAAATCCTCTCAACCCTCCCTTTGCTTTGACCATGTTGCTGGCTGTCTTTACGGCTCCCCATTTGCACGGACATGACCTCGCGCTCCTGCTTGTCAGTTTCGCCACCTTCTCAAAGCCTAATGCTCTTTTCCTCCTGGTTTCGTCGATAGGATTTGTTGCCCTGAGCATAACTTCGAGCACATGGCAATTCGCCCTCGTATATCTTTTGATGTGTGCTCTTCTGGCTATGTCGATCAAGGACGCCCGTCACGTTCAACCGTCCACGTAATAACAGAGCATATATTAACAGCGCAGTCCTAAACCGGCGCAGTTCGATACTAGCCTGTCAATGACGCACAGGCTGTTGGTTGTATCTATTTGTCTCTTTGCGAGTGGGGCGTGATCGGACAAAAACCAGGTAGCAGGGACGTGCGTGTTCCTGCCATTGATACCAGCATCAACCTAAATGGAGTCGCTTCGAAGTATCAACCAAGAGACAAAATGCAGGATAGATAAAGAAGTTGACGGGTATGAGCTGCTAATTTGTGCAGCTCCGTACCCGTCACTTCTTCTCTACATGATTGTCGTGCGGGATTTCTGGGGCCAATTAACTTTGTTCCGCGGCGTTTTGCAGTCTGTTCTTAATCGTGGTGGCCCAGGTGCCGCCGCTGGCATAAATGATGGCTGCGGCAACCGCGATGAGGCCGGCTATGACAGCGTATTCCAGAGTCTCCATGCCGCTCTCATCTCTGAGAAAGTTCTTAATCGTTTTCATTTCGTTCGCTCCTTAAAGTCTCTTCTTGACCGAGTTAGGTTCTGACTTCAACTGCCGCGCCGGCCACGGGGGCCAGACAAAATCTGACAAGAATGAGGCATCATCCCGGAAAACCCGAGAGATCGCACCCCCCACGCGGATCACGGCAACATTTCTCGTGCGGCATTCTTTCGGCAACGGTTGTGCCGCCCGGCTGCAAGCGAAGCTATCTGCGATGATCCACGGTTTGGAGTTGTGATCTAACAACTGCGAATACTGGACTTCCACGTCTGTTTCGCAGCGCCGTCTAACCGAAGGGCTTCATCACGAGTGTTTGCTTACCTCTTGTACTGCTGCTCGCCAGCGAGCAGTTGTCGCTCAAGCGAGCACAGTAAACCGGTTCACGAATGTCGATGATCCTCAATTTCATCGGAGTTTAGGCCCCCTCCTTCCCCGGCATATGGGTTGCTCCGCGCGTGACCATACAACTGTGCTCTGGTTTATGAGGGCCCCAATGAAATACCTACGTGTGTTACTCCCGGCAGTTTTCCTTCTCGCAAATTGCTCTCTGGTCTTCTCGCAAGCGGCAACTGCGCAGCCCCCAACTAGAATGCTGCGCAATGGCGACATCCTGCGCATGCACAGAGCAGGGGTGAAGCCAGGTGAGATTATCGCGAAGATTGTCACCTCAAACTGCAACTTCGATACATTCCCCCCAGTATTGCGAGAGTTGAAAATGAAGGGTCTGCCTGACACGGTGCTCATGGCTATGGTCATGGTTCCTAATGGCCCTCCGATTTCCTCGCGCGCCTCTATTATGTTGGAGGAGCCCGGACCGAAGACCGCTAAGGTGCAGATTCCCGTAGGTACGAGGATTGAGATTGAGGTGGCTTCCCCTGTTTCTTCAGCGGATGCGGGCGAGGGCGATAAGGTAAGGTTTATCGTATCCCGGCGAGTGCTGGTTAATGGCGTCGTGGTAATAGACCGAGGCGCCCTAGCCAGCGCGCATGTGGTTAAGAGTAAACCAGCGGCAGCTTGGGGCCGGGGCGGATTGCTCGGTTGGGTTCTGGAAGATGTAGTTGCTGTAGACGGCACACGAGTGCCAATTAAACTCGCGGACCGCTTAGAGGGGAGAAATCGTAGTAAAGCGGTGGTGGCCGCTGCTATTGCAACCGGAGCTATGATTCTTCCTTACACGCCGCCGGTTGGGTTGATCTGGGCCTTGAAGAAAGGTGACGAGGCCGTCCTCGACGAGAGCAGAAAATCCAGCGCCGTTGTCAGCAACAATGCGGACGTCGCCGGTCTGCTGCCTAAGCCGCACAAAGCGATATATCACTCGGTCGAGCAACTGAAGAGCGCCGAGGTCCAAAAGGGACCGGGTTTGGCTCCCATGAGCGACAGTTTTAAACCGACTTCAATTGGAAGGCATTAGTAAGAGAGCTGGTAGTCGGCAGGATCAGTGAGTACACAGCAGCGACGCTGAACCTCCCGAGAAAGTCACTTGTTGATGCGTCAGAGAACTTCGTAAAAAGCGACGTCTATGGAGCTGACCAGGTTCGCAGTTGCATGCCGTCTTGTTCTTCCTGCAGAAACCTCACCGCCATCACCCCGTATTGCTTGAGCCGACGATAAAGTTTGCTGCGATCGATTCCCAGAGCCGCAGCCGCTCGCACCTGGTTTCCGCCGAATTGCTGCAACACTGAGAGGATGTAGCGCTTCTCAATCTCCGCCAGCGGCACGGTCTCATTCATATAAGCCTGAAGCACATCTTTAAAATCGGCAGTGCTCGGTTGAATGCGGTTGCTGATGATCTCGTGCGGCAGATCGGCAATGCCCAATTCATCCTCGGTACCGATGGCCATGGCGTACGCCACTGCACTTTCAAGTTCCCTAACATTGCCCGGCCAGGGGTATTCGGTCAGGGCGCGCATCGCTTCAGGCGTAAATCTTCTCAGAGCGATGCTTTCTTGCTCTGCTTTGAGGCGCAGGAAGTGATCTATTAACAGCTCGACATCATTCCCTCGCATGCATAGTTCGGGCAAATGAAGTGGAAGCACGCGCAGCCGGTAATAAAGATCCGGACGGAAGCGGCCAGCGGCAACTTCCTGGGCGAGGTCGCAGTTTGTCGCCGAAATTACGCGGACGTCAACGGCTATGTTGGTGCGGGCGCCGATCCTCCTTACAGTACGCTCCTGAAGAACGCGCAGGAGTTTCGCCTGGGCCGAAAGATTTAAGGCGTCGACTTCATCAAGGAAGAGCGTTCCGCCCGAAGCTTTTTCGAAGAGGCCACAATTGTTGGCGAGCGCTCCGGTAAAGGAGCCGCGCTGGTGACCGAACAGCTCCGCCTCGATCAGAGTTTCGGGAATCGCCGAACAATTGATGTCAACAAATCTTCCGTCGCGACGGGAGCTCTGGTCATGAATGGCGCGCGCAACCAGTTCCTTGCCCGTGCCGGTGGCTCCCGTTATGAGCACTGAACTGTCATTGGGTGCAACCCTGCTGATGACCGAGAAAAGTTTTTGCATCACGGGTGATTGCCCGATCAGTTTGAACTTACCGATGTCAGGAGCCGCATTGTCGGCGGGCGACCAGCGGTCTCGGTCTGCGGTTGATTGTTGGGGAGTTGAATAGGCTAGCTTCGTGGGAGCGGCTAGAGGGGGCATATGTTAATACAACACTTTACGCATCGTAGGGTAACTTACTTCCGGCGGAGTACCTGGGGGCAGGTCTGTACGGCAGTAGGTCTCGCTGCGGATCGTGCTCTCCTTTTCAGGGTTAAAAGGTTAAAGCGCCTTCATTCGCAAAAGGTCTAGAGCGCTAACTCGGTCGGTTGATTGGAGCGCGGATTGTAATTTCATGACAGAGAGGTTGCAACGGGGTTCACTGCCAGTTTTTGTGGCAGGATTCTGCCCTTTCGAACCGGCAGGAACAAAAAGGCGGTCACGTCTCGGACGTAACCGCCTTTTCTGGTGATAAACAAAGGAAGTGGCTTACATGCCCATGCCACTCATTCCGCCCATCCCACCGGGCATGGCCGGGCTGCCTTTATCATCGTCGGGCAGCTCAGACACCATTGCTTCCGTGGTGAGCATTAGTCCGGCGATTGACGCGGCATTTTGCAACGCTGTCCGGGTGACTTTCGCAGGGTCAATTACGCCCGCCTTCACCAGGTCCTCGTAGGTTTCAGTTTGAGCGTTAAAGCCGAAGCTGTCGTTCTTTTCTGAGCGGACCCGCTCGACAACGACAGCGCCTTCTTTTCCGGCATTTTGAACGATTTGGCGCAACGGCTCTTCAAGCGCTCGGCGAACGATATTCACGCCAATTTGCTCGTCAGCATCGCCTTCGCCCTCCGCATTAATCTGAAACTTTTCGAGGGCCTTAGCTGCGCGCACCAACGCCACACCACCGCCGGGAACGATACCTTCCTCGACTGCGGCGCGTGTCGCATGCATGGCATCTTCAACTCGGGCCTTCTTTTCTTTCATCTCGGTTTCAGTTGCGGCACCCACCTTAATAACGGCGACGCCACCGACGAGTTTAGCGAGACGCTCCTGCAGTTTCTCGCGATCATAGTCCGAAGAGGTTTCTTCGATCTGCGCTCGCAGGGTCTTTACACGACCTTCAATATCACTCTGCTTGCCGGATCCTTCGACGATCGTCGTGTTGTCTTTGTCGATGGTGATCTTCTTGGCGCGACCCAGGTCTTCGAGCTTAACGTTCTCAAGCTTGATTCCGAGATCTTCGCTGATGACCTTGCCACCGGTCAGGATCGCAATATCCTCCAACATCGCCTTGCGTCGATCGCCAAAACCAGGAGCTTTGACTGCCGCAATATTCAACGTGCCACGCAGCTTGTTGACAACCAGGGTCGCAAGCGCTTCGCCTTCGACATCCTCAGCGATAATCAGCATTGGCTTACCCATTTTGGCGACCTGTTCGAGAAGCGGCAGAAGGTCTTTCATCGAACTGATTTTTTTCTCATGGATCAAAATCAGCGGATTCTCGAGCGTAGCTTCCATCCGCTCCGGATCAGTGACGAAATACGGACTGAGGTAGCCGCGATCAAACTGCATACCTTCAACTACTTCCAGCGACGTTTCCATCGTCTTCGATTCTTCAACAGTGATGACGCCGTCTTTGCCAACTTTGTTCATTGCTTCGGCAATAATGTTGCCGATCGTGGAATCGCCGTTGGCAGACACTGTTCCAACTTGCGCAATCGCATCGCCCTTAACGGGCTTCGCCAAACGCTTGATTTCTTCGGTCGCCCGTTCAACGGCCTTGTCGATGCCGCGTTTGAGTGCCATGGGGTTGGCACCTGCGGCAACCGTCTTTACGCCTTCGCGAAAAATAGCCTGAGCGAGAACTGTTGCGGTGGTCGTTCCGTCGCCCGCTACGTCAGATGTTTTCGAGGCGACTTCACGCACCATCTGCGCTCCCATGTTCTCGAGAGAGTCTTTTAGCTCAATCTCTTTCGCAACCGTCACTCCGTCTTTTGTGATCGTGGGCGAGCCAAATTTCTTGTCGATTACCACGTTGCGCCCTTTAGGGCCGAGCGTGATCTTCACTGCGTCCGCGAGTTGATTGATTCCGCGCAAAATCGCCGCGCGTGAGTCCTCGCCATGAACTACTTGCTTTGCCATTTCTATCTTCTCTCCTGCTGAAATGTGGAATTTGATTTAGAAACAAAAAAAGCGGCCAAGTCTAAGACTACTTGCCGCCTCTCTTTGTGCCACTGGCTGCGCCGGCGCGCTCGATGATGCCGAGGATTTCATCTTCGCGCATTATCAGCAGCTCCTCACCGTCGATCTTGATTTCAGAACCACTGTACTTGCCAAAGAGGACGCGATCTCCGGCCTTTACATCAAGCGGCTGTCTGGTGCCGTCTTCCTTGTATTTGCCCTGACCGGCCGCGACAACCTCACCTTCCTGGGGTTTTTCTTTGGCGGTGTCGGGAATGATTATTCCCCCGCGAACCTGCTCTCCCTCCTCAATGCGCCGCACGATAACGCGGTCATGAAGTGGTGTGATGTTGGTAGACATTCTTTCCAGTTCTCCTTTCGGTTTTCCCGTTTAAAACTAAGTATTTTTTATTAGAACTTTGGTGGGCAACGCCCGAATTTAGCACTCTCTACGAATGAGTGCTAAGAATAATTATTGGCAGGCCGAATGTCAACTCAACTCCGTCAAAACCCCGTGGCCGGAGACTTGAATAGCCAGAACTACTTAGCGCGATCCTCGGGCGGCGCGGGCCAGTGGCCTCTTTGCTTTTTGGTAGTCAGCGACGCGTTTGGAGATGGTATTGCGGTGGATACCTAACGCTTTCGCCGTTTTTGAAAGGTGTTCCTGGTTTCTAAGGAGGGCCTTTTTAATATAGAGCCTTTCGAATTCATCGACGGCTTCGGCCAGAAGGATATTTCCATCCAGCATCTCATCGATCAAGGCTTCAAGTCTTGTGCGCATATCCTTTTAGTGTAAATCCGCGCCGTCAAACTCAGAGCTCTTTTCCTGTCAGAAGCCGGTAGGCCTCCAGGTAGCGAGCCGTTGTTGCCGAGGCAACTTCATTCGGTAGCGGAGGAGCTGGAGGCTGCTTATCCCAGTCCAGCGTTTCGAGATAGTCGCGTACGAATTGTTTATCGAATGATGGCTGGGATTTGCCGGGGCTGTAACTCTCGGCGGGCCAAAACCGCGACGAATCCGGCGTTAATGCTTCGTCAACAAGGATGATCTTCCCATCTGCATCGCGCCCAAACTCGAATTTGGTATCAGCGATGATTATCCCGCGGCCGCGAGCGTAGTTTCGAGCCTCGTTGTACAGGTGAAGAGACGTCTCACGCAGGTAGTTTGCGGTTTCCGCACCCACTAAGTCGCGTACCTGAGCCTCGCTGATGTTTTCGTCGTGACCTACCTCGGCTTTAGTCGAGGGGGTGAATATAGGTTCTTCAAGTTCTGCAGACTCAACCAGGCTTCCCGGCAACTTGTGGCCACATACTTCGCCGGTACGCAGATAGTCTTTCCAACCTGAACCGACGAGGTAGCCTCTAACCACGCATTCAACCGGAAAAACATCAGCCTTGCGCACGAACATCGATCGGTTTTTAAGCTCTGGTGCTTTCCGCACCGCAGGGGGCATGCATTCCTGATCATTGGTGATGAAATGGTTGGGGACGATATGGGCGAGTTTTTCAAACCAAAACTTTGAAAGGGCGGTTAAGACTTCGCCTTTTCGCTCTATCGCAGTTGGCAGTATGCAATCGAAAGCTGATATTCGATCGGTGGCTACAATCAGTAGATGCTGATCGTCGACTTCATATACGTCTCGAACTTTTCCTCGTTTGACTAACTTCAAATCAGGAATGGAAACTTGTAAGACGGCAGCGCTAGTCATGTTGGTCTCTGACATTCGCGAACTTTAGCGACGGTTTGAGATGCGGCGAGCGAGATTCTGCTCGCGCAAAAAAACTTTGTCAAGAAAGCTTCCGTTTTAACTTTGCTATCGGCGAATGGGAGTCACACATGCGAGTTCGACTATGATTGACGAAACGTCGGGTGATGGTTATTGCGTGTTGCTTTCGGCGAGGCGTGTTCCGTGTAACAATGGTTGATCGAATCATTCGAAATAAGCCGGGTGACAAGCGCCTCTGATCCATCGCTGTCTTTTTTTGAGGAGTAATCATTGTATGAGTATTCGCCTTTCGCGCCGCGGGCTTCCCATGTTTTCGCTGGCGCTCGTTTTCCTGCTAACCCAATATTCATTTGGCCGGACGCTGCCTGTTGTCGGCAAGCCTTCTCAGACGTTGCAGCAGTCGCGCTCTTTGCCGCCCACGCACTACATCCCAGATCACGACTTCGATACACGTCATATCGCGCTTGACCTTAAATTCGATTGGGAGCGTGAGCAGATCAGGGGCATGGAAACTCTGGTTTTCAAGCCTTTGGTTATGAATCTTGAAAGAATTCAGCTCGACGCTGCCGAGATGACAATTACGTCTGTAAAGACATCTGCCGGCGACGCTCTAAAGTATGAAGTGAATTTAGCAACTCAGAAGTTGGGCATTGAGCTGGGACGGCCGTTTCAACCCAGTGACGAAATCACGTTAATAATTGAGTATCGCACGAATGAAACGCAAAAGAACCTTCCCGGTCTAGTTGGGGCTGGCCTCAGATTCATCAAGCCAACGGCGGAAGATCCGAATAAGCCCAGGCAGATTTGGTCACAGGGAGAAAGTGAGTACAACCACTACTGGTTTCCCTGTTATGACCACCCCAACGATTTTTTCACTTCAGAGATGACCGCCACTGTAGAAAAGCCTCTATTGGTAATCTCCAACGGCAAGCTGCTTGAGACTAGAGACAATGGGAATGGCACGCGTACGTTTCATTGGAAAATAGAACAGCCCCATGCCAGTTATCTCACCTCAATTATTGTCGGCGAATACACGCCTATCATCACCGACTACGATGGCATTCCGATCATCACTAACGTTTATCCAAATGAGCTAAAGGAAGGGAAGGTAACTGCGGCTCGATTGACCGAGATGGTTAAGTTCTTTTCCGAGAAGACCGGTTTGAAATATCCCTATGCGAAGTATGCGCAGACTACCGTCCGTGATTTTGGCGGCGGCATGGAAAATATAAGCGCTACGACCCAGACCGATAACATGATCCATGACGCGCGGACCGAACTTGATTCGAACTCCGATGGTTTGCAGTCTCATGAGCTTGCCCATCAATGGTTCGGCGACTATGTGACCTGTCGAGACTGGTCGGACATTTGGCTGAACGAAAGTTTTGCAACCTATTTCCAGGCGATGTGGGATGAACATAACCTGGGCGGTGACAACTTTCTTTACGCAGACGTAAAAGCAAATCAGGATGCCTACCTGACTGCCTGGAAACAAGGTAATCGGCATCCGATTGTGACCAAGAACTACAGCAGCCCTGACTCAGTGTTTGATACCTATGCCTATCCCCGCGGAGGAGCAGTTCTGCATATGCTGAGACAAACACTCGGGGAAAATAACTGGTGGCGTGCGATCAACTATTACCTGCGGAAATATGCAAACCAACCGGTCGAAACCGAGCAATTTCGCATTGCTATTGAAGAATCGACTGGCCAGGCGATGGATTGGTTCTTTGACGAATGGCTTTACAAGATGGGACATCCTGTTTTTAGGGTGACGCAGGAATACAACGCGACTACTAAAGTTCTCAAGCTGTCAGTTGAGCAAGTACAGACCCTGGATCCAGCTTCTCAGTTTCCTCAGGTGGCGTTGTTTCAGACCCCGGTCAACATAGAAATTGCGACGGCATCAGGTACGCGTTTGGAGCGCCTTCAAATTCTACCCAGAAAGGAACAGACTTTTTCGCTGCCGGTTGATTCGAAGCCCTTGCTGGTCAACTTTGATTACCATGGAACGTTGATTAAGGAGCTGGAATTTGAAAAGTCTACTGAGGAGCTCGCGTATCAGATGACTAAGGATGAGGATGTCCTGGGTCGAATCTGGGCGTTGAGCCAGCTCCGTAACCGAGTCACAGCAAACGCCACTGATGCCGAGAGGCAGCTAGTCGCACGAGAACTTGCCAACGCACTCACGAAGGACAAATTTTGGGGAGTGCGTGTCGAAGCCGCTGCCGCACTTGAAAATGTGCGAGTCGCTGATGCACGTAGCGTCTTGATTGCAGCGACTGATGACCCGGATGCGCGTGTACGCGCGCGCGCGGTCAGCTCGCTTGGGAGCTTAAAGGACGCTTCGCTGGCTGGCTTGTACGTGAAGTTACTTAATGACCCCAGTTACGCAGTGATTAAAGCTGCCGCGTCCGCGTTGGGCGCTACAAAGAGTCCCGACGCCTACTCGGCTTTAGTTAATCTTCTTGATGTCCCATCGTGGCGGGACAACATACGTACGTCGGCCCTTACAGGTCTCGGAGAACTGCGCGACCGGCGTGCGCTTTCTGTTGCGCTCCGTTATTCTGCCAGTGGGAACGTCGCTCAAGTGAGGGCCGCCGCATTGCGCCTGACGGGAAAGGTAGGCGAGACAGACTCGCGGGCTTTCGACCTGATAAGCGAGAGCGCGAGCAAGGCTTTTGCGTCGGGTGACTATGCTCTGGCAACCGCTGCTGGTGAGGCGCTCGTTAGCCTTGGCGATTCCAAAGGAATCGAAGTTCTGGAGCAAATCTCCCGTAACGCGACGCTATCGGGCACGCTCAAATCCCGAATCGCCGATTACCTTGAGCTGCTGCGAAAGTCCATGGCAGGAACGGATGGCACCGGCGTGAAACACCCTTGACGTTGGTAGCTCAAGTGGGTTGACCAAAGAGCCGCAAGTCCTGAAACCTGGCGATAATTACCCTCAACTTATCGAGCCTGGCGGGAAAGATCTTCAGATTTGTAAACACAAGGAGGCCAGTTCAGATTCGACATTTTCAGGGAGTTTTGCAGCTTTGCCGTTGAGCCAGCAAAACTTGGGGCTTGAGTTTGGCGGGGTTGTCCTGTAGGATTCTCCTCGCCCGACGTGGTGTCATACCCCATGATACCCAACCTCCTAAGCCCTGCTTGTCAGTTCCTACTGAGTCATTACGATGACAAATACAGCTGCTGACAGACAGAAAATCACCAGGGACAGTCAACCAACCGAGCCGGCCGAGCGCAAGATTTCACTGCTTGTCGTCGAGGACGACGAGAACATTTCAAGCGCTATAAGCGAATATTTCTCTCGCGCCGGTTACAACGTAAAAACCGTCGAAGATGGCCTGCTGGGCGTGAAGTCAGCACTGGACGATCCTCCGGATGCTGTCGTTCTGGATCTCATGCTGCCCAAGATGGACGGATTATCGGTTTGCAGAGAACTCCGCGAAAAAACAAATCAGTTACCTATTCTCATGCTTACGGCCAAAGACGATGTAGTTGATAAAGTACTGGGCCTGGAAATGGGCGCGGATGATTACATCACCAAGCCCTTTAGCCTACGCGAACTGGAAGCCCGGATTAAGTCGGTACTTCGACGGACCCGAACGCCGGTGAGTGCTGACGGCAGCGACGAAGCTCCTGTAGTTCGGGGCAGACTCCGGATAGATCCCGCGAGAAGAGAGGTTACTATTGGAGAGCGGCAGGTAGATTTGACTCCAAAAGAGTTTGATCTACTCCGCCTCTTCGCAGCGAACCCAGGGAGGGTCTTCCCTCGCAAATACCTGCTTGAAAAGATCTGGGATTACTCTTACGAAGGTTACGATCGGACGATCGATTCACACA
This sequence comes from Pyrinomonadaceae bacterium, assembly GCA_035297925.1. GTDB lineage: Bacteria > Acidobacteriota > Blastocatellia > Pyrinomonadales > Pyrinomonadaceae > PSRF01. The sequence goes on along the minus strand of DATGYM010000372.1, from coordinate 11,965 downwards.
TCAACCGATTGCGGGCCAAAATTGAAGAGAACCCGGAGAATCCTCAAATGGTTCTAACTGTTTGGGGAATTGGCTACAAGTTTAGCGACGAACAATGACTTAGAGTTCTTGTGTCGCCTCGCCTCGCCAATCGCAAATTGTAGTCCTGCACCTTGCACCTGGACTAATCCTTCCAAGCTTCCCAAGCCAATCAAGCCTAAAGTGCCGCGCACCTTCATACCCCGAGGAATTTTCTCAAACTAATTTGCCCCCATGAAAACCGAATTTTTTAAGTCAGCCGTTCTGGAAGTTAAGCAGCGTGGTGCGGTGGCGTGCCTGCTGCTCTTTTTCTTGATCTCATTTGAATTCACATCAATGGCCGTGCAGCTGAGTAATCAGAAGCGCATCACAGCAATGGAAATAGGATCTGCCGCAGAGGGAGCGCGAGTAACAATTGTTTCAGACTCGCCTTTGAGCGACTACGAAGCATTCCGTCGCGGCGATCGATTCTATGTAAGGATTCCATCCGCTCAGTTCGCTTCGCCAATGCCCCGCTTACGCGCAGAGGGATTTGAAGACATTCAAGGTGAGAGGGTCGGCGATAGTATCATCGTCTCTTTCAAGTTGCAGCCAGGTGCAAGTGCCCGTGTTGACCAACGCTCGAACCATCTCGATGTTGTTTTTTCCGCACCCGGAAGAAATTTGTTAAACCCTGTATACGGATCGTTGAATCGTGCAACGACCGGCGCCAATGACCCGCAAATTTCACTTGATCGTGCAGCTAGCACAGCCGAACCATTGCCCCTGGGTTCAGCGGGAGTCTTTCGCGAGGGAGCCGTAACAAGAAACTCACATTCAGGCAACGGAGGACGAGCCTTACCAAACTCCTGGTCGCCAAACAATGTCCCATCTAAAGCGAATGGCATGTTGACCACCAAGGTTGCGGGAAACTCAGCGTCTCCTGAAGCTTCGCCTTCATCAATTCTTCCATCGGCCGCCTACTCGCCGTTGACAACAGTGACACCAACAGTTCCCGCGAGTTCCCAAACGGCAGTTGACTCCAGCGCCGCTGACGGGTCTCTTAATTGGAAATCTCGAGGAAAAGCTGCCCTCCAATGGATTTCAGTTAATCGCCTGGCTACTTTTCCTGGCGCTCTTATCCTGTTGAGTTTGATCTTGTACCGTACTGTCCTACTCGCTCGCGGCATTGGGGAGCGTCCGAGCGAAGTTAGATGTGCCGAAGGGACAACCAAAGATCCAACCTAAATACGCTTCCAGCGTGAACTTCAACTAAATAAGTTGCGATGATTTATTCAGAAAATCGGCAGCGGTCAGCGCAGATCATAACTCCTGGCTGCCGAAAGGGGGTCTCTGAAGGGTAGTGCCGTCGGCAGCATTGTCGGGCATAAGTGCGCAATAGTGAAAAACGGTTAAGCGTAACGAAGACCGTTAGGCCGGTCATCAGGCCCTGGAATCAAGAATGACTTCTTCCAGGGCCCTTTCTTTCTCAAACGACGTTCTCGGCTCCCTTATCAAAGGTTGGGAGTTACAAAGTCAAGGAATCGCAATACTTTTACTAGCAATCCGTAACCACTTATTGTATTCTGCGCTTCGGTTTGTACAAGATATGGGCTCGGCTGGGTCGGATTGTATCGAAGCGGATGAGACCGGATTCTCTGAGTCCTCTCAACCCGGGATCCACTGGGTATCCTTAAACCTTATACCGTACTTCGCTCTGTTGTCCTTTCCTGGCCTGGGCGGTGCAATCAAGGTTTCGAAATTTGAAACTGGAGGGGGCGCAATGTTTTTTGATTCCACACGCACAATCCAGACTTTGGGAATGGTGTCTATCCTGATGGTCTCTGGCGCCGTTCGTGCACAGAATATCGTTAGTAAAGGTCAACCCGCCGCAGTAACAATCCTCGACAGCACCAAAGAACAAGACGGCCTAAAGGGCTCCGTGCGGAGAGTCAGAACGGAGTCTGCGAAGCTGGAACTTCAAGGAGGAAGTCTGGTGGAGGGGCCACGGCGGTTGTTGGAAATCACGACCTACAGTCCCAGGGGAGACAGGGTCGAGAATGTTTCTTATCCATCGAGTGATCTGGTCGGAAAGGAGGAGTATAAGTACGACGACAAGGGCAATATCATTGAAATGACACTGCGGGACGAGAGCGGCACAATCCTTAGCAGGGAGGCCTACGACTACGAAATCGACAGATTCGGCAACTGGACAAAGATGGTAACCAAACTGCTGGTTTTTGAAGGTGGGACACTGAAACAAGAGCCGGTCGAGGTTACATATAGGACGCTCACTTACTATTTTGATGACCAGATTGCAAAAATCATCGAGCCTTCCTCTAGTCAGCGGCTACCCGATTTACCGGCGTCAACTCAACTGCAAGGGTCAAATATTCCAGCCCTGGCAACTCTATCCGGCGGCAATACACCCGGTTCGCCCATAGTTCCCTTGCTCGATGCACCACCCGAGCTTGCTAAACCGAAAGAAGCAGAAAAGACGTCCGCAGCCGAGCTAAACAAACCGGAGGCAGTGGAAAAGACGTCCACACCCGAGCTGAACAAACCGGAGGACCTGGAAAAGGCGTCCGCACCCGACCCAACGATAGGCAGTGAAGCTCCCAGTGGCTCCAACGTAGAGCTCGGTTTGCTCACTTCTTCTCCAGCGCCCCCTGCAAACACGGCCGCAAGTGAAAATGCGAGGGTTGAAGATGTCGCTTCGAAAAATGCGCTACCAAAGGAAATTGCTGCCAACACGAAGGGACTTGAGTACTTCAAAGCCGGCAGAAATAAGTTCGAGGAGGGTGATCTAAACGGAGCTGTGGCAGCCTACCGGGAATCAATTGAGTTGCAACCGGATTCTGCAGAGGTTTACCTGAATCTGGGTCTGGTTTATCTCAAACTCGAAAAGAACAAAGACGCAGTCAAAGCATTTAAGGATTCGGTTCGGTTACAACCCGATGTGGCGGAGGCGCAATACGGATTGGGACTGGCATATTTCCGCATAGCTCGCCATAAAGAGGCAGCAGAAGCATTTAAACGGGCCACGACCCTTCGCCCGGACATGGCTAAAGCTCACTATGGACTAGCTCTGGCATACCAGGAACTTGGGAAAGACAATGCATTGCTTGCTGAATTCAGGATTCTGGAAATCCTCGATCCGAGTCTGGCTAAACGGCTTTCGCAGACCTTTCCAGACTCCAACACGCCTTGCGGCTTCGCCAACTGCAAGTGAGATGGGCAAATAGTTCCAGTAAGACCGTAATCGGCTTGAAGCAAGAAGTTAAGGAGTAGCGTCATGGAGAATGGCCGTTTCGTAGTATTGACAGGTCACCTAAATGATTATCCTCTATCAGATATTATTGGCATCCTTCGCCATCAACGAAAGACAGGGCGTCTACTTATAGACTATCCAAAAGGTCCCGCTGCCTTTTTCTTTCAGGAAGGAGACTTAATTGACGCCCAACTAAACAACCTCAGTGGGTTGCAAGCAATCTGCGTGGCTGTGGCCCAACCGCCGTCGCCCTTCAACTTCAACCCGCTCATTGCTTCCCCACGAAGGTCGATTGAAACCTCGCTGCAAAGAGTTGTGTCAGAATTGCTGGGATGCTGGGACGAAAATGCGGTCCAGATCGATGCTGATGCAACAGAGAGAACGTTGCCGAAAGTTGAACGGCTCGCTATACCAGCATCTACGGCCGCCGAGCTTACGGAAGCGAACGAGTTAGCGATCCTTCCCCAGGCAGCCCTTCTTCAACAGCGTCAGCCAACTAACCGAACAGTTCTGACGATGGCTGCCGCGGGCCTGGTGATGGCGGGTCTTTCCACGGTTATCGCAGTTACCGGCGGGTTTAGGAGTAGAGCGGAGATTGGTCCGTCGTCACATCAGTCCCTGGAGAGCAAGGACAGGCCGTCCAATCAACCGATCGTGGAGCCACTGGCGAACGCCCCTCAAAATCAATCGCGAAAGAACTCGAAAATCCAAACTGGGATGGCAAAGGACAAAAAGCCGGCAACAGATGGCGAGCAGTCTCAAGCCCACGAGAACGACAGCACAGCGATCAAAACACATGAAAGTGTCGCTTCACCTGAGCCCAGCATGTTGGCTGCAGGGAACGCGACCGTTGCCGGTGTAGGAAGCAACAAGGAAAAGGCTAAGTCTGAGGCTCAGTCGGTAAACGTTGTTATGCAGATTGAAAATGGTCGCGTAATGAAAGCGTCAATCGCCAGTCATAAAGCCGGAATGGACAGCTATGAGGCGCTGGCCTTGAGAATCGCTCGACAGCGCCGTTATCCGTCGAAAGCGACCGGTCAACAGACCGTGGTCATTACTGTCGCCCAGCCGAATTAGATATTCTGCGTACGAAACTGAAAGGCAGGCCAGGAAGTGTCGATGTTATTTGTGGAGAGCAAGAGTCTTAGTCACAAAATAGATGGAACAAGTCGTACGCGGTTACTTCAAGAATTACAGGAAAAGAATCTAACTCCTCTAATCCGATCGGCAAGACTTAATTGCTTCGAGCACGTGATGTTGGGGCCTGAACGAATTGGAGAGATCGAGAGTGCAGTTGCCACCTGGACCGAGACTGAAATTTCCGAGCCTTATGTTCGAGGGGACTTGTTTTGTCTTAATGATCATGTTTTCTTTCTCATTTTCGATGACAAGGCAAAAGTTCCGGGGACTCGCGCTGGAATCGTCTATGAAGCCAGCACCCCGGAGCCTTTCAGAAAGCTCGACTCCTTTTGCCGGACAGTTCGCGAATTGCTTTTAGCTCACAGCGGTGGGCAAGGCAGCGGCACCGCAGAGGACTTTCCGGAGTGGACCCACGGAAAACCAAACATACCCGAGGGTTTTAAGCGATTCGTCGCCAGGCAGGACACCGATTCCCTGTACACCAGTTTGCGAAAAGACACGATGAGTCGGCGCATTCTTGCTGCGTCAAGGCTCGAGGACGAAAGTGCGCGCGTGTTTTTGCGTGGTGCCAGAGAAGCCCATCAAGAGGGTTACGCTGCAAAGCTGCTCACTGAAAATACCGCTGAGGCCCGCGACTTCTCGATCGAGCGACTTGAAGACGTCGGCTTGGTAGAGCGAGAAGTGCAGGTTAGTTGTCGCAAGACTGGACATGCTCTTTTTCGATTACCGAATCCTCATGCCCTGGCTGTGGTAACTGTCAGCGACGCAACTTGCAGTGAGTGTGGCTCACCAGTCGCGGACGAGAAAGTGGAAGAAGTATTTGCGCCAACTCGATTGGCGTCATCACTTCTTGAAGATGGCTCATGGCTTCTCAGTCGGTTGCATTTTCTACTCCGGGAGATGGGTGTCCCTGAAAGCGAGATTGCCGTCGGACCTTCCGAAGGTGAGGGACATGGGCAGATGATGGCCAATATATGCGGTGAACCGTTTCTCACTGTGGCCCGAGATGGGGATCTCACTCCTGCCTTTGCGCGTTGGGCCATCGATTTGGAGATCGAGACGGAAGCTTCTCATCTTGTGGTTGTCGCAACTGGAAGAATGCATAACCAGGCTCAGGTACTTCTCCTAAATCACTCTCGCAGCCGGATTCTTGGTGGACGCGACTTTGAATTAGTCCTGGCTGATGGGCCAGCTTCGGCAGGAAGAGAGCTTCGTTACGCGTTTGAGAGAGTTTCACAAAGGGTCGTTGCCGAACAGTTGTGTGATCTTGATAGCAGCATGGGCTTAAACGTAAGCCGTGTAATCATAGCGAAATTCAACCTGCTTCGAAACGCGGAAGCCGTCGGGCCCCGGAATCTCGCCAGTCCGCCCGAACCAAGCTGGTCCCATCCCGCGCCTCCTTTGACACTGGCCGCACATGCATCAGCGAATTCCGCAGAGGTTCCTTATTTGGGCGAGTTCCCGGTAAACGACGTGACCGCTGACAATACGGACGAAAGCGGCGAAAGTGTAGAGATTCAACTAAATCAAGAGGCTCAGGGCTCGTGGGATTGAGCTCCAAATAATTCTGGTCAGAACCTCACTCGCAGCATCGTTCATGGCCAGGCGTCGACCGTCCTCGTTTCGCATAGTACTTTGCTGCCGAGGTCGGACAGCCGAACAACCATCAGGTAAGAGTTCCAATTTTGGATTGCAGAGAAGACAGATTAGCGCATGAAAAAGCTGCTTGGACCCAAACTTGAGAAGGATGCTCATTTGAGGGCTCAGGGAAACTCGACCGGCCCGTACATTGAAGGAGACACTTCGCTTATTGAAAGAGGAAGTGTCCGCAATCAGGCAGAAATTAACGAGTTTGACGAAGAACGCTGGCGGCGGGAACAAGCCATCCTGCGACGGGCTGCCGAAGACCGTGCGCGCAAGGGAAATGAGACAAAAGCCAGACAGCTATCGAGCATCCGTGTTGGCTCGTTTGACGAACTCGCTCAGGGCCTGGACGATCCCTCACCTATGGCCCGATACGAAGCCGTTCGCGCGCTTTACGAACTCGATCCGGATCGTGCTGCATCGTTCTTCAACCTTGCCTTACGCGAAGGTTCACCTGCAGAACGCCGAAACATCGGCGCGGCCCTGGCCGGCTCAGGATTGTTGGACGAAGCTATTAAGGACCTGATGGGTGATAACCCCGAAAACTCTTATTCTGCATTTTCGTTTCTTTTCCTGGTGGCCAAGGCAGGGGAAGTTCAGTCCCTGATTCAGGTCATCAAGGACCATCCGAATATCGAACTGCGGTTAACCTTGATTAAGTTGCTGGCTTCCAGTGGAGCCCCGGAGGTCATTCCGGTATTTCGGCACCTGACTGGGAATAATCTGCCTGCCGAGGTGCGAGCCGCGATATTGGATTTGATTAATCAGAGCGATAGCCTGAGAGGAACAACCGCGCCTTCTGCGGCGTGACTTACAAATAGCAATAACTTAACAGCACGTGGTCGTGAAGAGACTTTGCCTGTCTTTCACGACTTCTTGTTTTTTTGCAAACCTCCTTTTGACTTTGTAAGAGGACGGCAGGGGGCGTGCGCTTTTCACTATTGACGCATTAACATTTACTATTCACGTCATAGATGGCATTCAAACTTCAGTCACATTATCAGCCTAAAGGAGATCAGCCGCAGGCCATAGACAGTCTTGTCCGCGGCCTTAACGAAGGGCTGAAGGATCAAGTGCTGCTGGGAATAACCGGCAGCGGCAAGACTTTTACAATCGCAAGTGTAATTCAGCGAACGCAACGTCCGACGCTGGTCCTCGCGCACAACAAGACCTTGGCCGCGCAACTCTACCAGGAATTTAAGTCTTTATTTCCGGAGAATGCGGTGGAGTATTTCGTTTCTTATTACGACTACTATCAGCCCGAGGCTTACGTGCCCGCCGCTGATGTCTACATTGAAAAGGAGGCGATCATCAATGAGGAGATCGATCGCTTGCGCATGTCGGCCACGCGCGCGCTCTTCGAGCGGCGTGACGTGATCGTGGTCGCCAGTGTCTCCTGTATCTACGGGCTCGGCGATCCGGATGCCTACTACGGCATGCTGCTCTTTCTTGAACCGGGCACGCGTATGAAACGCGAGGCACTGCTGCAAAAACTCGTCGAGTTGCAGTATGAACGATCGGATGTGAATTTCCAGCGCGGGACTTTTCGCGTTCGCGGCGACGTTGTTGAAATCTATCCGAGTTATCAGGACCAGGCCTTTCGCATCGAGCTTTGGGGAGACGAGGTGGATTCAATATCCACCATCGATCCGTTGCTCGGCGACGTAATTACGAAACATGAGACGCGGGTTCCCATCTATCCGAAGAGCCACTACGTGATGTCGAAACCGACTATCCGGCGCGCGCTGAAGTCGATAAAGGAGGAGCTTGAATGGTGGGAACCGAAATTGATAGCCGAGGGAAAACTTCTCGAAGCGCAGCGCCTGCATCAGCGCACCATGTTTGATCTGGAACTGATCAAAGAAATGGGTTTCTGCCGCGGCATCGAGAATTATTCGCGGCATCTGACCGGAAAAAAGGAGGGCGAGCCGCCACCTACTCTGCTTGATTATCTGCCGCGCGATACGATGATGATCATCGACGAGTCGCACCAAAGCGTTCCGCAAATTCGCGGCATGTTCGAAGGGGATCAGTCGCGTAAACGTACGCTCGTCGAGTATGGATTTCGCCTGCCGTCAGCACTTGATAACCGACCTTTAAATTTTGGTGAATTCGAAGCGCGCATCGGTCAGACGATTTATGTGTCAGCCACACCCGGCCCCTATGAACTGACCAAATCAGGCGGCGAGGTGATAGAGCAGATCATCAGGCCGACAGGCCTGTTGGATCCGGAAGTCGAAGTTCATCCGGTAAAGGGCCAGATCGATCATTTACTTGAAGAATGCCGGCAGCGTGCTGAACGTCACGAGCGCGTGCTGGTGACAACTTTAACCAAACGAATGGCCGAAGACTTCACGGAATATTTCACTGAGGTCGGCGTGCGCGTTCGCTACCTGCATTCGGACATTGAGACGCTCGAGCGCATCAAGATTCTTCGTGATTTGCGGCGCGGCGAATTTGACGTGCTGGTTGGAATCAACCTGCTGCGCGAGGGTCTGGACCTGCCTGAAGTTTCACTGGTCGCAATACTCGACGCGGACAAAGAGGGCTTTCTTCGTTCCGAGCAGTCGCTCATCCAGACAATTGGCCGCACTGCACGTAATTCGAAAGGAAAAGCAATTCTGTATGCCGACCGCATCACGGATTCGATGAAACGCGCTATGGACGAGACACGCCGCCGCCGAGCGATTCAGGAAGTTTACAATGAAGAGCAGGGAATCACGCCGATGACGATCGTCAAAGCCATCGAATCTACTTTGATAACAGCTTCTGAAGCCGACTATTTCAAAGTGCCGACTGAGCTCGAGGACATCGCAGACTACTCGCCGGAAAATATCGAGGCGACTATTACCCGGCTTGAAGCCGAAATGCGGGCTTCCGCTAAGCGCTTCGAATTTGAGCGGGCGGCTGAGTTGCGCGACCGCATAAAAGTTCTCCGCGAGCGTGAACTGCAATTGGCCTGACAAAGGGCAAGAGGGAAGAGGGAAAAAGGGGGCAAGAGCAGTTTGCTTTTTCCTGTTACCCTCTTCCCCTATTGACCCATTTTTTATACATGCTTACCAAAACCGATCCGGACGAAATTCAATCTTTTCTCTCCGACGCGAGTCACATGCGCGAAGGACACGCCGAGCGCGTAGTGTTCCCCGAGAGCGATGCAGAGGTGGCTGATGTTTTGCGCGCGGCCTCGGAAAGTCACACGCCGGTAACAGTTTCCGGTGCGGGCACCGGCACAGTCGGTGGACGATTGCCGCTGGGCGGTATCGTGCTCGCTACCGACAATCTCAATCAGATTAAAAGCGTAATCCACAAGGGCAACGGCGGTCGGGCAGTTGCTGAAGCCGGCGTCAGGCTTTCCGACCTGCAGCGCTTTGTGGAATCGGAAAATCTTTTCTATCCGCCCGACCCGACCGAACGTACTTGTTTTCTCGGCGGCAACGTGGCGACGAATGCTTCGGGCGCGCGGACATTCAAGTATGGCCCGACAAGAAAATATGTACAGCGTTTGAAGATTGCGCTGGCAACGGGTGACTTAATCGATTTACGCCGCGGCGAGTTGCATGCCGATGGGTGTGGACGAGTAAGGATTCCGCTCGCTTCCGGCCGCATGCTCGAAGCACAGTTGCCTACGTACCGGATGCCGCAAACGCGAAAGCATGCGGCGGGCTACTACGTCGCTCCGGAGATGGACGTTCTTGATATTTTCATAGGCAGCGAAGGAACGCTCGGAGTTGTTTTGGAGGTGGAAGTATCGCTACTCGCCAAACCGGAAGGCTTGTTGAGTGGGATTGTATTCTTCAGTGACGATGAAAACCTCCTGGCTTTTGTGCGCGAGGCGCGCGGCCTGTCCCTGGCCAATCGCCAGCATGATGGCGCAGCCAGGCGTCTTGGACCGCTGATGGAAAAGGCGTTGGCAGTGACCGATCGTTACGGCAATTCCTTAGTCACCGCCGAAGAACAAACAGCGAGTCTGATCGATGCACGGGCCCTGGAATATTTCGACAGTGAGTCGCTGCGATTCCTACGCGAGAAATACGAGACGATTCCGGCTAAGGCCGTTGGGGCCATTTTCTTTGAACAGGAGACAACCTCGGGTAATGAAGATCCGTTGATGACGGAATGGCTTGCCTTGCTGGAACGACACCAGGCGCTGGTCGATGGATCCTGGTTTGCGACTGGCCCTCAGGATCAGGCGAAGTTGCGAGAATTTCGTCACGCTCTGCCGGTGTTGATGAACGAATGGTTTGCGCGGCACAATCAGCGGAAGGTTTCCACCGACATGTCTGTGCCCGATGAAGCCTTTCCCAAGCTGCTGCGGTTTTATCAGGATACGCTGCGCGCGGGCGAACTTAGGTACACCATCTTCGGTCACATCGGCGACAATCACGTTCACGTTAACATCCTGCCGCGTAACGATGATGAAGGGGCAAAGGCGAGAGAGATTTATCTGCAATTTCTCCAACGCGCCGCTGCGCTCGGCGGAACTCTCTCCGCCGAACACGGGATAGGAAAACTAAAGCGCGAATACTTGCGCCTTTTTTATGCCGAAGAGCACCTGCGGGAGATGGCGGCATTGAAACGCGCATTCGATCCCGCCGGAATACTCGGTCGCGGGAATATTTTTTCCGAAGCTCTACTTAGCCAGTAATACAGTTGGGATAGAAAACCGTTCTGCACACCCTCAAGAGACTCATTTTGTAACCACTTGTTAACCGCAAAGACGCGAAGCGCTTTGGAAAGGCGGAGGAGGTTAACATGCAAAGACATGTCAATGAGATCACGAGGGATGTTATCGGTGCAGCCATGGAAGTTCATCGCCACCTTGGCCCTGGCCTGCTGGAATCCGTTTACAATGAATGCCTGGCGCGTGAGTTGATGGTTAGGGGATCGCGGTCGTAGAGTACTTGGCTTGCGGGAGTAGCTGGACATCTCTGCGTTATCTTTGCGCTCTCTGCGACGCTGCGGTAAATGTGGCTGCGGAAAAAGCTCACCGCCGAGTCGCTGAGAGCGCAAAGGCGACGCAGAGAGATAAATCAAACTAAGACATATTTTCTCTGTGGTAAACGTGGCTGCGAAAAGGCTCACCGCAGAGTCGTAAAGAGCCCAAAAGGGAAACGCAGAGGGATCGAGATGTTTCGCTTCACCACCGCTGGAGAATCACATGGGCGCGCGCTGGTTGCGATCGTTGAAGGCTTGCCCGCGGGCATGCCGGTCGACAGCGCCGCGATCGATCGCGAATTGAGCCGACGTCAACACGGCTACGGTCGCGGCGGCCGCATGAAGATCGAGCAGGACCACGCGGAGATTCTCAGCGGCGTGCGCCATGGTCTGACTCTCGGGTCGCCGATCACGGTGCTGATCGAAAACAAAGACTGGGCGAACTGGACCGAAGTTATGGCTGCCGATGCGCGCGCGCTCACCGCGGAAAAGTCCCGCCTGCTAAAAAGGCCACGTCCCGGTCACGCTGACCTTGCCGGTGGGCAGAAGTTTGACGCTCGCGATTTGCGAAACATTCTCGAGCGCGCCTCAGCGCGCGAAACGGCAGCCAGAGTGGCTTGCGGAGCGATCGCTAAACAGTTGTTGGCGTCCTTTGGCGTGGAGGTTCGCAGTCATGTAATTCAGCTCGGCGGTATTCCCGAAAAGCCTTTGGAATTATCCTGGAGCGAAGTTGGGGCGATTCCGGACGACGCGCCTTTGCGCTGCGCCGATGTGAAACTGCAGCGGCAGATGGTTGAGTTGATCGACGCCAAGCGCGAAGCCGGCGACACACTGGGCGGCATTTTTGAAGTCATAGCTCGCGGCGTAATGCCGGGACTCGGCTCACATACCGCGTGGGATTTGAAGCTTGACGGAAAGCTCGCCCAGGCCATGATGTCGATTCCGGCCGTCAAGGCGGTTTCGATTGGCGCCGGCAGC